>SVFJ01000017.1 GCA_015056925.1 Lachnospiraceae bacterium | reverse complement strand
ATTTTTCACATTCTGTTCTGTTTTCTTCTGCCTATCTACCATATCTGACATTTGTACTGACATTTCCGATACTCTAGCTGTTACCAATCGCATTTCTGATTGTGTAACAAACTGTTGATTCTCCCTTATGTAATGACGCATTTCTCGAAATGTGCGCATGATAAATATACTTTGTTGCTCTGCAAGTTCTCCACGAAGAACTGTAGCAAGCATATATATGCCTTGTTCAGTAAATGCGTATGGCATTTTTTTGATATGAAGCCCTCTTTTATTTCCGCTTTCGTTTAAAGTCACAATTTGTGACTTTAAAAAATCTTCAGGTATTTCTTCTTTTTTAAGTTGAAACAAAAAATCCTCTGGAAATCTATCAATATTTCTTTTTACCTGCTGATTTAATGCCTTCACTTCATATCCATAAATCTCAGCCAAATCATAATCTAACATCACCTGTTGTCCTCTTATGACATACACTCGATTACTTATATTATCTACTGTCATTACTCCCGTATTTTCTTCCATCGTATCTCCTTCACTTTTCTTAAATCATGAAGTCGCAATTTGCGACTTCATGATTTACTCCAACTCCTCCAACTCTTCTATCTGCTTAAGAGCTTCCATATATTTCAATAACCTCTTCCTTTGTGCCTCTTTCAAACTATGATAATCTTCTAATATCTGAATATCTGAACTTGTTATCGAAAATTTCGCTTTTACTTTCTCAATCTTACTCTCTTCATAATCCTCATCAATACCTTTACCTGTGAGCAACTGTTCAGGTGTAATCTCCAATACCCCACATATTGACATAATCTTTTCAGCTGTAGGATTTGTCTTTTTTGTCTTCCAGTCACTAATCGTACTTGCCGATAATCCTACCTTCTTCGCAAATGTACTTTGTGACATATGCTTGTCTTCTAATATCTTGAATATTCTTTCACTAATAATCATATTTTCCTCCACCAAACATTACGTTCATACGTATATTTGTTTTACGTAAACCGTCTATACGTATATGTTAGCATTGTATGTACGCATTGTCAATCTACTTAATAGGAGTTTCATATGGGAAACGCATTTTATATTGCATTCATTATGAATACTAGATATACTCTAAAGGTTGAGAGTTATTACTAGTTTAGGAGGCATCATATGTTATCTCATTTATCAAACTATTCATTTCCAATTATCACTGCTATTTGTGTATTTCCGACCATCGTTTGTCTCATGACAGTTCCTTTTCTTGTATGGAATTATCGAAAATATAATGGTTTATCCATTATGAGGACAACCGTTATTTTTTCATTCGTTTTTTACATGATGTGCGCATTTTTCTTAACGTTACTTCCCCTACCAACTATTGATGAAGTGTTGACTAGAAAACCGGCACAGTTTAATCATCATTTATTTAATAATATTCAATCTGCAATGCGTAATGCGGGATTTGTTGCTTCAGATACAAGTACCTGGTTTCTTGCTAACCATTGGAAAAAGCTATTGACATCTTCCATGCTGTTTCAGATTATTGCAAACATCATTATGCAGGTGCCACTTGGATTTTATCTTAAATATTATTTCAGGGTTTCATGGAAAAAAGCATTAGGAATTGGCTTTTTAGTAAGTATGTTCTTTGAAATGACACAGCTTTCCGGTGTATGGGGAATTTATCCTTATGCCTTCCGTTGTCCAGATATTGATGATCTGATGAACAATACCTTAGGGTGCATGATTGGATTCTGGTGTGCACCAATCCTTATGCGTTTCTTACCGTCAGTTGAGGAAATGGATGAAATTGCTGCTAAGAGAGGTCAAAAGTTAGAAATCATACGAGCATTTTCTGCATTCTCTGTTGATTGGATTGTATGTAATTTGATTAATCTCGGTGTAAACTATGTGACAGCAAATTATTTTACAAAATTTATTTACTCAGATTTATTACAGGTAGAATTATTAAAATGGCTGCTTTTCGCACTTTATTTCGTCGTACTTCCAAAGCATTGGAAAAAGCAAACCATTGGAAATGCACTTGTAAAAGTCAGAATCGTTAATGATAATGAATGTCAGGAAAAGGTGACTACCAAGAGCCTAATCTATCGCAATATTATTTTGTACTTAGCAGAGCCTATGATGGTACTTATATCAATTATTTTAATTGTAAGCACTTCTAGTGCCTACGTCACAGCCAGTGCTACTAACTTTGACCGAACCGTGTTGACTTTGGCTTGTATCATTTATTTCCCAATTGTGTTTATTATTTTGATGAACAGTATTGTAAATAAAGGTGGTTTGCCACACAACACTTGGACAAAAACTCATCTGGAATTGGAATAATAGAATTGATTGTTACATAATAAAAGTAAACCTCGGTAAGATTTTCATCTCTACCGAGGTTTACCTAATTACTCCAATTATTCAATTTCTTATTCAAATCAAAAGGATTTTTATAACACTCCTTTTTCCAATGCATACCTTGCTTATCCAATATTCTTCAACAACTGCTCCATTGACTTTTTACTACACTCATATTCCTCTATTACTTCAGTCTTATATCGGGAATATTCCACATATGAGACATCTCCAAGCCTATGTTTCTTTGCCAGATTATGCATTGCAAACGCAAAAGCAATGGAAAGCATGGCCAAACTAAATGCGATACACAAAATAATTTCTGTTATCATATTATACCTCTTGTCTCTTTCTTACATACGTTTGCACCCGTACCGAACGTGTAAAGCTTAATCTATTCTTAATAAGACTCCAGCTACTCAATCCTATAGACAAAGCAACATTAACCACCATCACCATTAGACCGGACATCCCTATATGTAAAATCCTATCCAAAATATTCTCCGCCTTATCTAGCATAAACGCCAATGTAAAAAGCACTATTGCCGGCAAAAACAAAAATGCATACTTCATAAACACAAACCATGCCTTAGATTTTTCAATCGGTAAATTACCTGCTACCACACCCGTTTGTCCATTTACAAATAAAGTATATGGATGTCCCTTATATCGACAAGTCATACACCACACGGGCAACATAGCGTAACTCACCTGATACACCATCGGCGTCGGATTACTGTACAAAAGTGTAGCCCCTGCATACCTTTTAATCAAATCACTCCACATTTTTCCATCAAAAACTTCTTTTGCCTGCTGAGCAACTATTTTTGAGTCTTGCATATAATCAACATCATATCTATCTGCATAAAAACCTGATAAATATCCCGAATCAAAAGGAACCATTTCCAAAAAATTAAACTTTCCAAGAGCCTGCAATTCCTCAGCGCTTAAAGAGCGTGAGGCCATATAAGGAAAATTCTTTAAAAGCATTCTTGCCTCTCTAAAATATCCCATCGGCTTATAGGTTCCACCCTTTAAGATTTTCTTATCTACACCATAGTACTGTGTATCATAATAATCAATATCATAAAGCCAATACGGTATGTAAATCCCTCTTAGGGTATCCACCTTAAAATCCTTAAATTCCTTTGGCACGATGGTATTCTTCTGAATCTTCTGCCTTATATTATACTCTGCCTGCTTCTTCGTCACCTTAAAAGGCACGATATAATCCGGCTTCAGCTCCGAAGAAACTCTATCAAATACAATAACAGGCTGACCGCAATACACACAATAAGTCGCTGTTTCCGTAGGCGTAACCATAATCTCTGCACCACAAGCGGTACAGGAATAAATATGGAAATCCATTCGCATCTTAGGGTACTTCCCCTCATCAAGCTCCTCCGGCTGAAATCTGCTGTCACAGCTACGACATACAAGACAATTCTCTTCCGGTTCATAATATAGTGCATCTGCACAGTTCGGACATTTGTAAATCATTTTGCTCTCCCACTGATGTCTTCTCTTTTGTTGTCTAATTAGCGAATCTATCCATAAATACAACCGCAATCCGCAACTTCTTCCTCACGGTATGCAATCGGTCTCTTCTTCTCAAGGTAGCTTACACACTCACAATGCACACTATGTGCAAACTGGTCCACAGGACGCACTTTCTTAAGCTCATAGCCATGCTCGCATAGATATTTTAAATCTCTGGCCAAGGTTGCACTGTCACAGCTCACATACACAATGCGCTTTGGTGCCATCTTCACCATCGTATCAAGACATGCTTCGTCACAGCCCTTACGAGGTGGGTCTACGCAGATAACGTCAGGGTGAAGCATTGCATGGTCGCTCTGTCCTGCTGCCATAGTCTTCTCATAGAACTCAGGTAACACCTCTTCTGCCTTACCAACAAAGAACTCCGCATTGATGATACCATTTCGCTTCGCATTCTCTCTTGCATCCAGAATCGCCTGCTCTACAATCTCCACGCCGTAAACCTGCTTTGCTCTCTGTGCCATGAAAAGGCTAATCGTTCCAATACCACAGTATAAATCCCACACTGTTTCCTTACCTGTAAGCTGTGCATACTCTAAAGCAAGGCTATATAACTTCTCGGTCTGCACGGGATTCACCTGATAGAAGGACAATGGTGAAATAGCAAAGGTAATACCCTCTCTGTCCTTATCAATGGCATCCTTTCCGCTATTAATCTCCTCTAAGGTTCTTGGATGAATCACATCACGAATCGTGCTCTCTCCCCAGAGAAGTCTGCCTTCTCTTCCCATAATAACATTGGTATTCTGTGTATTAAAGTTCAAGGAAATGCTCTTCATTCCTCCAACCTTAGAAAGTGCCTCTACCAATGCATCCTCATTATTAAGGCGCTTTCCATTGATGATTACACATACCATAATCTCGCCGGAGGTAAAGCCTTTACGAATGAGAATATGACGCACCAAGCCCTTACCTGTTGTCTCATTATATGCCGACACCTGATTCTGCTTCATATATTCAAGAATCACTTCCAGTATCTGCTGATTCTCCTTTACACCAAGCGCACAATCCGTATTCGCAATAATAGAGTGGGTTCTTCCTGCATAAAAGCCTGTAATCAAATTCCCTTCCCTATCCATACCAACCGGAAACTGTGCCTTATTACGATAATTCCATGGGTGTTCCATCCCCACAATCGGCTCCATAAGACCATCAATAAACTCTTCTGCAAAGCCTCCGATGCGAACCAGATGATTCTTTACCTTATTCTGCTTAAAGGCAAGCTGTGCCTCATAGGACATCGCCTGTATCTGACAGCCTCCGCATTGTCTGTGGTAAACACAAAGAGGCTCTACTCTCTTCTCTGAAGGCTGTAATATCTTCTCCAATCTGGCATAAGCATAGTTCTTCTTCGCTTTCATAATCTTCGCTTCTACCACATCGCCAATCATGGCATCCTTAATAAAAAGCGTATAACCGTCAATCTTACCGATACCTTCGCCATCCGTACCCACATCTTCAATTGTCACTGTCACAACCGCATTCTTGGTATATTCCATGAAATCCTCCAACATGAAAAAATGTTTTAATCCAAACTTGTTCTTCTTAAATTTGATTCAAATAATCTGTTAAAGCCAAGCCAGCCCTTCTCCTCAGTAGCATCAAGAAGCTCTGTAAAGGTCTGCATCTTTGCATCTGTATCATCTGCATAGTTCAAAGCAACTGCTTCCACAATCGCAGGCTTCTTTGGTGAACCAAACTCCAGCTCTCCGTGATGTGCAAGGATACAATGCTTTAACTCCATCAAAAGCATCTTAGGGAATCCCTCAATCTCTCTTGCTCTGTCTCCAACCATCTCAGCACCCATTACAATATGTCCAAGGAACTGACCGTCATCTGTGTAATCATTCTCCGGGAACGGGCTTAATTCATACACCTTACCAATATCATGGCAAATAGCCGCTGTCAGCAGTAAATCTCTCTTCAAAATCGGATAAGTAGAGCAATAATAATCACACAGCTTTGTTACGCTAAGAGTATGCTCTAACAATCCACCAATAAATCCATGATGTACACTCTTTGCCGCAGAAGACTTCTTAAATGCCTTTGCAAAAGTCTCATCCTTTACAAACATATTCGTGAGAAGCTGCTTCAAATATGTATTCTCTAGGCTGTTGATAATTCCCACAAGCTGTGAGAACATCTCATCAATATTCTTCTTACTGATTGGTAAATACTCTGCCTGGTCATACTCTCCCTCCTGACAGAGACGCACACGCTTCACATTTACCTGTAATGCTCCGTTAAAACTGGTAACCTCACCATATACCTCGATATAGTCCATCGCATCAAACTCAGCGATTCCTGCATTATTCGGGTCCCATATCTTGGCATCTATCGTACCTGTCTTATCCTGCAAAATCACATTGTCGTAAGCCTTACCATTCTTTGTCACCGCTGAACTCTTATGCTTGCAAAAATAAATATCAAATACCCTGTCTCCGTCTCTGTAATCCTTAATATACTTCATCAAAAAAACCTTGCCTTTCTAATTTCTGCTTTCTATCTCAATTTCAAATGTCATCTGCTCATATTCATCCTGGCTGGCACGCATGACAACAATCTTTACCTCATCACCTGCGCCAAAACTTCTCAATGCATTCATATAGCCTGCTGCACTTCGAATCTCATGTTCTCCAACCATTGTAATAATATCACCCTTCTGAATACCCTTCACCATAGCAGGAGAGTCCAAATCAATATCATAAATATATGCGCCTATCGGAACCCCCATCTCCAATCTCGCCTTCGTGCTGACATCCTGTGCGTAGATTCCAAGATACGGTACATCATAACCGTTAGACAGCTTTTCAATCATACCTTTAAGCTCTGTAATACCCACTGCTGATAACAGATTCTTCGTATCCGAATGATTATAGGAATTCGTAATAATTCCAACCACCTGTCCCTTGAAATTCACAAGAATTCCGCTCGGATTCTGGCTTCCGTAAATATCAGTAGTCAAAAGCTTATACTGGTTATCCGCCAATGTAATGATATTCCCCACCGAAGTAATAATACCGTAACCAACCGAATCATTATAACCATAAATGTTACCAATCGCAATCACCGGCGTTGTAATCTGTGTAATGATGCTTGAGCTTCCAAGGTTTGCCACCTGCACTCTGTCCATCGTACTCTTAGATATCTCCTTAAGCTCTACTGCCACCACCGCAAGATTGGTATTCACATCATATTTCTTAATGCTTCCCTGCAGGCTCTCCCCATTACAGAAAGTGACCATAATCGTCTCTGCATCCTTCAAATTCGTTCTTCTTGCAAGAATTAAAAGCTCACGATTATTATTCGCAATAATGACGCCTGCCTCTGTATCCTCCTGCTGATAGGTATTATTGAACCAATTCACATCCGACTTTACAGCCGTAATCGTAACCATGCTATCAGAAACATCCTTATAAATCGCATACATCTCCTCATATAGGGTCTGATATTTTTCCGTCAGTGAATCCTCTTCCTTCTTTACCTGCTCCCCCTGAACTGCTTCCTGCTCCATATTCACATAGTCAGGACTTCCCTCCTGCGCAGGCTGTTCATTCTCATATCTGTTATCCTGTACCCTACCCGGTGACTGCTGTGCTCCCGGCAAAGGCTGTGTTACCACATCATCCTCTGTCAGCATATCCTCCGGAAGCATCTCATTCTCTTCCTGCGGAAAAGTCACAATCTCAGCCTCTTCCTCCGGATAAATCCAGTTATTCAGCACAGGCTCCAAAAACAAAAAGGTAATACATGCAACCAATCCAAAAAGAAGAGCCAATGAAGCCGTAATTACCGTTCTCTGCAACAGCTTTTTCTTATTAATCGGTCGTTCCTTTATCTTTTCCTGTAAAAAGTCAAACTCTTGTGTCTGACCAACGTCTCTCTCATCCTGATTCTCTAACATACAATCCCTCCGTTTACTACTTTTTCTAGTATATCCGATAGGAATTTTAAAGTAAAGGAAGTTATAGTGTTTTCTTATTCGTTATGCTATACTGGAATGGTGTATTGCAACTATTTAAGAGAGGTATCCTATGAACGAAAAAGCATTACGAATACTGGAATTTCATAAAATAATAGATATGCTGACAGAGAAGGCAAGCTCTGCTCCGGGAAAGGAGCTTTGTAAGAAACTAACGCCTTACTCTGATTTAGAGACCATAGAAACCGCACAGCTACAGACTGCTGATGCATTTACACGCCTGATAAAGGGCGGACGTATCCACTTTAGCGGTAACAAAGACATTAGCTTTAGTATCAAATCCTTAGAAATCGGTAGCACTTTGTCCGTTTCTGAGTTGTTAAAAATTGCAGCTTCACTCTCATGTGCCGGACAGGCAAAGGCATTTGCCCGTAAGGAGAACGACGATGAAATCGTAGATAGTCTTCAGCCTCTTTTTGAAGTACTTGCACCTCTTACACCTCTTCAGAATGAGATTACAAGATGTATCATTTCGGAAGAAGAGATTGCAGATGATGCAAGCCCTACATTAAAGCATATCCGCAGAAGTATGCAAATTACAAATGACAAGATACATTCCCAGCTGACCAGCATGGTAAACAGCTATCGTAGCTATTTACAGGATGCTGTCATCACCATGAGAAATAATCGTTACTGTATTCCTGTTAAGGCAGAGCACAAGTCCAATGTACCCGGTATGATTCATGACCAGTCCTCTACAGGCTCTACTCTTTTTATCGAGCCTGCGGCAATTGTGAATCTCAATAACCAGCTCAAGGAATTATCCTTACAGGAGCAGGAAGAAATAGAAGTAATCATGGCAACCTTGAGTGCTCAGGCAGCGGAGCACACAGAGGAGCTTATGACCAACTATAAGACTTTGACAGAGCTTGACTTTATCTTTGCCAAGGCAGGACTTGCCATTGATATGAATGCATCCAGACCACTCTTTAATAATGAGCATGTCATTCATATACGCAAAGGACGCCATCCTCTGTTAGATAAGAAAAAGGTCGTTCCGATTGATATTACCCTTGGTCGCGATTTTGATTTATTAATTGTGACCGGTCCAAATACAGGTGGTAAGACTGTTTCTTTAAAGACTGTCGGACTTTTTACACTGATGGGTCAGGCAGGTCTTCACATTCCTGCGCTTGACCGCTCCGAGCTTTCCCTCTTTACTGAGGTATATGCGGATATTGGTGACGAGCAGAGTATTGAGCAAAGTCTCTCTACCTTCTCTTCTCATATGACAAATATTGTATCCATCCTTGCTCATGCAGACGAGAATTCTCTTTGTCTCTTTGATGAGCTTGGCGCAGGTACTGACCCGACAGAGGGTGCTGCTTTGGCTATCGCCATCCTAAAGCATCTGCATGACAGAGGCATCCGTACCATGGCAACCACGCATTACAGCGAGCTTAAGGTCTTTGCCCTTACTACCTCATATGTAGAGAATGCCTGCTGTGAATTTGACGTAGAGACTCTTCGCCCAACCTATCGCCTTTTGATTGGTATTCCCGGTAAGAGTAATGCCTTTGCTATTTCATCCAAACTTGGTCTTTCTGATGAGATTATCGAATCGGCTAAGGAACATTTGACAGAAGAAGACGAAAGCTTTGAGGATTTGCTTGCCGACTTGGAAGCAAACCGTCGCACAATTGAGGCTGAGCGTGCAGAGATTGCAAGCTATAAAGCTGAAATTGCAGCCTTAAAGGATAAGCTGGCTCAAAAGCAGGAACGTCTGGATTCCCAGAAGGACAGAATCCTTCGAGATGCCAATGAAGAAGCAAGAAAGATTTTACAGGATGCCAAGGATGTTGCCGATGAAACCATCCGTAACTTCCAGAAGGTAAGTTCCGGAAGTTCCATTAAAGATATGGAGAAGGCAAGAACTAAAGTCAGAGATAAAATCAATGAGAAGAACAGTAAGCTCGCTTCCGCAGAAGCGAAGCCGACACATAAAATATTAAAGCCAACACAGATTAAACCGGGAGATATGGTAAAGGTTGTTTCTATGGGCTTAAAAGGAACTGTTTCCTCCAAACCTGATGCCAAGGGCGATTTATTTGTTCAGTGCGGTATTATTCGTTCCAAGGTAAACATTAAGGATTTGGTTCTGGTAAACGAGGATGCTATGCCTGCTGCCACCGGATTTAAGAAACAATCCAGCCATAGCTCACGCATCGGTATGTCGAAGACAGCCAGCATTTCTACAGAGATTAATCTCCTAGGAAAGACAGTGGATGAAGCTTTGTCTATGTTAGACAAATACCTTGACGATGCTTACCTGTCCCATATTCCAAGTGTCCGCATCGTACATGGAAAGGGAACCGGTGCATTAAGAAGTGCAGTCCAAAGACATCTTAAGCAGGTATCCTATGTCAAATCCTTCCATCTTGGAGAGTTTGGCGAAGGAGATGCCGGCGTAACCATAGCAGAATTTAAATAAGGAGGCTCACTTAGATGGTTAATAAACAGAAAATACTGATTGTTGATGATGACGAAAATATTGCAGAGCTTATTTCCCTGTATCTTACAAAGGAATGCTTTGAAACCAAGATTGTATATGACGGTGAGTCAGCATTACAGGCTGTTGATGCCTTTATGCCGGATTTGATTTTATTAGACCTGATGCTTCCGGGTATTGATGGCTATCAGGTATGCCGTGAAGTACGTCAGAAGACGCAGATACCGGTTATTATCTTGTCTGCAAAAGGCGAGGTCTTTGATAAGGTACTTGGCTTAGAGCTTGGTGCTGACGATTATATAGAAAAGCCTTTCGACACCAAGGAACTGGTTGCAAGAGTGAAAGCTGTTTTACGTCGTTATAAGGTGGCTGCACCTGCCGCACAGGCACCGGCTGCCAAGCAGGTAAGCTATCCGAATCTGACAATTAACTTAACAAACTACTCCGTTTTATATAATGGTAAGAATGTGGATATGCCGCCAAAGGAGCTGGAGCTTTTATATTTCCTTGCTTCCTCTCCTAACCATGTATTTACCAGAGAGCAGCTTCTTGACCAGCTATGGGGCTACGAATATATCGGCGATACCAGAACTGTTGACGTGCATATCAAGAGATTACGTGAAAAGATAAAAGACCATGACACTTGGAGAATTGCAACGATTTGGGGCATCGGTTACAAGTTCGAGGTAAAAGCATAGAAAGGACACAGATGCGATGAAACGTACACTATATTTAAAGTTTGTACTTGCCTATATTATTTTCGGATTATTCGGCTTTATCGTGGTAGCATCCTTTACTTCCAGCATGACCTTAGAGCATCTTAAACGTGAACGTGCCAATGCCCTCTATAAAGAGGCTGTCTTAATCTCCAACACCTACGCTGCGGACCTTTATAACAGTGAGGTTACCTTGGAATCTGTATGGCGTCAGGTAGAGGCAATTGATACCTTCCTGAATGCTCCTGTATGGATTGTAAACCCCTCCGGACTTGTGGTTGTTGATTCCCGTTCACCATTGGATATCGAGAACCCTACCACCATACCGAACTTTACACCTACCATTACAGGCAGTTCCTACTATACCGTAGGTGATTTCTTTGGAATGTTTGAGGAGGATACCATATCTGCTTTTGCACCGATTACTTCACAGTACAAGGTACAAGGCTATGTAATCATTCACGGCTCTATGGCAGATTTGCAAAAGTCATGTGACTCATTACTTAATATTTCGTATTTAACATTAGTAATTTTATTCCTACTGTCACTGATTATTTTGTTATTCTTTACAAGCATTGTATATATTCCGCTTCGTAAGATTACACATGCAACCGAGCAGTATGCCGTAGGTAATTTTCACTACGAATTTCAGGTAGACAGTGAAGATGAGATAGGCTATCTTGCTGCCTCCCTTGCATACATGGCAAGTGAGGTTGCTAAGAGTGAAGACAATCAGAAGCGTCTGGTTGCCAATATTTCTCATGATTTCCGTTCTCCTCTTACCTCCATGCGAGGCTACTTAGAGGCTATGCTGGACGGAACGATTCCACCGGAGCTTCATGAGAAATACATGGGTGTCGTATTAAATGAGACGGACCGTCTGACAAAGCTTACAAACTCACTATTAACGCTTAATAATCTGAACACCAAAGGTATGATACTGGACAAAACAGTATTCGATATTAATCAGGTTATTAAGAATACTGCAGCTTCCTTTGAAGGAACCTGTCGCAATAAGCTGATTACGATTGAATTGGTATTGACCGGAGAATTTATGAACGTAAATGCTGATATGGTTAAGATTCAGCAAGTTCTTTATAACCTTGTAGACAATGCGATTAAATTCAGTCACAAGAACTCCTCTATCAAGATTGAGACCATTGAACGTTCCAATAAGCTCTTAGTCTCTGTAAAAGACCACGGAATCGGTATCCCTAAAGAAAGCCTTAAGCTGATATGGAACCGCTTCTATAAGACCGATTTATCCAGAGGAAAGGATAAGAAAGGAACAGGTCTTGGTCTTTCCATTGCCAAGGAAATCATTCACTCTCACAATGAGAATATTGATGTTGTCAGCACAGAGGGTGAAGGAACTGAATTTATCTTTACATTAGAAAAAGCGCCATAAACTAATCCGTGAGAGAATATTCTCACGGATTAGTTTATCTTTTTTGTGCTCGTATTTTCTTTTTGCAAATCTTTATTCTCTAACACATAAACATCCTTTAAAACGATTGATTTTTCCCAATTGATGTGCTAGATTAAAAATATTCATGATTTATATTTTTCCATTTATGATTATCCAAATAACCAACCCCATAAATCCATATCATGTACCCTCCTTTTCTCTTCCGTAAACCTTATATGGATATATTAATACTTTGGGTGTCTTGAATCTATAATTGTGGAGTAAATGGGATTATATTGAGAGTAAACAGTAAAAATTAGTAAGGAGATAAAACACTATACCTAAATAGTGCTGAACACATATGAAAATAGCGATATGCGATGATGAAATGCGATTTCACATTGAATTCAAAAAATATATGGACCAATATGCCAAACTCAGAGCGCTTGATATTATTTACTATGAATATACGAACGGTAAAGACCTGCTTGCTTCTAATAAAGAATATGATGTGATTTTCATGGATTATCAGATGAATACTCTTAATGGTCTGGATACTGCAAGAAAATTAAGACAAAAGAATAATCAGACCACGATTATCTTTTTAACAAGCTATCCTAATATTGTGTTTGATGTATTTGAAGTAAATACGTTTCGTTTCTTAATGAAACCTATTAATATGGCAAAATTAACCGATGCTATGGATAGTTATCTAAAAAGTCAAGATACTAGCAACTACATTATGCTCAAGATTGATGATAATACAAAAAAGATTAATCAAAAGGATATTATTTATATTGAGGCCAGTGATAAGTATTGCTACATTCGCACCGTTGATGACAACCTTCTCTATAAAAAAACTTTGGCAGAATTAGCAGCAACCCTTACTCTGGATACTTTTTACCGTTGTCATCGTTCTTATTTAGTAAATTTCAATCATATCGTTTCTCATACTAATAACGATATTACATTCACAAATAATGAAAAAGCTCTTATCAGCAAAACAAAGCTGACAGGCTTTAAAAATGCCTTTTTAGCACATATAAAAAGTCACAATTTTTCATGAGGTATTTGCAATGCTTTTTTATTTCATTTATGCAATAACAGTTTTTTTCTATTTATCCTGTACAATGCATTTTTTGCAAATTGCATTTAATTTTCAATTCCCCAAACGTAATTGGATTGCTTATTTACTATTACTAAGTCAAGCAATCCTTACTTCCTATACCACTTCTGATGCCTATCGATGTTTAGATGGTTCACCGGTCTACAATATAATTGGGATTATCTACTTCAGTTCGAAAATATGGATTTTCTTTCTCATCTTTCGTCATATCAGTCTTAAACTAACATTGCTATCAAGTTTATCCTTATTTATAGAACCACTATTTAGTGCTATCACCGCACTTTTTTTATCTATAGACAATATATCAAATGGTTTTTATTTGCTTTCCAAAATATTACTGGGCATCATTTTGTTTGTATGCATATATACTATTAAATCACATCATTTGGAAAGTGCATTTGCCAAGTATATCAGCAAGATAAAATCATATGTATTCATACTAATTAATATTACTATTATGTTGATATCTCTTCTAATAGATATGGTTACTTATTCCTATAACAATGCTAAAACAACTAATATTATACGAATTTGTGCAATTTTACTGCTCTTTATCCTATTCGCTGTCATTACTAGCATTATCAGAATTGCTATTTCAGAGCAAGAAAAAACTGAGTTGTCTGATTTGTTATCAAAACAAATTGAGAACCAAGTCAATTATTACGAAAAAATAAACACAATCTATGATGAATTTCGTAGCTTTCGCCATGATTTTCAAAATCATATACTATGTCTAGAAAGTATATTGGAAGCAAATGATATATCTCAAGCATTAGAATACATAAACGATATCGTTGACCTTTCATCTGGTTCCAAACCTAAATATGATACAGGCAGTGTTATTATAGACGCTTTATTAGATGATAAAAGCCAATACAGCGAATCCAAGAACATATATATTCACTTCAAAGGATATGTTCCCACAAATGGAATTCGCAATATTGACTTGTGTACCATTTTGGCAAACGCTATAGATAACGCTATCGAAGCCTGCTGTAAATCAAACACAAACGAAAACCAATACATTCATATTGTTTCTGATTTTCGTCAAGGTTACTTTTTCTTAAATATATCAAATCCAATATTTGAATCTATCTATAAAGAAAAAGGGCATATTGTTACATCAAAGAAAAATAAAAGTTTACATGGTTTTGGATTGGCTAATATCATGAAAACTGTACAGAAATACAACGGTAACACAAATATCAGCATCTCCGACAATCAATTTATATTAGATATATCGCTTTTACTTGATCCTACAATTACCTAATGGCGATATTGTCCTTTTGAACAAATACTTGGTTATTTCAAAATATACCAACAATAACATAACCAATATAATCATTATTTTTGATATTTGAATTAATAGCTGTTCTCCCCCTACATATGCATCAATCTGCATTGAAAAAAGAGAAAAAAAGTATCCCCCAAATACTAATGAAAACAAAGTAGCAATGAGTACAGGCACCCCAAACCAAAAAAATATTTGTTTAAAAATCAGCGTACTTATTTGTTTTCGGTCCACACCTAACCTATATAAAATATCAAATCTTGCTTTATAATTTGAAGCATCATACAATTGTTGCAGAGCTAATATGGTAAAACATATAACCAACAAAACTATTGCAGAGTACGTCAAGCTCGCTCGCAAAATAAAACTATCTCTATATACAGAATTCTCCTGCAAAGTAGCAATTCTGATATAGTTCTGTACACCATCTTCTTGATTACCATATTGCTTGTGAAACTCATCTTCTAGCCTCAGGGCGAACTGATATGCAACCGGTATCTTCGTATCAATATAATAATTATAATTTACTGCAATCAAATCTTCACAGACCTCATCAGGTAATACATACACTACATCCGTATAATTATTATAGATACTTTCTCCAATGTCACTGTTCTCAATATCCGTAGAAGCTAAATGCAACGTCTTCTCATCTGCTCGAATAAATTGATTATTCACCATATGCTCTTCTATTTCTTTTTCTGTTACTAAAGATTGCCATTGCATTAAAAATTCGTCATTTTCAAGAACTACACCAGATAAATCATTTCTATATCTTAATGCATTATAGTCTGATAAGGAAATTGCTAACACTGGAAAATCCTGTCGCTGTCGTTCAAAAAACTGCTCTTCTTCAAGTAGATATGATTCTACCAAAACACTCCATTCAATATCAAGATTATAAGATTCCAATAACTCTTCTATATATGTATAATTGATATCTTTCACTTCCTCTAGACTATATGTTTTATTGTATCTTGAATACATTTGAATTGCATATGTTGTTTTTGTATCTAGATAACCAAACATCCATCCATCAAGCAAAGGCAACATTATAAACATAATAACAGCAAGAAGCATTGTTATGCTAATCAAACTCATTGCCCTTGTATTAGTTCCTAGCTTAGAACTTATCTGCCCTAAAAGAAATAAATTATCTTTATGTAACGTTATTTTTTTTCTTCCCCCTCTTATTCTGACCAATTGGTGTGCAAGCATATGGAAGATTAAGAAAATCACATAAACTACATTTACCACCAAAAATAATATATGAGGTATGGTTGCATCGCTCCCAAATCCAAAATTATATTTATTTTGTATGATAGGCATCCATGCTATAAATATAATTGTACATAGAATATTTATTACAAAAATCATAAGTAAAAGGTGATCATTTTTACCCTGTCTTATTTTCCTTATCAATCCTATAATAATCGTTAAACATGGAAACAATAGATTACCTATAAAAACTGCTTTTACTAGCAAAGAATACCGTACATCATAATAATATAAATCAGTAATTGCATTTTTCACAATGATAATAGTGAATGCATAAAACAAATATGTAATTATACGTATGCCTTTACCTAACTGTTCACTATTTTCATTCTCTTTTTCTCCTTTTAGCATCTCTATAATTCGAATTTTGCACAAGGTTCTGTAATTCATTAATCCTACAATACAAAAGCATATTACAAAAAACAAAACAGTCAACCATATTGTGTCCGGATAAAACATCAATTCAAATTGGTATTTTCCACGATAAACTTTTAAAAGCATGGCAGATATCATCTGTGAAATAAATGAACCTGCAAATATTCCCACAATAATAGAAAACACTCCCATTATCAAGGTTTCCGAAAAAAAACTCTGTGCGATTACTCTTCGTTCCATTCCTATCACAGCCAAAATCGCATATTCTCTTTTTTTTCTACGTAACATATATTCATTAACATACTTAACTAAAAAAACAATCAAACATGTTATGACACATATAATCATCTTCATTCCATCACTTAAAATAGTGATATCATATTGTTCCCCCACCATAGGTTTGTAATATTTACTTGATATAGATAGAAAGGCATAAAAAAGTGAAACACATAGAATTAGCGTAAGCATGTAAATCAAATAATCCTTTATTGATTTTCTAACACTACGTAATACCATATTTTTATTCATTAGACAAACCGCCTCCTATCTCAATCATTACATCCATAATCCTATTAAAGAAAGCATTTCTTGTACTACTTTCTTTAGATAGTTCGTTATATATACTACCGTCTTTTAAGAAAATGATACGATCTGCGTAACTAGCTGCTACAGCATCATGTGTAACCATTAAGATTGTAGTCTTAAACTCCTCATTAATAAGCCTTATTGTTTCTAACAATATTCTTGCAGAATAACTATCTAATGCTCCTGTTGGCTCATCTGCTAATATAAGTTGTGGTTCATGAACAATTGCCCTTGCACACGCGCATCTTTGCTTCTGTCCTCCAGATACTTGATATGGATATCGATCTAATATCTGGTCTATTCCTAATCTCTTAGCGATTTGTTCAACTCTCTCACTTACAATCGAAGCTTCCACATTATTAATCGAAAGTGCCAATGCAATGTTTTCATACAAAGACAAGGTATCTAACAGATTGTAATCTTGAAATATAAACCCAAGATTTTTTCTCCGAAATTCCGATAACTGCTTTTCCTTAATTGCTGTCGTATCTTTTCCATTAAGATAAATATGTCCACCACTAACATCATCAATAGTTGAAATGCAATTTAAAAGGGTAGTTTTTCCAGAACCTGAAGCTCCCATAATCCCTACAAACTCACCTCTTTGAAGTTCAAAACTGACATTATTAACCGCAAGAGTTTTATTATCCTTGCTATTTCCATAACTTTTTTCAAGTTCTTTTACCTGCAGTATCTTTTCCATTCATTGTCACCTTTTCTTTCCTCAATCTTATTTATATAAAGATGTGATTAATATTATCAATTAGTATGTAATATATACCTGCTTCTTCTACAATTCCCCATTTATCATTTTTTTTCTCAATGCAAGATTCGTCACGATTAAATAGACTTATTTTTGAATTTAAATCAATATATTGTTTGTCCCCATCACGAACAATAAAATACTTGCAATTCTTATATACATAGACTAATTTTCTACATGCCGAATCTATGTCTTGCACAACTCTATCTGCAGCAGATAAGATATTTGCATAAATACTTATGACATGACTATATCCAAATTGTCCAAACATAATTTCGCCTTTTTCCAACTCCTCCTTTATGCTATTATAAATAAATTCCTCTCTCAGTTCCCTTTTCTTTTCTGGATACATTATTCTCTTACCATATGCTAACATTTGTTTAAATAATTTTTTTAAGACAATCTCGTCCTGGGATGCAGAATATATAAAATTATGTAACAAACAATCTAATTCGCTTGAAAGAACCTCTGCTTCTCTTATTCTTCCACTCTTTAAAGTATTCTTATATTCCATAACTTTCTCAGAAAGAATTAATGATTCTTTCTGAGATTCAAGCAAGTATAATATATATCTATACAACACATCAATTTGTCCATTGCAATCTACTCCAACAACCTTTATTTTTTGTTCCTCTTGCAATTTGTTATTTAATTTGTACATTCTTCTCCAAAAGTTGTATTCCTCTTCTGTATTCAAATAATTGGTCGAATATTTCCCTAAAACACTTTTTAATATATCTTCTTTTCCGTTTTCTAGATATGCACTTATAGCCAGGCTATCATAATATCCCATTTCAACAAGAAGTTTTTTGACACCATAATTGGATAATAGATATTCAAATATTTGAAATTTAATTTCTGCGTTTTGAATCACTCCATGTACTTCCCCAGCTAGATAAACTTGTATTCCATCATTACCGAAATTCATCACTATTCCTCTAATAAATCTTCTTTCCACCTTTTACAAGATTAAACAACTTGCTTGCAGCCATAATCCAATTGATCCAAATCAATTATTTTATTACAATATTTCAAAACTTCCTTCTTATGTGAAATTACCAAGATGGTTTTATCACTAAAATGCAAAAAAAGATTATCATATATTATCGATTCTGATTTATCATCTATAGCAGATGTTGGTTCATCTAAAATAATGACATCCGGATTTAACACATATAATCTTGCGAGATGAATCTTTTGTTCTTGACCTCCAGATAAATTAATACCATTTCCACCTAGTAAGGTATCAATTCCCAAAGGAAGTCTCTCAATCTCATTGTAAAAACCTACTTTTTCTAATGCCTTCTTTACATCCTCCTTCTTTACGCTGTAATCATACAAAGTAACGTTTTCATATATTGTTCCTGAAAATATTACTACTTTTTGTGACAAACCGACTACATGCTTTCTATAACACCTGTCACTAATATTTACAGAATTCACGGTATCAATTCTAATCTCACCTTGATAACCAGCTACAGAACGAAGTAAAAATTTCGTTAGGGTTGTTTTTCCTTTTCCATTTGAACCTAACAAAGCAATTTTATCTCCTTTTTCAATACGAAATCGGAAATTATAAAAAATATTTTTTTCTTCATAAGCAAAAGACAAATTATCAATTGCTATATCGTGGTGTTTCACAGGAAACTCTTCATTCCCAAAATCACAATAATATTGATTTTGATTTATCAAAGTATCTATCCTTTGGACAGATGCCTGATTCTTCTTTATCTCCATATATAAATCAAATAATGAGCGAACCGGTGAAAATAATTTTTGAATATACATAATCATTGAAAACAATGTTCCCACCGTTAACTTCCCCTCCATCACATTTACTCCACCATAAATAAACGCAATAACCAAACATAAATTTTGAAACATAAATCCATATTGTGTCGAAAAGGCCTTTATTTTTGCATTTCTTAATTCCATTTCGATAAGTTTTTTTTGATATTTTAATAATTTTTTATCAAAATACCTTATTCCATTTAAATTTTTTATCTCATAATAATTGTTGAAAAATTCATGCTCAAAGGATTGTAAATCGCCTCTTGCGCAGCTCAATTCGCTACTCGATTTTTTCAAGCCAGCTCCCATATTTTTGTGAAATACCGAGAATATACAAATTAGGATAATAATAAGCAAAGTAACAAACAAATCTATTTTTAACATAGTATATGAAATACCAACAAAAATAAAAATATTTGACGCAAAATCACTTATGATATACGCATATAAAGTTTGTACATTACGTACATCATTATCCAGTACAGAAACTATATCTCCCGTCTTATTTTTCTGAAAAAAACCAAGGGAATAGTTATCAAAACCTCTTAATATTTTTTCTCGAATATATAAAGATATCTTCTGTCCCAGTCGTATATAATTCATTTTCATAATATAGCCCGTCATTATACTAAGCATAATGGTAACAATCATCATTGTCGCAAAATAAAATACGTTATGTACACTCATATTTCCTATACCTAAATCTATGAGTTGCTGCACAAAATACGGATATAATATATTTAAAAATGAGTACATTATTAATAAAATAAAACATATTAAATTATGCTTCCAAAATTTTCGTATTATTTTTAAATATGTGAATTCACTATTCATTGTTACTTTCATGCGCAAAACTCCTATCTTGAAATGTAATCAACAAAATATCTTTTCATTACATCGTTCTTACATCCAACAGCAATTTTTTCTCATCTTCACTTAACCTTAAGTATATTCTAATCAATTCCTCGTAAACTTTCTTTTCGTACTCACAACAGATTTCATTCTTCTTATGAATATCTCCATTATCTGCTGCATTACAGAACGGACATCCTGCCACACAAAGATTTCTAATCCAACACTCCTTACACTTATCATTCTCCATAGCATTTACACTTTTCAAAAAGCTCCTTTGTCCATGAAGCCCTTCATTTATACTTCCTATACAGTAGTCTTTCATAGAAACAAAACGTTGACACGGAAAAACATTTCCATGTATATCAACAGCTACTAAATTCTTACCAACACCACACGACATTGTTCTGACCAAAGCTCTATCAATTCGCTGTATTTCTTGCTTAAATAATTTTGCCTTTCTTACAAATTGGTAATTTCCCTTTTTTAATTCTGATTCTAAATCTCTATACCATTCAATATACTTCTCTGCTAACACATCATAATCTTCATCTGCCATAAGATTGAAAGCTGGAGAAATAATGATTTTATTAAAATTAAGAGAATCTAGATGTCTATATATCTCTTTAACGTTCATATTGAATGGCGTTAACGTTGCTCGTACTCCTAGAGCACCTTTCTCCCTCAAACTTTTTGTATTCTCAATTACCCTGTCGTATGTACCACACCGACTTGCATCAAATCGATTTTTATCCTGAGTCTTTTTGTCTCCATCCAAACTAATTTGAACTGCAATTTTATTTTCTAAAATAAACTCTTCAATTTCTTCATTAATCAATGTTCCATTCGTAGTCATTGAAAAACGAATTTTCTTTCTACCATTTTTTTCGATTTCATGACAATAGTTTACAACTTCTCTTATAACCGAAAAATTCATTAATGGTTCTCCACCAAAGAAACAAATGTTAATGTCCTCCAAAGGGGATTGGTTTACAAAAAACTCAATCGACTTTAGAGCTGTATCTTTATCCATAATTCCAGAATCTTGATATTGTCCATCTTCTCCATAACAATATGTACAGCGCAAATTACACCCTTGTATTACTAATAAAGAAATGGAACCTACCGTCATCTCCTCAATTTTCTTCTGTGAAATCTTTTTTCTTTTTTCTGTAACATCTAGAAACAAGCTTTCATCTTCTAATACTTTC
The DNA here is from genome assembly GCA_015056925.1 of Lachnospiraceae bacterium. GTDB lineage: Bacteria > Bacillota > Clostridia > Lachnospirales > Lachnospiraceae > COE1. The sequence continues at coordinate 25,402 of SVFJ01000017.1, read as the reverse complement.
TCTATCTCCTCATCTGTTCCATATATTTTTCCTGTATCTGACATATAGATATACTTTTTGTCATTCTCTATAAAAACTTTATAATCATTATTTTCAATAAGATTTCTCATATTCCCTCATTTCTAGAAAAGTGCTCACTTTCTTAAGCGAGCACTTTACATTTGTAAATTAATCAATTAAATCATAAAACTGACCATCGCAATATTTACATCCATCATTATCATTACGTTCACCATCACAAAATGCACAATCATCAAAATCAATTAATGTACAATTCATTGCTTCTTCAGCTACATCCTTATTAATGAGTTCTAACATTATTTTTACCTCCTTATTTTATTTGATTCGTTTGCAACCGAATCATATTCATCATAAAGCTTGTATGAATCTAGAATTATTTGTTGCAAAGATGACTTGTTGTTCATCTCTGTATTGAAGTCTATAATTTTTCTATCACAAAAACTATAAAATTCGAGTAAACAAACCGCAAAATAGAGTAAATGAACTTTTTTCTTCTCGTCTTTATTATTCACTCCAAAATCATGCCTCTTCACTCCTTATAATCAACTTCTCGCATAGTATACATGTATATTTATATATGCAGAGGGAAAGGAGGCGCTATCATTCAATTTTTAAAAAACCAATCATTAATCGTGCCAAATATTCTTTGTTATCGATGCACTACACAAATAGAAAATATCTGGGAAATTATTACGTACATAGAGAAGTATATTGAAACTATTGGATTTACCCCCAAAAATAAAATCATTACTTCTATTGAATATATTAATGATTCAAGAGATATTATTTTAGATATACTAATTCCTATTGATTCCAAATTTGAGGATAATGAACACTTTTCATTTCTTTCGTGTTTCAAACTAATTCATGCAATAAAAGTCCGACATGAGGGTTCCATTAATATGCTAAGCGAAACACAAAAGAAACTTCGAGAACATTTAATTGAAAATTCTTATGAAGCGATAACAAAATACTATAACATTATTATTCGGCACGATTCAGCAATCTCGGTAAACTCTATCATAGACATTTATGTCGGAATAAATCCCAATATAGTAGCGTAAAATTTCTTACATTCTTATATTCATTGCAAAACGAGAGGTCAGTTGACATTATTGTCAATTGACCTCTCGTCTCATCTATAATTAATCAAATTATAACTACAATACACTGATATTCTTCATAAGTATCGCGAGCTCCTCAAATGCATCTATCCTATAATCAGGCTCCACCGCCTCTCCAAATCCATATGCCGCGAATACGAAAGGAATACCCGCAACTCTTGCAGACTCCTCATCTCCTGCTGTATCACCAACATAGACTGCATTCTGAATCTTGTTACGCTCCATAATGAACTTATTGTTCTCGCCCTTTGGCACCATGTTATCGCCCCAACACTGGGTATCATCAAAATATGCTTCCAGCTTATGAGCCTTAATAAATGCTTCAATATAGCCACTCTGACAATTACTAACAACAAACAGCTTGTAATCCTTCTTAAGCTCTGCTAGTGTTTCTTCAAGCTTTGGAAAGAGAATTCCACCATGCTCGCTCAGATAATTATTCTCAAGCTCACAGCATTCTTCCATTAACTGCTGTTGCTCATCAGCTGTACAGACTGTAAACATCCTTGCTGCAATTTCCTTCATCGGCAGTCCAAAGTAACTACCAAGCTCCTCTTGGGTCAGTTGACCTCTCTTGCACTCAGGATGCTTTTCAATGACCATATTCCAAGTCTTTAATACACCATCTGCCGAATCCCATAAAGTTCCATCCAAATCAAATAAAATTGCTTCTATCTTTCCCATAGTTCCTCATTTCCGATACGGGCATTAGCCAAACACCCTTGTAAACCACTGCTTCAACTCCTGTAATCTGGTAGGCTTATCATGCCTTACCTTAATTGCAAGAGTCGACTCAAATCCATTTGTTTCATATAAATGAAGTGCTCTTTCATTCCATGCCGCAACATGCAATATAATTGGAGTAACCTTCTTCTCCTGCATCATGGCAAGTGCTGTGTGGAGAAGCTTCTTTCCATATCCCTGTCCCTGATACTTAGGATTCACGATTAAATCATCAATCTCCTTATCACACAGAACAAAAGAACCGATGATTTCACCATCCTGCATATACAGATAAATATCATCCTTTCTCTCTGCAAGCTGCTCTTCACTCTGATAATAATGATACGGCTTTACCTCCAATGCCCTGCGCATTTCAAAAAAACATTCATTATATATCTGCATATATTCTCGAGCATACTGCTCATCAAAGGGAATCATCGCCAATTCCGATGGCGCTTCTCCCCCGGCATATTTCATTTCATAGGCTATGATATTCATATCTTCCGATACCTCTACTCTACTGACTGACAGCTTCCACATCCGCCGTCAATACATAGAACATCTCTTGATTATATTCCACCATCGACCATCCGTTACTGCCTACCGCAATCCGCTTCACCAACTCATCCTTGCGCAGTATGACACTCGCTTCCACTTCAATATTTGCTGTAGGTTCTGTCTTCAAACCGGTATCCCGCTTTGCTACAACTATATCATCCATAGCTGCATAAGACACCGTACTCTTAGGTGCTTCCACTAACTCATAGGGTGTCAAATCCTTAGGCTGTGCTATTATATCCTTCGTAAAATATGCAATATTCAGGTCAACGCTTCGTGTAATTCCCGGAACAACTCCCTTGTATGTGAACTGCCAGCAGGCATATTCACCATTATAAGAAGTTCTTGGATTTTCCTGTAGGAGCGTGCCCGGATATTGAGACACCCATATGTCATACTGAGCATCTATCTTCTTCGTATTCCAGTAATTGCTACTCTGAAGTTCACTCTTAGACGCGTAAAACATTCCCTCATATCCTTGGGATTCCACTAGCTCTAAGAATGCTATCGCATTGGCTGACCGAACATCATTAGACAGTCCGTAATTACGGCTTCCTGCTGTTTTAAAGCCCTCGCAATTATAAGCAACTGGATAAGTAATCTTATACTGTGCAATATAGGCGCAGGTCCACGCTGCCTCCTCTAAAGCCTCTTCCACATTAACAGCAGTAGAAAAGAAATACGCACCTACCTTAATCCCCGCAGCTTCTGCCTGCTGCAGATTGTACTTCGCATAAGGGTCCTCAAATATGATTCCCGTATTTGCCGCACGATATCCTACCCGGATGAACGCAAAGTCTACGCCTGCGTCTGCAACTGCCTGCCAATCAATCTCTCCCTGCCACTTCGACACATCGATTCCCACATTGACAGTATCTTCTTCATACTCCTGTACGAAATCCTTCACATCTGCAAAGTGATAGAAAAGACCTTCCGCAGAGGAATCACTACTCTGCATATCCTCCTGTGACGCGCCATATTCCACTGCATTCGTATTCATTTGTCGTCCACAGCCTGTAATCAGCATACTAAACACAAGCACTAAAATTGCGTATCTTGAAAGGTCTTTCCACCCTAGGTAATCTCTTACTCTTTGCATCGTTTATGTCCTAAATCATATTATTCTTAACAAATCTCAGCACCTGAAGGCATCTTCTTCTCAGGTGTCATCAATGCAAGATTACCCTCTGCATCCTCTGCACAAAGAAGCATTCCTTCAGAAACAACGCCTGCAAGCTTAGCCGGCTTAAGGTTTACCAATACCATAACCTTCTTACCAACCATCTCTTCAGGTGTATAGTGTGCCTTAATACCGGACACAATCTGCTTTACCTGACTTCCAATCTTAACCTGACTGCAAAGAAGCTTCTTAGACTTTGGTACTGCCTCACAGGCAATAATCTCTCCTACCTGGAACTGCATCTTAGCAAAGTCATCATATTCAATCTCTTCCTTGGCTTCAATATCAATCACTGCTTCCTCTTCCTTGGCTTCCTCCGGCTCACCATTAAGTCTTCTCTGCTCTGCCTCGTACTCAGCTTTCTGTGCTGCCTGCAATGCCTCGACCTTTGGCATAATCTCCTTTACATCAAGACGTGCAAATAAGATTTCAGGTGTCTCTGTTACCTTATTGCCACTCTCATATAAGCCAAACTTATCTAAGTCATCAAAGTCACGAAGCGAGGTATTTAACTGCTTTACGATTCTTTCAGCCGTCTCCGGTAAGAAGCTGTGAAGAAGGCTTGCACCGATAGAGATAGACTCTACTAGATTATAGAGAACCTCTGCCAATCTGTCCTGACTTGCCTCGTCCTTTGCCAATACCCAAGGCATTGTCTCATCAATATATTTATTGCAGCGTCTGAATAAATCAAATACTGCTGTAATTGCATCAGCTACACGAAGCTTAGCCATCTTCTCCTCAACCTTAGCTCTTGTTCCTGTAACAACAGCCTTCAAATCCTCGTCAAAGCTGTCTGTTACACCTGTACTCTTTACTACACCGCCAAAGTACTTGTTGCTCATAGAAACTGTTCTGTTTACAAGGTTTCCTAAGATATTAGCAAGGTCAGAGTTGAAACGCTCTACTACAAGCTCCCATGTAATCACACCATCATTTTCAAATGGCATCTCATGGAGAACGAAGTAACGAGTTGCATCTACACCAAATAAATCAGCCATATCATCTGCATAGATAACATTTCCCTTAGACTTACTCATCTTATCTCCACCCTGTAAGAGCCAAGGATGACCAAATACCTGCTTAGGCAACGGAAGGTCTAATGCCATTAAGAAAATAGGCCAGTAAATGGTATGAAAACGAACGATATCCTTACCGATTAAGTGTAAATCAGCAGGCCAGTTCTTAGCAAACATCTCATTAGAACCATCCGGGTCATAACCAATCTTTGTAATATAGTTTGTTAATGCATCAAGCCATACATATACTACATGCTTAGGGTCAAAATCTACAGGAATACCCCATGTAAATGAAGTTCTTGATACACATAAATCCTGAAGTCCCGGTAAAAGGAAATTATTCATCATCTCATTCTTACGTGATACAGGCTGAATAAAATCAGGATGTGTATTAATATGCTCAATTAATTTGTCCGCATACTTGCTCATTTTAAAGAAATATGCCTCTTCCTTTGCCGGCTTAACCTCACGGCCACAGTCAGGACACTTACCATCTACTAACTGAGACTCTGTCCAGAAGGACTCACAAGGTGTACAATATAAGCCCTCATATGAGCTCTTATAGATATCACCCTTATCATATAACTTCTTGAAAATCTTCTTAACACACTGCTCATGGTCTTCGTCCGTTGTACGAACAAAATTATCATAAGAGGTATTCATCAAATCCCAGATTCTCTTAACCTCTCCTGCTACAGAATCTACAAATTCCTTAGGAGTGATACCTGCTGCTTCTGCCTTCTCCTGAATCTTCTGACCATGCTCGTCAGTACCTGTCTGGAAATAAACATCATACCCCTCTGCCTTCTTATATCTTGCAATCGCATCTGCAAGAATAATCTCGTAAGTGTTACCGATGTGCGGCTTGCCTGATGTATAGGCAATCGCTGTTGTCATGTAAAATTTACCTTTGTTCTGCATAATAGTCTCCTCAACCTTTCTATTAATGATTACCCGATAGAATCTTTTCTATGCGGACTTTTATTTTATAAAGAATCCTTTTAACAGCAATCCTTCAATTCCTTAATGTTATATTTCTTGATAAAGCCATCACAAAATGACATTCTACATACCTTATGTACGCCATCATCACTACTCATGCCACTGTTAGAACGAGGTGTCGTCTGATATCCTGCATCTGCCAGATACCGCGCAAAGACCTTGATATCTTCTGTTTGCGGCTGGGCCTGTGTTCCGTCAGGATTATAAAGCTGTAACGTCATCTCATCATCCTTCATAATAGGACCTACAAGCACTTTCTTTGTAATCAGTCCCACACTCTGACTGCACATGACACGGGCTTCCCTTGTACCAAATGCATAATGGTACTTATTACAATCATAAATCAGATATTCATTTTCGAGATATTCATACTTTTGCAATTCTAATCCCATTGAAAGCCCTCCTTCTTCTATTCTCTGAAAGCCCCTTTTATGTTTCATATATGTGTAATTATTTGTTCTAAAAGCAGACGCTACGAGTGTAACATTTTCTATGCACTTTCCCTTAAGTGCATCTAACTCTCGTAACCGCCGTATATTCGCCATCCTTGGCTCAATTTACGGCTTCTGCCTCCATCCGGTCGGCAGATTACTATTTACTCAAAAAGTGCTAAGAAAAACTAATACTCTTCGCAATGCTTTCTTCACAATTAATTACACAGTCAACTTTATCAAAAAGGGGCTTTCTATAATTAATGCAATAAAAAATCTCGCCCTTATAAAATAAGGACGAGATGAAATCCCGTGTTACCACCTTAATTCGTCTTGCTCTCACGAACAAAACCTCCGCAGGTACGCATGATACCCTGTCGCTATAACGGGCGAACCCTGTCGCAGCCTTATCGTAACCGACTCGGTGCGCTACTCAGAAGCCATGTTCAGCATACTCTCTTCTCATCCCTCGCAGCCCTGACACATATCAGTAGGATGTTCTCTGTAGGAATACCATATACTTACTCTCTTCATCATCGCTTTTCAAATATTGATATAGTAATACTTTAGCACTAAATATAGGTTTTGTAAATATGGAATAGAAAAATCCTGTTGAACATTTGTTCTATTTGTATTAATATAGTGTAGTATAATTGAAAGAGAAAGTTGGATGCGAATTTCCACTTGTTAGATGCCCTCTAAATTAATAAAGGAGGGTGATGCCCATGAACACAATGGAAATCTTGACTTTGTTGTTAGTAATATTTGCGGCTCTGTCTTACATAGATAATCATAATAACAAAAAGAAATAGCATCCTCTACCGTCCAAAGTTTAGGATGCTATTTCTTAGATAATCACTATAACTGAGGGCACCTCGGAAATTTTAATCCCGAAATGCTTTCTTGAGTAAATTATACATCAGACCGCTTGCGTATGCAAGCGGTCTTTTTCTGTTATTCTTTACCAGCCACAAATAAACATTCCTGCATCCTTTTGGATATAGATACTACCCTCTTTTTCAATACGCTCTTTTAACAGCCTTCTAAATTCTTCGCCACGTTGCTCTAAAATATAGGGCGAATTGCCCGGATAAGAATAGACATAATCATAAATCGCATCCACTTCATCTACTATGAGAGCATTATCCTGTCTGTCACATCTAACATTTTTAAAGAATTTATTCAACAGTTCTTCACCATTTTCCAAACGAAAGCTAATCGCTATCTCCATATTTGGCATTTCAATTCTATCATCAAATTCAGCTACCAGTTCGTGTAATTCTCCCATATGCTTATTTCCGTTGGTAGCGCAACAGAAGATTCCTGTAGGCTTCAATGCTTGAGCAACTGCCGCCAGACATCCTTCCTTATTCTTCACATGATACAACATATGATTCGCAATAATACAGTCATAGGTTTCCTCTGACAACTCCAGCTCATCTGCATCCATTATCACATAATCAATTTGAATATTTCGTTCCTTCAAATCATCAACATATACAGAGATTCTCTCTTTCGCTTGATTTAACATGCCTTCTGAACGGTCTGATAATGTCAAATGCAATCCTTCCGGCAAATTATGTATATTTTCGTACCATAGCTGTCCATTTCCACAACCAATTTCCAGTACACTCTGCCCTGAGCACAGATTCAGCCTTTCATAAACCCAATCCGTCCACTCTTTTGTAGCGGTACTATATCTCTCATGCAAACGAATTCTCTTTTCCAGATTATCGGAAGTAACATACTGCTCTCTAATCTTCTCTTCTTCCGTCAAAAGACTCATGAGACGTAGCAAATATCCCCAGTTATCCTCCAGATTACTATTCTCCATGAATTCTATCGTAGTAATCATCTCATCCAGCTGTTTTCTACGGGCTTGTAATAACTCCTTTTGCTGTACTAGTTGTGTCTTTGCGTCCGTATCATCCTGCAACATCTCTTCTATCTTCTGCAAGGAAAAGCCTAAGTACTTTAGCATCAGAATACGTTGCAATCTGCTCACTGAATCTTGATTATAATAGCGATACCCTGACTCCGAATAGCTTACCGGCTTCATTAAACCCTTCACATCATAAAATCGTATTGTGCGCAAAGACACACCTGCTAATTTTGCCAATTCTCCTGCTGTATATAACTTTTGTTCCATGATACCTCTATACCTCACTTATCAATAATATCTTGGCGCCTTATCATTATCATACAGGGTTACGTTGGGTAATGGTCAAGCATTTTTAAGGAAGATTTAGCACTTACGTGCTAAATCTCGCAGACATTCGCCAAATGGCTGCTATGCAGCCTCAATGAAAGAAAATACAGAATGTAAAATAAATTCTACCTTCTGTATTTCTCTTTCATTAGCTACTTCGTAGCCGCTTGGCTCATTGTAATAACGAATACTCCATCATCTCGTACACGAGCTTACTGCCCTCTACAATCTCTGCAGGTAGCAAGGCTCTTGCCACACACTTTAACTCTAAGTCTGGCTCATCATCCTTCTGTAAATATGCATAGTCACCGTCAAGACGTGCTACTGTGTAATTTATTTTATCGAATAACATTATAATCTCCTCCATGTAACAAAAGGTAATTCCTGTTACAGAATTACCTTTCCTTAATCTTATTCTAAGATTTCTTACGCTAAAATTTCCTTAACAACTGCTGCAATCTTGTCGCACTTGCAATCAGCAAAGAAGTACTCCTGGAACTTCTCACCGCTTAATGCGCCCTTGCAAAGCTCTCTGTCAAGCTCCGGAAGAATATCGCAAAGGTCACGGTGTGTTACCTTCTTCACTTCATCTAAAATCTTCTTATTTCTCTGCTCAGGTACTACTCTCTCCTTTGGATATCCGCCGCCACCCGGTGTGCAGAATAACTTCTCGAAGATATACTCAAGATTTAACTCTCCGCCCCATCCGAAGTTCTCAGCGAATGGAAGTGCGATACAGTTACCATCATTTACCTGTGAGAAAAGATATGCATCCAATGGAGACTCAACATGTCCGCAAAGTACTGCCGGGAATGAGTTACAAGCAAGCATAGCACCCTCACCTGTACCACAACCTGTAATTACGAAATCAGCAGCTCCTGAATTTAATAATACTGCTGTTAAGATACCAATCTGTACATATGTGAGCTGGTTAGCATCCTCTGCAGAATACATACCATAGTTCACTACCTCATGTCCCATTGGCTCTACAACCTTCTTCAAGGTCTCACAAATCAAGGCATTCTTTGCTGCCTGACTGTTCTCATTAATTAACGCGATTTTCATTTCTCATACCATCCTTTTTTTAATTAGATAGTTTGATTGTAACATATCTGTATGGTTAATCAAAGTCTATTTATGTTAATCCTGACATTTTCTCGCTTTTTTTAACAATATCCTATGGAAAAATTTTGTATTCTTTGTGACTTTACACATTTATGATTGATTCTATTGTATAATTAAATTATAGTAAATGTAATACTAGATAGGAGGTTTTGGCATTGTCAGAGGAACTTAAGACATCGAAAATCCCACGTGAAGACTATGAACAGCTCATAGACCCATATAAAGAAGCCATGACGCGCTTAGAGGTGCGTATCAATGGATTAAATGAAGACTATCGTAAGAAATACCGCGATTATCCCATACATAATGTGCAGGCAAGAATCAAAAGCAAGAAGAGTATTGAGCATAAACTCATAAGACGTGAACTGGAGGTTTCTGCCTATTCAGCCAAGGATAACCTGACCGATATTGCAGGTATCCGCGTCATTTGCTATTTTATTGAAGATATCTACACGATTTTATCCTTAATCAAGGAACAAACCGATTTACTCGTCCTCAAAGAAAACGACTATATCAATTACCCAAAGCCAAGCGGCTATAAAAGCTATCATATGGTCATGGGTGTACCTGTTTATCGCGTAGATGGAATGCAGTATTATCCGGTAGAGATTCAGTTTAGAACACTTTCCATGGACTTGTGGGCAAGTATGGAGCACCGTATCTGTTACAAAGACGAGACATCTGAGGAAACACTCTATGCCTTTCGTCACTATGCAAGTGAGCTTTCTGAGATGGAACGCCGCATGAAACAGCTCCTAACCGAGACCCGCAGGGAGAATCCCAAAGAACCCATGGTATAAAATATTATCTAAAAAAATCCACCCTCATTTCGAGAGTGGATTTCTATATTTTAAAATACTAATTCAAAATTTGTCACGAAATAAAAATAATAACATAAACAAACCAACGTTACTGCAATTATAATAAATCCTATATTAATTTTCTTTTTATCCTTTGATGAAAATAGTTTATATAACAAATAAATATATGAAGAAACAGCCGTTCCTATCGTTGCAATTAATAGTCCTCCATAAAATGAAAATTCCATTTTATACGCGGTTGAGTAATTGTCATGGATTTCCAGATACATTTCATTTAAATCCGGCCCACCCTTATCTTCATAATTCGAAAACTCTTTATTAATACATTTTTGATGTTCCTTTGTTAAAGAGGTCCATTCAAAGGCAAAACCTATAACAAAAAAGGCAATAAAAATCAAAAAGGCAACTAAAATTCTTGAAAGAATTCTTTTTATCTGCATTAATAATCAATCCTTCCTTTTATCCACAAGTACTACCTACAATCTACAGCTATCAAAGATAAACAAATCAAATTGATTCTTTGCTTTCTCGTAATCTTCCTTACTCTTTATCGTCCATGCAACCGATAATCCTCCCAGCAACCGACACAACTTCCTTGACAAATTGCCGGCATCACTATGTTTAAAAGCAATAAAATCCGGTCTTGCAAGAAAGTTAGTTAACATAAGTCCTAATAACCAGAAGCCCGGTTTCTTCTTATATATCTCATCCTTCCAATAATCCATGCAAAGCTGACCTCTCACAATATCAGGACGCCTAAAACGATACCAACGCACCGCAAAGGGATGAAAAGACTCCATACAATACACACCCTGATAATCCTTTAGCAACTCATTACCAAGCTCACATACCTTCACATCAGGTCTGTCCATCTTGTATTCAATAATCAATGGCACTTTGCCATTAATCACTTCCAATGCCTGCGCCAAGGTAGGTATCGTTTCCTGTGAATTAGCCAGTTTCATACTCTGAAGCTCTGCCAAGGTATAATCCCACACATTTCCCTCTACGCCGCACATTCTTTTCAATGTAGCATCATGAAAAATGACAGGAATGTCATCTTTGCTCAACTGTACATCAAACTCAATTCCATAGCCTGCTTCAACCGCTTTCGCAAATGCCGACAAGGAATTCTCAGGGCTTTCAGATGCATTATCAAAGAGGCCTCTGTGTGCATAGTGTCGTCCCTTTAGAGGACTTCTGTCTGCCTTCTTAAATATTCTTGGACATATCATAAAGATATATATTACCAATAAAACGATTATAATCTTGACCGCAGTCATGATACTCCTCACCTTCTGTTTATTTACACATTAGTGTATGTAAACCTTTTAATCTTCCACATCAAAATTCTCTAAAATACGCTTCTTCTGCTCCGGCTTAGAATCACCATGCTTTACCATGGAAAATGTCACAAACGCCAGCACACAGAACACTACCGAATAAGGAAACAATGTCCTATAAGATACATGCTCTAACAGAAAACCTGATAAAATCGGTGTAAATACCTGCGCCGCCATAGAGAATGTATAATAATAGCCTGTGTATTTACCAACATTACCCGCTGAGCAAATCTCTACTACCATCGGCAATGAATTTACACCAATAGATGCCCACGCAAAACCAATCAACGCAAAGAAGAAATTCATGCTCACATGATAATCTGAATAAAAGCCTGCTATCAAAAAGCATGTTCCAAGCAGTATAATACCCATCTGTATGGTTCTCTTACGTCCGATACGATTAGAAATTGCACCAATCGGCAAATAACTGATAACCGCTGCCACAGTTGCCACCATCAGACAATCCGCATAGCCGCCACCCTGTACATTCCAAACAGTGGTTGCATAACGCGAAAATGCTGTTGTTACCGCATTATAAGCCATAAACCAGAAGGATACCGATAGCAAAATGCAAATCAGACTCTTCTTCATTTCAGGCGGAAGCTTTTCTGCTTTTACTTCCTTCTCTTCTTCTACCTGCTTTTCTATTCCAAGCTCTTTTCTAAGCTTCTTTTCCTTTATTGTAATAAAGAGAACTACCACACTTGCCGCCATAAGCAAGCCTACTGCCATAAACAAAGGCTGATAATTCGGTGTGTCACCCTTTCCTACCAAAACCTTAATCATAACAAGGGAATACACCGCACCCAGCGTACCAAGCAGATTGATAATCGCATTCGCCGTACTACGAAGAGGCTTCGGCGTCAGGTCAGGCATCAGGGCAATTGCCGGCGAACGATAAAGTCCCATAGATACCAATAATAAGAATAATCCCACTACAAAAAGTGTAAGATTACGGGTATTGTCCGCATAGGGCAATATCATCAAAAAGCAAAGTGCCAATGCAGTACCGCCTAAAATAAACGGCATTCTCTTACCTATAGGTGTATCCACTTTATCAGATAACATACCAAATATCGGTAATAAAAATAATGCAAGCACATTATCCGCTGCCATAATCACACCTGTAATGGTCTCTCCCAATCCAAAGCTATTCTTTAAAATCAGCGGTATTACATTGTCATACATCTGCCAAAATGAGCTGATAGACAGGAATGCAAGTCCAATTAATATCGTTCTCTTGTAATTCAATTTCATGTAGTATTCCTCCAAAATCACGCAGTATGGGGTCATTTTATCACACTTTACTTATTCAATTCAATATACCAACTATAACCATTAAAGATTAAAGTATGTCTCTCTTCCACCCAAATATCCTGTAATGTCTCCTCAAACCACCTTTTCACTTTCTCAACACTCTTTTGTCCTGCATCTATCTGTGCATTCACATTGGACTGAATCATCATAAATCGGATGAAAGAATCCTTATCAAACTCATGCGTCAGCTGATACTGTACCTGCTGTACTATCCCAAATCCTTCTATCAGATTATCATTTGTCCATGTATACTCCTTGCGAGGCGGCTTCGGAAATGTTTGTAAATAATCTTCCTGATACCACTTGGTATAAGCCTCGTTATTCTCCATGCGGTCAGATATCCCAAAATCATAGATACACAGTAAGCCTTTATCATACATTATTCGTCTAAGATTATGTAGAAACTTATCTTCATCTACCCAGTTAATGACACCTGCTGCTGTAACGATATCAAAGGTATTCTCCTCAGCTATGGCAGCTTCTGCAGGGCTCTGCGTAAATGTATACTCCGACTCAGGATAAAGTACCTTACATACCTTTATCATTTCCTCTGAAATATCTGTTCCTGTAACCTTATCACATATCAGCATTAATGCCTTTGTAGAAAGCCCCGCACCACAGCCTACATCTAATCCATTATGAAAGTTATCTTCTATCTGTAAATCCTTTCTTAATCTCTCAATCACCTGTGGATGAAGCCAAGGCCTGTCCTTTGCATAGCCCAAAGCGATACGCTCAAAGTCAAATGATTTGTTGTTCATAGTTCTCTCCTATTTCATAGCAATTGGCAAGCCTTTCCAAGACTTGCCAATCCACTCTGATACGCTATTGATTTGTCTCACTGTTCATGTATAACGGACAGCCTGTGGTCTGTCCCATAGCTGTTACTGTAGTTCCCACACAGCCCTTATTATCAAGCCACGATACGCCTACTACGCCGTAGTAGGTATCGTATCCGTCTACTACTAACTTAATATAATTATCACCATACATCATCCATGTACCTGTCGCACTGCCACTGATGGTTCCATCTGTATTGAGGTTAACATAAATTGCCTCTGTTGTTACATACGGGTCACCTGCAAGTACCAACTGGAACTCATTATCCTTGGCAAATGACAGGAACTCTTCCTGTGTCATCGGTCTGTCAACCTCACCTGCATAGCGGTTTGCATTGATGACAATATCACCAACTGAGTTCATATAATACTGATGTGCCTGCTGCATAAACTTTGTGCTGGACGCTGCCAATGGATGTCCATTGTCGCAAGCTGCTGTTTTATCTGCCTGATATGCAAGAGTTCTTACCATAAGCTGTGCAATATTGACACCATCACTTGTGGTATATAAATCACCATGTCCCGGTGCATGAATATCAAAGTCATAGTCAGCCCACTTGAAGGAGGACATTGCTATATACTCTGTACTTCCCTCAATACGCTCTGCTGTTGTAATATAACCCTCTCTGTCCAAATCACTTCTATATCCGGACAAAGGCGGGAATAAGCCTGTTACAAGCTCCTTGCCAATCCAGCCTGATGCCATAGGGTCTCCGCTCAGGTTACTAAATGAAGTTATATCATCGCTTTTTGCAGTGAACAAGACATAGTTTCTTGATAAAACCCCAAGGCAGGTCATCAGATAATAATAATCATCCTTAACCTCTGTCACTGTCCCATCCTCTGCTACCATCGGAACATCATACTGATGTGTAATTAAGCTTCCTTCTGCACAATATGTCATATGTCTTCCATAGTAAGAATGCACATCCCCTATCTGTGTTGCTCTAGCCTCTTCCATATAGGTATTAATTGTATCTTCAGAGAGCCACTCATTGATGCCATCCTTACGAAGTCCTGTTTCAGGGTCAAGCTCTATCATATAAGTACCTGCACCAAAGGAGCCATAGGTTAAGTACATATTACCGTCTGCATCATACACAACCTGTGGGTCAAGTGCTACGACATTGTAATACAAAGCATCCTGCGCATAATCACTAATAGACTGTAAGATGCATCCAACATACTGGAAGGAACCAGCCTCCAAGGTTGGAGACCATGCAAGTACTGTACACACTCTGTCATGCTTCTCGGCATCACCAACTGAATTCACAATGCAAGTATATAACCAATATCCGCCATAAGAAGCCGGAACGATATCTGCGGCCCAATACTGACACTTTGCTGCATCCTTTAACATCCAGTCATTTACTGCTGTCCAGCCATACTCTTCCATCTTATCTGCGGATGGTGTTGTATATCCAAGATGCTCCCAATGGAACAGGTCTGTTGAACGACGAATCTGATTACCGCCTTCCCAGCCTGTCTGTACCATGTAGTAATAACGCTGTCCGTCAATCTCTGCTTCTGTTAATGCAGGGTCATGAACATTACAGTTGCCGTCATATTCATTCCAAAGGAACTCGTACTCTCCATTGTCCATAGTCTCTTTATCAATATCATAATCAGGGTCCGAAGGATATGCTGCTGCCACATTGACTGCTACTGTATAAACCACATCGTTGCCCTTCTTCAAATCAAGAAATACCTTACCATTCTTTGCCGCACTCTGATTTGCTGTTAAGGTATTACTCTCTGCATCCCATGTAGCCAACTCCTCAACTGCAACCGTTCCGTAATTCTCATCAACCGCAGATACCTCCACGCTGTCTGCTGCTCCTTCAACAAGCTCAAGAGTATAGGTCTTTGCATCCTCTGTCAGATAACCTAACGAAAGATTGTCATAACAAATCGTTGGTGTAATCTCACTTGCTACATACTTCTTACCACCATCTTCATTGCGGTTTGCTGCTACCTTCACATCATAGTCCATCGGCACCAGATTAGATGCGGTCGGCGTAAAAACATAACCTGTCTCTTCTACAACCTGTGTTTCCTCTGTGACAACCGTCTCAGCAGATGTTGCTGCCTCCTCCTGTACAGAAGATTCAACTGTTGTGTCTGGTGTTGCACTCGTATCCTGTGTTGTTGAACCACCACATGCTGATAACTGCATGGTCATGCAACCAGCCAACACAAGACATAAAAATTTTTTCTTAAATTTTCTCATATGATACCTCCCATAATTATGTAACCCATTGAAGGTATTGTAGCACATTTTACCAATTACGAATAGATATCTTTATCATATTACCATATTTGTGCCTACTATCTATACATGACTGCATAGCAAAAGGCGGCTCCATGAACCGCCTTCTACGCATACCAACCATTATTTTAATACCTTAAATCTACTTACCAAATCACTCATGGTATTTGCCTGTGCTGCAAGCTCTTCACTTGTTGCAGAGGTTTCCTCTGCAGTCGCAGAGTTTGCTTCTACTACCTCAGAAATCTTACTGATTCCTACATCTACCTGCTCGATTGCCTCCGACTGCTCTGTAGACAATTCACTGATATGTCTGGAAGTCTCTGCAATCTGCTTCATTCCCTCTACTACCAGCTTCATGGATTCAGCCGCTTTCTCAGCTACCTTATTACCTTCATCTACTTCCTTCAAGGAGCCTTCAATCAAGGCACGGGTATCTACTGCTGACTTTGCACTCTGTTCAGCAAGATTACGAATCTGGTCTGCAACTACCGCAAAGCCCTTACCGGCTTCCCCTGCTCTAGCCGCCTCAATTGCCGCATTCAAAGATAACAGATTGGTCTGCTCCGCAATATCCTCAATCTCACCGATAATATTCTGAATCTGAGTAGAAGTATCGTTAATTCTATCCATAGCCTGCATCATGGCTTCCATCTGCTCACGACTCTTCTCTGCTTCATTCGCATACTGCTGCGCCTGTGTATAAGATTCCTCTACCTGCCTTGTAGTATCCTTTACAACATCTACCAAGCTATCAACCGTTGCCTGAATCTCCTGAACAGAAGCCGCCTGGTCGGTACAGCCTTCCGCAAGAGACTGCGCCGCCTCTGCAAGATGTACAGAGCCTTCTGATACCTGCTGTGCTGCATCATCAACATCCGTCAATGTCTTGCTCATCTCTCTCTTCATCTTACGAATTGCATTGAGCAGTTTCGTAAAATCGCCTGTATACTGTGCTTCCATCTTCGTCAGAACTGCAAAGTTACCCTCTGCCATTTCATCCGTCTGATAGCTTACATCCTCTATAATCTGATTCAATCTATCTGCCATAATATGTGCTTCTTCTACCATATCAGCTATCTCATCCTTAGATTCAACAGTTGGAAATGGAGATGATAAATCACCCTCTGCAAAAGCCTTCAGACGCTTTTCCATCTCATCTAATGGTTTTTCAATACCCTTAGAAATTGTAACTGCAAGCTTGATAGAAATAGAAACTGCAAGTACCAATATCACTATCATCACAATAAATAATATAACTTCCATGATTTCCAGCATTGCATGACTGGCATCGCCCTTCTGTACATTAACATCCATCAATGCCACAAAAGCTTCATCCGCAGCATTATAGACCGCTGTCAAATCATGAAGCGCCATGTCCTGCGCCTGTGCACAAAGCTCTTGGTCTGTAGTTGCACCAATCTCCAAAACCTTTGCTTCCACCTCAAAATATGCTGCTAATGCATCTTGAATTGCTGCATAAGACGCCTTTCCTTCCGGTGTAACCATTGTATGTTCAATCTGCGCCATATATTTTTCAAGCTCTGCCACAGCTTCATCGTGCTGCGCCATCGCCGCATCTATCGCATACTGCTCCTCATAACCGATAACGGCTCTCGTGGCACTTCGTACCTCTGCAAACTCATTCATCGCAAGACCGATATCACCTTGCGGGAACGCATAATACGTCAAGGTATGACTGTACTGACTGTTCATAAAGAATATGAAAATCATTCCGGCAATTGCCACCGCACTTGTCATAATCAAAATCAACCTGAACGTATACGTCAATCTTGCTTTGATTCGCATCTCGTTTAACTTTGTCTTCATATCTACCACTCCTGACTAAATATATTGTAATTTTCTAAAAACATATAATAACTCGTCACAGGCGTTTTCAGAAATCTATATATATTTTAGCTCTTTTACAGTTATTTTTCAATATGTGTGCATATTTTAACAAAGTTTTATTATTCTATTATCTTCCAGTTCAGCAATAAAAAAATTCAGTATACACTCTATCAATAAGTCTTTGATATATGTGATATATTTATCACTTTTTATTGACATGTATTATTAATAGTGATATATTTATCACATCAAGTGACAAATATATCACTATAGAATTATAAATTTACATGAAGGAGAATACATATTATGAATAACACCCAGACATTGAACAGGCCAAAGAAGACATCTCTTGTAAAGAGTGCCGCATGGAACATAGCCTCTGAAACTATATTGATTATGACTTATCTCTACTTATTAATCAAAGAACAAATCGATTTTACCCCTGAAGAATTTTTAACCTTATATCCAACCTTCAGGTTGATATCCTTTTTGAACATCACTCTATTAATTGTAACACTTATTCTTATGATTGTTCATACTTGTAATGCTGATAAACATGACGAGTTATCCAAGCTCCACAAATACAAAGCAGGATACCTTTCCAAATACATCTGTATCGTATGCATTGCATTAGCAATATGGTTTATCAAGGATTTTAATTTTGCATTTACCAATAACTTCTTCGATAATTTACGTATTCTATTTGTTATTTTTTTCTTTTCACAGCTGGTCGAGAACATCATCTTTATCATTTTAGAGAAATGTAACTTAGAATAGGACGGTGACTCCATGCCTACCATGAAAACCAAGATTAAAGAATATCGTGCGAAATTTGATATGAAACAGGATACTCTTGCAGAGCTTGTGGATGTACGTCGTGAAACCATCATCCGCATCGAGAAGGGACAGTATAATCCCTCTTTAAAGCTTGCCATGGATATCGCCAAGGTGTTTGATACCACAGTAGAAGAATTATTTTCATTTGAAGAAGAATAGTAAAGTCGTAGCTACATATGAACTTAATGTAGCTACGACTTTTGTTGTCCACTATTTTTTCTCCAACAGCACTACGCACTCACAATGGTTCGTGTGACAAAATAAATCTACCGGCCAAGCCTCCTTCGCCTTATAGCCTTCTCTCTTAAACCAAGCGAGGTCACGTCCAAGTGTCTCCGGGTTACAAGAGATATATACCACTCTGGAAGGATTAATATCCGCTGTAGCCATAATAAACTCCTCCGTACTACCACTACGAGGCGGGTCCATTACTACTACATCCACTGTCTTGCCTTCCTCTGCCATCTCTATCATATAATCTGTAGCATCTGCCGCCACAAAATGAATATTCTGAATCTGATTTCTCTTGGCATTCGCTCTTGCATCCTTTACCGCATCACGATTCAGCTCAATACCAAGCACTTTACCTGCCTTAGAAGCCATCGCCATTCCAATCGTACCAATACCGCAGTAAGCATCAATGACAGTCTCCTTACCGGTTAAACCTGCTGCCTGTATTGCCTTCTTATACAACACCTGCGTCTGTGCGGAATTAATCTGGTAGAAAGAATTGGGTGAAATACGGAATTTCAATCCGCATAATACATCCTCAATATATCCCGCTCCATACAACGGCTTATTTTTGTCCCCAAGCACCATCGTAGTCTGCTGGGAATTAATATTCTGTACAATAGTCGTAATCTCAGGATGACGCTTTCTTAACGCATCCACAAAATTATTCTTATGCGGGAACTCAGGATTTGCCGTTACCAGCACCACCATAATCTGCTTTGTTGACATTCCCTTACGAATCAAAATATGACGCATCAGTCCTCGTCCTGTATCCTCATTATATACCCATAATTTAAAAGAATTAATTAATTCGGTTACTGTCTTTATAATCGCTCGTGCCTGTGCATCTTCTATCAAACAGTCTTCTATCGGAATAATAGTATGTGTACCTTCTGCATAAGTACCGGAAATTGCCTTATCCTTGTATCTGCCAAAAACAGCATGTACCTTATTGCGATAATGATATGGATAGTACATACCTGCCACATCATGAATTTCCTTACAATGCTTTCCGATACATTCCTCTACCCATTTCTTCTTCTCAACCAAAGTTTCTTCATAAGATGTCTTACCCAAATTACAAGCTCCGCATCTTTCCACATAAGGACATTTTTCCTGTTTCTTATCCATTTTCACAACCATGCCTTTCTAAAACCTATGACGCCGCAAGCGTCGCAAATCCTATCTCAATCAATTTATTTGTCTCACTAAACTGTTGCTTAACTACTGTTCCATCCGTCATCGTATTGGTTTGGGCACCCAGTATTACTGTAATTAATCCCTCACCATCCTTTATGGCTGCTGTCACAAGACAATTCTTAGAAGCCTTACAATAACCCGTCTTACCACCAATTACATAAGGATTATAATAATCTCCCGACAAAATCAATGCATTGGTATTCTCCAGCTTTCTTACCTTACTCAAATTCGTAGCAGGTATCTCTACTGTCTTTAACCCGATAATTGTCTGGAAAGTCTGATATTTCAATGCCTCACGCATAATCAAAGACAAACTGTAAGCATTCGTATAATGATTATTTGCCGGATATCCTGATGTATTTACAAAATTCGTGTCTACACAGCCAAGAGCCGCTGCCTTCATATTCATCAATGCCACAAAATTATCTACACTGCCTGCTACAAGCTCTGCAAGTACATTACATGCATGACAATCTGACTTAATCATCACTGCTTCCAAAAGAGAAAGCACATTGAGAACCTCTCCTGCTTTCAGACGCGGATTCACATGACTGGCATCACTTGGAACACCTGCCAGCGCAGTTGATGATACCACAACCGGTGTATCTAATGCAATATTTCCCTGTGAAATTGCCTCCAATACCAGCAATGTTGTCATAACCTTAGTTGTACTTGCCGGTACCAGTCTGTCCAACATATTCTGCTGATAAATAATCTCTCCCGTTGCCAAATCTGCTACCAAAGCCGCCTTAGCATCAATAGAAGTCAATTTGTAAGCCGTAGTTCCTGTCTTAGTAGACAAAGCACTTCCATGCATATAGTATATCAAACCATTTACCAGAATCTGATAATATCCGTTAGATGTAATTCCTGTAATTTGTATTGGTAAATCTCCCGGAAATACTGCTGCCAAAGTCAGCGGGTCCGGCTCTGCAAAAAGCTCTGCTCCTTCTCCTGTATACATATATGCCGCAAATGGCGCCACCGCATACTCGGCAGCCTGTACTCTCATACCACATGTCATTAACACAACAAAAGCCATAACAAGCATTACACCCAACCTGCTATAGCCTCTTTTCTTACATAAAACCTTCTGATTCATAACTACTCTATCCCTCATTTCTTGCGTCAGGCTTTCGACCCGTACGCAAGACTTCCTTTCGTTCTTTAAATTCCCTGAAACAGCACATGGATATACTCTCTAAGCAAACGATATACCTCTGTATCCGCAAACTCCCACATTGCATTAGCGCACTCTCTGTAATACCATGCATGTCTTCTTTTATCCGTCTGATTGAACTTTGTCCATAGGATTTCGCCAATCTGGTGAAGTTCTCTTACCAAAGATTCTGCATTTGCAGTCTTATCCGCAAGGAAAATCGTCTTTACCTCTTTGGTTGCATGATGAATATGCTTAATATTCTCCTGCTTTCTGATTTCCCATGTGTCACTTGCCGGAAGGCTGGCACGTTTATTCTCCGTCTCCTCAGCCAAATACCATGCCACCTTATCACCAAACTCCTTACAGACCATATCCAAGGTAACCCACGTGTCCTCTACTGTATCATGCAGCGCTGCCGCAATCAATATCTCCACATCGTCCGTCAGCAGCTTGGCATACTTCATGGTTGTGATAATATGTGTCATATAAGGAAGCGGAGTTCCTTTTCTCATCTGTCCTGCATGTGCTTTTGCCGCATAAGAATATGCTCTGAGTACCTCCGGATTCTCCCCATCTGTCATTGGAAAAAGAGGTTCTCTTCCTGTTGCAATTTCTCTTTGTATTAAGTCAAACAGCATGTCCGGCTCTAAATAATCATCAATCTTACATCTGCTGTTATATCGGCAAATCGGATATCCCTCCTTTGTCTTCCCGCGAAAACAGGGACACCCGATTCCACAAATTGTTTGGTCCTTCTTATCATTTACAACCGCATGAACAGCTCTGCAATAGAACTCTCCATTACCGTCAATATAAGCGATATGATTCTCCATCTATATACCTCTAGCCTTTTGTAAATTCCAATATCCATCCGGAAGCTGTATTGCCCTCTTGCGTCTTATAAGAGCCATAACTCATCTGATATGAAAACATAACTCCCTGTTCTGCCAGCATAATCTCCTTCAGCTCAGACATCACCTTATTCATCTTTGTCTTATCCGAGCCTACCGCAGCATTCTTATATACGGTAATAAACTCCTTTTCTCCATATCTGAGTGCTCTGTTCAAGGTAATTTTAAGCTCATCCGCACTCATACATGGTCCCCAGTAGCTTTGCTCTAAATATTCATTCCGATATAATGCAAGGAAATTACGCATGGACATATAGGAATATTCAGAATCCTCTGCCGAAGCCTCCTCATACATTGCCTGCAAAGTATCCCCTGTCTCCTGTATAATACAGTCTGCTGCCAACCCATAGCCTGCCAAAAAGGAGTCCACATATCTAAGATACATGGTAGCATCCATTTCTTCCACATCATCCACAGAAAATGACGCCAGCTTCTCACTATCATAAAATGCATAGGTTCCCTTTATAAAGCTCTGAATCTCCTGCTCCGTATAAATAACCTTTGCATCACCTGTCGGCTCCTGTGTCAGTGAATATCCCGGGACATAGCATATAGTTCCGAGATTAATCTGAAACCAACCATTAGATGTGATACCAACTACCTGCACGGGCAGATTGGCATTAATTGTTGTAACCATTGGTGCCGTAAACTCAGGTGACGCATACGCCACTGTCCCTTTACAGCTATATAATATAGCAGAGGTTTCCTCAACCGTATATTGCGTCCCTATCAATTCAGTCGCATTTACCGACGTTTGTACTCCTGCTCCTGTCAGCAAGCCTGCCGCTAACGCTGTCAGACAAAGCCCTGCTATCCTCGACTTCCTGTCTTTTCTTCTCATGATGTCTCCCCCTTATGCACGTCTTTTACACAATTATTTCCAAATGCCAACCCTATCCTCGGGTGCCACATACATACCGTCCGTCTCCGCAATATCGTATACCTCATAAAAGGCATCGCACGCACTTAACGCCGCATTGACTCTGACTTTATTTGGTGCGTGAGTATCACTCCCCAACAAATACATCTGATACTCCACCGTTTCCTCACTTGCCCAAATATAAGCAAATTGGATAAAGGCATCACTCAGTGCCGCCGTATCACCTTCCAAAATCTTGGTAATGCATGCCATAGCTCCTAAATCTGCTATATTCTCCGAAAGTGTTAACACACCGTCTACAGGCTCCCCTATCACCTCATAGCACTCATAATACTCTACAATCTCCTGCGCCAGTTCCAAATATCTTTGATACTCCTCCTCGGACCACCAGGAAGCATAATTACCATATTCATCATACTGTGCACCATTCGAATCGAAAGCATGGCTAATCTCATGCGCAATGACAAAACCGATGCCGCCAAGATTCTGCGCATAATCTGCATCCACATCAAAGAACGGGCTTTGCAATATTGCCGCCGGAAATACAATCTCATTGTTACTTGGATTATAATATGCATTCAGCGTCTGTGGTGTCATTCCCCACTCCTCACGGTCTGCTTCTCCCAAGATACTTGCCAGCGTATCCTCTATCGACACCTGCATATTCACTAACAAATTAGACAACAAACTTCCGCCCTCGCTAATCGGTGTTACCTGCATCATCTCCATGCTATCCGGCCATTCATCAGGATATCCAATCTTTACACACATGGTCTCAAGCTTACGAATCGCCTTTTTCTTCGTCTCATCGCTCATCCAGCTCTGTTCAAGAATCATATCCTTATATACCTCGATGATTTCTGCAATCATCGTCTCTATCTGCTGTCTGCTCTCTTCCTCATAATACTGTTCTACGTAGATTTTACCAAAATCCCAAGGAAGTAAATCCTGTGTCAGATACATCCAAGAATCCTCATCACTGACACTCTCCGAAATACCATACATCATGTTCGTCATATTGTCATAGAGCTTCGCATAGCCCTCTGTCGAATACTCCGCTACATCATTGAGCATAACAAAGGTAGAAAAGTCCTTTAACACCTGAAGATTCTCCTCTACTAAAAGAGAGTTAATCTTCTTTGCCTGCTCCACATCAATCACAACATAAGTATCTACCATATCAATGCGCAACAACTTTAACATCTCATCTATATCAATATTGGTATAAAGGTCTTGAAGCTCCTCTTTGGTAAATACATTATACGTCAGCTCCGGACTGTAATACTCCTCTGCCGAAAGTGTTGACGCACAAATATCCCTTAACAGCACATCTATCTGTCCCTGCACCGTAACCGCTTCTTCCTTGGACATACCAAACTCCATCAGCATATCTACCATATACTGATAATACATACTGACATACGGCTGCAGCTGCGGACTCTCCAGATACTCCTTGCCAATCAAAGTATCCGCGTACATCAGATATACTGCATTGCGGTCGGAGTCCTCTTTATCCTGAGACACATAGTAGCCGCCTACAATACTGCTAAATCCAAACTGTCCGCTAAGACAAGCCAGTGCCTCTACATACTCATCTATATTCTCAGCCTCCCGAATCATATCAAGGTAAGGCTGCAATGGTCCAAGCCCTGTCTGATTACGATTCTCTATATTGCTGATACACTCATACATATCACGAATCTTCTGCTCAGAGCTTCCCTTGGGATACTCCTGCTTGCTGTTCACCAGCCTGCGAATCATCTGTTTCATATCATAAGACACAACTGCGTCCAATTCACCAAACCATGACCACTGGGCATCCGTAGGTCCTAACTCTACCTCTTCCAGAATCTCCTCATTGATATATTCATAAAAATCATCCTGATATCTGACATTCTCTACATCCTCGGTAATATAAATTGTACCGTCATCGACTACAATCTGTTCATTGTACAACGCATCTGCAAAACGCTTCTCCGGTACTGAACACCCCGTCAACGAAAATGCCAGAACTACTGCCACCCCTGAGGCTAAGAGCCTCCTTATTACACATCTTTTCTTCATTTACAAAACCTCTTTACATAATATTTTACCTTAAAAAAAGATAAAGTACAATAAATACCTTATCTTTTTCATTGATTTACATTTTATGCGGTTTATGTTAATTGTAGAACTACTTCCTTGCCCTATCATAACATCTGCAAATTCGGGTTTGTCGAGCTAACGGACGGTACTCTGCCCTTCTCCACGAAACGGTCTATGGTTTAACGCAAAAGTAGACGCTACGAGTAAAGTTTTTCTAAGCGTTTTTATTTAGGGAGTCTAAGACATACGCAACCGACACATATT
>SVFJ01000134.1 GCA_015056925.1 Lachnospiraceae bacterium | reverse complement strand
TGTAGAACTAAATTATTATTTACGAAAAATGAAAGGATGTGATTTGAATGCCGATTAATGAAAATACCTTGGAGCAAGTTATTATTTCGGACTTGCAGGAGAAAGGATATGAATATCTCTATGGACCAGATATCGAAAGGGATTACCATGAGGTGCTATTAAAGGATTATTTTGAAGTAGCAATGTTTAAAATTAATACTGGCATCACTATGCCTATTGTGGAGGAAACTTACAAGACTATAAAAAATCTTGGTCTCCTAAAATTGGAAGAGTTGAATGCAGCCTTTCATAAGTATTTGATAGAAGGTGTTCCTGTCCCTTATAGGGACGGTTCAGAGAATAAAACATTTACGGTTAAATTGGTTGATTTTGAAAATGCAGAGGCGAATGATTTCAAAGTAATTAACCAGTATACGGTTATAGAATATAAAAATAAGAGACCGGATGTATTGATTTTTGTAAATGGTATTCCTATGGTTCTGTTTGAACTTAAGAATATGATTAATGCAGATACGACCGTGGAAAATGCATATAAACAGGTTAAGAATTATCAATTGGACATTCCAAGCCTGTTTAATTACAATGCATTCAATGTAATAAGTGATGGGTTGGATACTCGTATTGGTACGATTACATCTGATTTCACACGATACATGGTATGGAAATCAGAAAACGGAGAACATCCGGGAACAAGTGATGTGAATTACTTTTCAGTTTTGCTGAATGGTGTATTTCCGAAAGGAAGATTATTGGATCTTATTCAGAATTTTATTCTGTTTAAGGATGCTGATGGAAAGACAATAAAGGTATTAGCTGGATACCATCAGTATTTTGCGGTTCGTAAGGCGGTAGAGCGAACCTCGAAGGCTCTTGAGGAAGGCAGTAATAAGGTTGGTGTTGTATGGCATACTCAGGGAAGTGGTAAGAGCTTTTCAATGGTATTTTATACAGGCTGTATTGTTAGAAATCCGGAATTTAACAATCCAACCATTGTTGTGCTTACCGACCGTAATGATTTGGATTCACAGCTTTATGGTACGTTCTGTTCATGTTCAAAGATGATGCTTAGACAGACACCAAAACAGGCAGAGAGCAGGGAACATTTAAAGGAATTATTGAAAGTTAAAGCGGGGGGAATCATATTTACTACGATTCAGAAGTTTGAGGAGAGTAGTGAAGTATTAAGTGAGCGTAGCAATATTATATTTATGGCTGATGAGGCACACAGGTCTCAATATGGTTTAGAAGGGAAACTGGACCGAGAGACAGGTGAGTGGAAATATGGTATGGCTAAATATATGCGTGATTCACTTCCAAATGCTACATTTATTGGTTTTACGGGAACACCGATTGAATTTAATGATAAATCTACAGTAGAAGTGTTCGGAGAATATATTGATATTTATGATATGACACAGGCTGTAGAGGATGGTGCTACCGTTCCGATTTATTATGAAAATCGTACAGCTAAAATAAAACTGAACGAAG
The DNA here is from genome assembly GCA_015056925.1 of Lachnospiraceae bacterium. Taxonomy (GTDB): domain Bacteria; phylum Bacillota; class Clostridia; order Lachnospirales; family Lachnospiraceae; genus COE1. The sequence goes on along the minus strand of SVFJ01000134.1, from coordinate 5,193 downwards.
AATTATTAAAGAAAATTGATACCGAATATGACAAGTTGGCAGAGACGGAATCCTCTGTGGTAATTGAAAAGTCAAAATCGGATTTAGGTAATATAGAAGCTATTGTAGGTTCAAAGGAACGTTTGAATTTATTAGCTGATGATATTATTGCACATTATGAGGACAGACAGTATGTTTTGACCGGAAAGGCAATGATTGTATGTATGTCCCGTAGAATAGCAATTAATTTATATAAGGCTCTGATTTCAAAGAGACCAGAATGGGATAAAAAGGTTAAGGTTGTATTGACGGCAAGTAATCAAGATGATGACGATTGGCATGATATTATCGGTAACAAAAAATATCGTGACGACCTTATGGTTGAATTTAAGGATGAAAGTAGTGATTTTAAGATTGCAATTGTAGTAGATATGTGGCTTACTGGATTTGATGTTCCTTCAATGGCTACCATGTATATAGACAAGCCAATGAAGGGTCATAATTTGATGCAAGCTATTGCCCGTGTCAACCGTGTGTATAAAGACAAGGAAGCCGGATTGGTAGTTGATTATATAGGTATGGCAGCTGAACTTAAGAGTGCCTTAAGCCAATATACCAAGCGAGACCAAGATAAGGTTCCTGATTTGTCGGTTGCTTATGCTATTGCAATGGGTAAATTGGAGACGATGCGGGATTTCTTTTATGGATTTGATTATTCTGCTTTCTTTGGAAATTCTGATTCAGACCGATTGGATATCATTGCAAAGGGTGTAAACTTTGCATTGGGATTTGAGGAAGAGGAAAAGAAGGCATTTGTTCGTGAGGCAACGGCGCTTAGTCAAGCTGAAACATTATGCCGAAGTTTACTCGATATAAATACCAAGAGAGAGATTGAATTTTTCAAGAGTATCAAAGCAGGATTGTGTAAAATAACACGAACAGGTGGTATGACAAAGAACGAAATGAATGCCCATATTATGAGGATGTTGGAACAGGCTATAGAGCAGGACGGTGTATATAATATATTTGCACAGACAGGGCAGAAGAATCCAGAAATATCAATCTTATCAGACGAATACATGGCGAAGATTCGTAGCATGAAGCATAAGAATATTGCTGCAGAAATGCTCCGTAATCTGTTGGAAGATAATATCCGAGTATTTGCAAGAACGGGTGTTGTCAAGGCACAATTGTTCTCTGAAAAGATGCAAAATCTTTTGAAGATGTATAATAACCGAATGGTTACTAATATCGAGGTTATAGAAGAACTTTTGAACTTATCCAAAGAAATGACCGATGCATATTATGCCGGAGAGGATAAGGGACTGACTACAGAGGAATTAGCTTTTTATGATGCTTTGGTTGCAGACCCAGATGTTCTTCGAAATATGGAGGATAAGGTTCTCATAGAAATGGCACATGAGCTTACTGATTTAATTAGAAGAAGTCGTACTGTAGATTGGGATAAGAAAGAATCAGCAAGAGCCTATATGAGAACGCAAGTAAAGCATCTGCTTCGGAAATATAAATATCCGCCGGAGAAAGCAAAGGGTGCGGTTGATATTGTAATAAAGCAGGCAGAGTTGATGAGTAGCAATATTATTGTATAGTACATAGAAGAAAGGCTGTGATTACATGGTTATTTGCCCAAAGTGCAATTCTACGGAGATAATTCCTATTTTATATGGAATGCCTACATATGAAGCTTTTGAAGAAGCAGAAAAGGGTAATATAAAATTGGGTGGTTGTGAGGTTTTTGGTGGCATACCTGATAAGTATTGTAAAGCCTGTAAGCATGAGTGGTCGTTGGATGATTTTATGGCAAAGCATATTAAAAAGTTACGCTATAAAATCGTGGAGAATGGTCTATGTTGCATTGATGATATGAAGAAATGGGTATATGAAATCAATGTAGACGGTGTAGCAAGGTATTATGAATACTGCGGTCAATCACGTAAGGCAGTAATAAAAGAAAGCGGAAAAGTAACAAAGAAATCTGTGAAAGAATTATACGAAAAAATAGATGGGTATATAAAACCTTGGGCAGATATTGTTAAAGTAAGTGTCTGCGATGGATGTAGTTATCAGTTACAAGTTACTTATATTGATAATCGCAAGAAGGTTGTTACAGGGGATTGCGGTGGAGGAACAATAGATGAATGTTTAAATGTGTTTTTTAGAAATGTTCCAGAATTTGAATACCTGTTTGAAGAGGATGAAGAATAATGCAAGAGATGACGTGTAAAGAGTGCGGAAAGGTATTCCGTTGGGGAATTGTTGGTACGATTTATCCCGGCGGTAAAGAGAAAGAAGATATTGATTGCCCATACTGTGGTGCAAACAATGGCTATGAAATGACTTCCGCATTCGTAAGAACAGAGAAGACAGAGGATTAGCCTATGTAGCATGAAAGGAAGGTACAGTTGAGGGTAGATAATTCTTTTGAGAAATATGTTGAAAAAACATATTATAATGAGATTTTCAATCGAGTAAAAAGTTATATTTATTACAACAAGGACAATATGGATTTGGCAACGCATACGGTGCCGGACCCTTCAAAAGCCACGCTTGAGGATTTTAAAGTTAAGAGTGTGCTGTTTTCTGATGCTCCGGGATATCAGATACAGTTTGATTTGGTAATTGAAGCAGAGGTAAATATAGAAGGTCGCGGCAAGTATGATTGGGAGAGTGATGGAGCATATCCGTGGTTGTTGGTATCCTGTACAGGTTTATTAAAAAATGGACTCCAAAATGTACAAGTTGGCAATGTGAGCGTATATAGTCAGAAGCGTTTCGAGGAAACAAAACGTTTGACACGCACTCTTATACCATATATCTCATCAAGAAGATTGGATGAGGTAGCAGAACAGTTTGTGCAGAAATATTGTCCAGAAGCCTTGCGTACAGCAATGGCACTACCTGTTGAGGTTATTGCTAACAAAATGGGACTGAAAATCGTTGAAGCATCTATTTCGAAGAATTGTACCACCTTTGGTCAGGTATATTTCTCTGATAGTGTGATTAATACATATAACCGTGAAAATGAAGAATACGAGTCAATGGAAGTAAAAGCGGGGACAATATTAGTAGACCCTAAAATATTCTTCATGAGAAGCATCGGTTCAAAAAATAATACTATCATCCATGAGTGTGTTCATTGGGATAAGCATAAAAGATATTTTGAACTTCGTAAGTTGTTTGATAACAGTTTGCAGAGTATTAGCTGTCAGGTAGTTGAAAGAACTCCGGCAGATGAAAATAAACGCTCGGATGTGGAGTGGATGGAATGGCAAGCCAATGCACTTGCTCCAAGAATTTTAATGCCAGCGAGCATTACAAAAAAGAAAATAGAAGAATTGTTAGTACGATACCATGTAGAATATGGTCGTTTAGGCGAAGCAGAAATCATGGAAATGGTCGTTATGGAACTGTCGAATATTTTTGATGTATCCATATTTGCTGCTAAAATGCGTGCTATTGATTTGGGATATGATCAGGCAATCGGAGTATTTTCTTTTGTGGATAATAAATATCTCCCTAGCTATTCTTTTAAGCCGGGCTCGCTCGGAAAGAATCAGACATTTACAATCGGTTTGCAGGATGTTGTGTATGAATACGCAACAAACATGGCATTTAAGCAAAAAATGCAATCCGGAGATTTTGTGTATATAGATGGGTTGGTTTGTATGAATGACCCGAAGTATATAGAAGAGGATGCCTCCGGGAAGAATAAATTGACAGCATACGCAAGAGGAAATGTACACGAGTGTTGTCTTATATTTGATGTCACTTGTCGTTCTAATAACAGATATGGATTGAAGTATTATAAAGAATGCTATCTGTGCAAGGATATCATATCAGATGTTTTTACGGAAACGAAGTATGTTGATACTACGGACAATCAGGATAAAACACAGCGTATGGCTGAGTTGAAAAAACTGACGGATGAGACTGCAAGGATTGTAAAAGTTCAGAAGGAAACACCTGTAGCATTTGCAGATGCATTGAAATATCATATGAAGAGAGTGGGATGCACGGTAGAAGGATTAGCTGAAGCATCACTTATTGGTCCGAAGACTATACAGAATATGCGTAATAAGGATGACTACACATATTCATTTGAAAATGTAATACCGTTGTGTTTAGGTATGCATTTGCATCCTGAGTTCAGTAAAGTAATGTTGGAGAAAGCAGGACTTAAGTTGATACCAACAAAAGAGGCTCATGTAGTATATGACTTTTTATTGAATCATTATTATAAGGCATCGATTCATGAGTGTAATGAGGTGCTTTCGGAATATAATTTACCTGTATTTGGAACAGAATCATAAAAAAAATAAAAAAAATTTTAGAGAACCGGAAATAGAACTTCCGGTTCTTTATGCCTGTAAAATAAGGCTTTTTCATTTTCTGATAAATATCAGAAGGCGAAAAAGCCTTATTTTTTTTGTCTGAAACCGGAAGTTTTGCTTACGGGGCAAATCGGAAAATTAGCGGTATCTTATAGCCATGAGGTTGGCCAACACTCAAATAAGCGAAAGGAATATTAGGCGATGAGAAAAGTTTTTATCTGCTCTCCGTACAGGGGAGACATCAAAGGGAATACAGAAAAAGCGAAGTTCTATGCTACTGTTTCGGCAAAAGCCGGAAGCGTACCGATAGCACCACACCTGTACTTCCCACAGTTCTTGGATGAACATTCATCCACAGAGAGAATGACAGGGATTGAAATGGGACTTGAACTCATGGATACCTGTGATGAAGTAAGAGTGTTCGGTTTCAACATAACAGAAGGTATGAAGTTCGAACTTGACCATGCAAGAGAAAAGCATATCCCAGTTCGTTTATACGATGAGGATATGAATGTTGTAAATGTAAGAACTCTCCCGGTTGATGACAGAGCTACAAGTGAATATCGCAGAGCAATCAAGGGATTACGCTTGATTAAGTAGGAAGGAGCAATGAGACATGAGTAAAGCATTATTGAAGGTGGCAGAAGGCTATGAACTTATTGCTGCCGGACTTAGAGAATTAGCGGAAGCAGAAGCCAAGGCTCCGGCTGAAGCACCAAAGAAAACAGCCAAGAAGGAAGAGCCGAAGGCAGAAGTTCCGAAAGAGGCTGCTCCAAAAGAGGAAACTCCAAAGGAGCCGGAAGTAGACCGTATTACCGTAAAGACCTATCTGACGGAGAAGTCCAGAAGCGCTAAGACACAG
>SVFJ01000133.1 GCA_015056925.1 Lachnospiraceae bacterium | reverse complement strand
GACCGTATTCACCAAGTACCTCATTACCATCTTCATCGTACTGGCGGTACTTTGCCACTTCATCAATAAAGAACAATGATAATGTCTTGATACCCTTATCAAAAAGGGCTTCTTCTTTTTCCAGATGAGACTTAATGGTCTCTCTAATCTGAATACGTCGCATATCCTTCTCGGATACATCACCTACTACATCACCACGATGAATGCCCTCACCATTCGTAAAAGAAACAGTTCCGCTGATAGGGTCAATCTCAGATACACGATACCCTTTGTACTGCTCCATATTGTTAGATAGTTCATACAGGTTGTCATCTACTTGTAGTATTCTAGACTCTCTGTTGATGGATTTTTTAAAAGCAATCTCAAACTCAATCTTTGCCTTCGGTGCGTGCTTTGGAGATATGATAATATCCTCCAAATAAAGATATTTGTCTGTACCTCTGAAATTCTTTACCTGAAAGCCTTTTACTTCAATCTTCTTAACAAGACGCTGGTTATACGCATCCACCGCATCTAGTGCATAGACAAGGTTATGATGCTTGGCATGAGTAGCTGAATAGTTTAATACAAACAACGGATTAAAATTTTTTAATGCCTTCTGTGTAGCATTACCTCCCATTTTCTGAGGTTCATCAAGTATAATAATAGGATTGTTGGCTTTTATAACATCAATCGGTCTACGAGATCCAAATTCATCACGCTTATCATAAATAATACGAGCTTCTTTGCTCTTACCACCTTCCTTCATGGAAGTATTGAAGGCCTGCATATTTATAATCATGACATTAATTCCCGAATTGCTAGAGAAGGAATCCAGCTGGTTCAAATTGCTACTGTTATATACAAAGAAGCGGATCTTCTTATGATACTGCTCCATAAAGTGATCCTGAGTGATCTCAAAGGATTTCTTTACACCTTCACGTATAGCAATAGAAGGTACGACCACAATAAACTTGGACCATCCGTAACGCTGATTCAGCTCATACATGGTCTTGATATATACATAAGTCTTACCCGTACCAGTTTCCATTTCGATATCCAAAGAACAGGCTCCCATGCTATCTACAAGAGAGTCGGATATCATCACATTATTTGTCTGCTGTACTTCTTTGATATTGGACAATAACGCTTCTGGCGTAATTCTAAGAGTCTCGTTCTTAAACCCAGAGTCATCAAAATCATCCGTAAGATTCATTGATTCCTGTTCTCCATCAATCAGAAAGGTCATCTGGGAATAGGTCTCAACATCCTTCTTTCCAATATCTCTTCGATAAGAAACTTTATCTTGATATGGCTGCCCCTTAAAGCAATTTACAACACTATCGACAGCGTCCGTCTGATACTGCTGTATCTTGAAATTAAACTTCATCTTCATCCACTCCTTCCTCAGCCAGCCATTCCTTCAGTTTTTGCTGGAGCATTTTTTTGTCAGGCAAATAGAGCTTATATTCTGAAGCATAGATATTGGCATTTTCCGGAAGAGTTATCTCAACTAATGCGTCATTCTTCTCCCTACACAGCAATATGCCTACTGTCGGGTTCTCATCTTCCAGCTTCACATATCTGTCATAATAGTTTACATACATCTGCATCTGTCCCAAATCTTGATGGGTCAGTTTCTCCGTTTTTAGGTCTATAATCACATAACATCGTAACAAACGATTATAAAAAATCAAATCCGCATAATAATTATCTTCGTCAAAGGTAAATCTCTTCTGTCTCGCTTCAAACAGGTATCCTTTCCCCATCTCCAATAAGAATTTCTGTAATTTATCAATTATTGCAGACTCAAGGTCAGACTCAACGTATTTTTCTCTCTCTTCCAGTCCAAGGAACTCCAATATCGTCGGTTGCTTAATGATATCGGTCGCCCTGGTAATCTCATTTCCCTTTACTGCAAGTGCCTTTACCCCATCTTTATCACGGCTCAATGCCAATCGTTCATAGTATGACGAATTATACTGCCTCTGAAGGGTTCTGATACTCCAATTCTCTCTGGTGGCCTCAATCTCATAAAACGTCCGTTCGTCTACATTTTCTATCCGCATAAGCTGTAGGTAATGTGACCACGGCAGGGAAAATGGAGATTGTTTCTCCATTTCGGCAAACATTGTTTGCCGTTTTTGCTCATCCAATTCGGCAAACGGTGTTTGCCGGATTCTATCCTTATATGTAAGGTAGAACTGTCTTGCATTTCTAAGGTTTCTTACTGAAAAGCCCCGCTCAAACTCCGCATTCAACTTTTGTGAAAGATTTTCCAAGACTTTTTTCCCATAAGATGCCCTCTCCTTACCGCCTTGTTCGACCGTTACAATCCAGTTTCCTAAGGTATAATATGTCAGAAGCTGGATAAGATTAACCTGCTTTGAAGCAAGGTTACGAGCATATTTTATCAGTTTTACTGACTCCGCAACGAGGCTATCTATTCCATCAATCTTCACTATTTCCAGTTTTTCATCTCTTTTGCTCATATTCATAAGTCCTCCATTCATAAAACTTTCCGAATGGTATCTGGACTGATATTTGCAAATATCTGATCAAAGTTCGTTGCAACGCTATCATTAGCCATAGAACTATCTCGGAATACTGCATAATATGGTCTCATATTTGCAACAGCCTTAATGATTTCATCAGTAATATCCTTATCAAAGCAAGCGATAAGAAAGCCGTCAGCCACATTGAATACCTTCTTGCCAGCAATCTCTATCTCTTCAATCTTACTGGATAGCAAAATACCAAGATCCAACATTACTTGGAAGAGGAGATCTTCTGGTGTACGATCTTCCTTGATATTATCAGCAAACATATCAAGAAGAGTCTGCTGGGTGTCTGCTGGACGGTAATATATATCTTTCATATTAGAGGAATCGATTTTTAATACTCTAAATCCACAGTCCACCTTATCTTTTTTGTCTTTTACTACACTTCCTGCTTTACGTATTCTTTCTTCACCTATATCACATAAGGTTCTAAACCCATCCTTATACGCAACTGATTTAGAGTCTAGTTCATCAGCTATCTGTACCATGATAAACTTTCTATTCCCATCATCCTCCGCGTTCAGTTCCATCACTGCATGAGCAGTTGTTCCTGATCCCGAGAAAAAATCCATAATAATGGAATCACTATCAGAAATCGCTCCTATTAGTGTTTTAATCAAGTCTATCGATTTGGGATAGTCAAAATATTTCTTACCCCCAAAAAGCTTTTGAACTTCTGTATCACCATTTGATATATTTGTTATCAAATCCTTTAATAACGTTGTATTAAAATCTCTTATTCTTGTATAGATTTCATACCCATCTTTAGAATTTGGCAATACTATAAGATCATAGCTTTCATTTATTATCTTATTTCTAGACCATCTCCATGCATGGTACTTATGCACACCATCCCCATTGCTATGTGGCAAAAGTTCAACAAAACCTTCTTTCTTCTCACCTATATCTCCAGGCACTATCTCCTCAGTCTCTGGGTTATAAAAAATTGAAAAGACAAGATTAGGTCGTGTTTCTTCGTTGAATTTCCTGTTATGATTGTATAATGTATCTCCAACCGCAAATTCGCCTCTTTCATCTCTTCTGACATCTTTATTGAATCCCTTATATGTATCAGGCATTTTTTCTTTTGCAAATGATATGTTTACATTAAACTCAGTAGCATTAACAGCATCTTTTGCGTATACTAATACACTTTCCCATGTTTTAGCTGCACCTCTTCCAGATATTTGTCTACCCGTAATATTTGATACCCATGCGAAATTATTAATATAGTTTACTTCGCCAAAAATCTCATTACAGATTTTCTTTAAATTTTCGAATTCGTTATCATCTATACTGATGAAAATATACCCATCATCAGATAGCAAATTCTTAGCTAGTTTTAGCCTAGAATAAATCATATTGAGCCAATCCGTATGAAATCTTCCATTTGAGTCCACATTTTTAACAAGTCGATTTCCAACCTCATCGATTTGTCCACTTCTAGCAATATATGCATCCACATCTTCAGAAAAATCATCTGCATACACAAAATCATTGCCTGTATTATATGGCGGATCAATGTATATTATTTTTACTTTTCCCAAATAACACTCTTGTAACAATTTAAGTGTTTCTAGGTTATCTCCCTCAATATACAGATTTTCTGTATTATCAAATGTTACACTTTTATTTCTTAATGGACGTAAGGTGCCTTGTACAGGGGTATTAGTCATCATTATCGTTTGCTTCTTATTTGGCCAAGTAAACTGATAACGCTCATCCTTACCTTCAACAACACTACTAGAAATTTCCTGTCTTAGTACCTCCGCATCTATGGCACGCACAACCTCACCTTTTTCGTCAATAGTCTCTGTTACTGCATTAGGAAACATCTTTGATAATGCTTCATAATTCTTATCTGCAATATTAGGTGTCTGCATATCCAGCTTCTCCATTATTTCTGTTCCTCCTTTATTGTTTGAGCCTTCTTTCTACCATACATCAGCTCATAATATCTTCCGTCAAGTTCCTTAAGAATATCATCAACTATTTTATTCCTTATGGAAGTAGGGTGAAAATCTCCTTCTTCTGTTTGAAACGTGTATGTTTTCTTCTCGATAAAACAAGGTTCTATTTCATCTATAAAGGTCTGCATTACTGCTTCATTTCTGCCTGTTCCATTTTTATGCATCCTAAAATGCAATGAATGTGAACATGCCTTATTATAGATGTCAAGCAACGGTTTGTAGATTTCTCCGTATATATACTTCCACTTATCCTTATTAAAAAAGTCCATCTTTCCAACAGAAAAATCCCAATCCGCTGTGTCATAATCTGCCAAATCCAAATAAAAATCTATCTTCTGCTCCAAAGAAAAATCTGTCTGATACTTATTGAATCTGTTTATAAGCTTAAGCGTTTCTGTATAGAACTCCTCCAGCACCATTCTTCGCTCGTGCCTATATCCGATTACAGATGTAACCACGGTAAGAAAAGAGCTTCCAAATACACCAAGTAATACATTGCACCAAAAGGTTTCTTCAAAGCCATAATTCAAAACAATAGCTATTATCAGCGATACTATGCACAATACAGACGATACTATTATTCCTCTTTTATAGACCGTCATTACATCTCCTCCAGCTTCTTTTGATATTCTTTGATTCGCTGAAACATCTCATATTTCTTCTTGGACTGGGCTTCTTTACGAGCCTTATTTTCCAGATCCGCAATTTGTTTCCTTAGCTTCTCTTTCTCTGTCTCAATTCCAATCTGCTCACTTAAGGTATTGCCTTCTCTGGGAGCTATACCAGATACTTGGGTAACGAGATGATCCCATACACCCTTCATATCAAGTCCTTGCATGGAAAGTGTTATATCTTCCTCATGCTTCCAGTCAGATTTAAGCAACCTGGTTTCATATATAGCCAGCTGGTATTCACCTTCATAATGAAGCACCAGCAATAGGTTCTGACCAAAGAGCTTCGATACCAGTATGATATTTCTATCGTTATAATCCTTTGTCTTCAGCTCTATCAGCACAACGAAGATCGCTGATACATCTTCAGTAGACTTTATGTTTACGGAGTTTTCCGATATTTCATTTGTTATGATTATTCTGCTGATATCTTCATCAAATCGGGATTTCTTATCTCTGCTTAGCTCTGTACTGAATTTTTGGTATATCAGCTTTTTGTGTATTGGTTTCCTAATCTCAGTTGACTTTGGTAAATCAAACACGTATCATACCCCCTCACTTGATAACTAAAAAGCTTATAAGTTCAAAATCTTCTAGTCCTTTTATAGTTTCTGATAGAAAGCTCATATGCTTGCCGCTAAGAAAGCTTTCAATCTCACTTTCATCCTTTGCTTCAATAATGGATGCAATAGATTCTCCAAGCAGTTCAGAATACTTACCCATCTTACGTCCGTCATCAGTCTCTTCATTAAAGATGTCACATAATTTCTTATTAGGTTCTTTCTTTCCCTTACACAAGAGTCTAAATGAATCCAGCATCTCCTTCGGCGAAAGATGATCTATTATGACTTCTCCATCCTCTGACAAATAAACCATATAAAACGGATGCAAACGATTCTGGCTGTTAATATTCACTTCATTCTTCACATTCCTAAGAACAAATATCACACCAGACGGTAATTCGTCAGTAGCGGCCACCACTGCATTCATACCATGAGGCGCTTTATCCAGTTCAGGATGCTCCTTTATGTAGTCAAGAAGATCTAAACGGAACTCGTTAAGCCCCAAATCCATAATAGAGATGCCGGTTGACATATCTTCAATATCAACAACTTCTTCTTGAAGCCTTTGCAATTGTGCCTTACGATACTCGAGATCACTCTTCTCTTCGGGATTAAGAATATTATCATCACCAGTAGCAGTCATATCAACTATCTTCATTCTAGTCTCTACTCTAGCTTTAAGATTGATATATTCATCCAAGGTAATATTAGGCCAAAAATTAACAAGTTGAATACACTTATTGCGACTTCCAATACGGTCTATACGACCAAATCGCTGAATGATACGCACCGGGTTCCAATGGATATCATAATTAATTAGGTAGTCACAATCTTGTAGGTTCTGACCTTCAGAAATACAATCAGTTGCAATCAATATGTCAAGCTCAGCATCTTGATGAGGTAAAAGCAGTTCTTTATCTTTTGATATAGGTGAGAAACAAGTAAGTACAGTATTGAGATCTGTCTTAAGCCCTTTTATCGTTGTTTTCCCGTCAATACTCCCCGTAACAATTGCACTTTCAATATTGAATTTCTCCTTAGCATACATACTAACATTCTCAAAAAGATAATCAGCCGTATCAGCAAATGCTGTAAAAATAATAATCTTCTTATTTCCAGGGTTTATTGGATTAATCTGTTTATCTTCAATAGTATTAAGTAATGTCTGTAACTTACTATCATGCTCCGGAGTAATATCA
>SVFJ01000016.1 GCA_015056925.1 Lachnospiraceae bacterium | reverse complement strand
TTAAGCACGCCGCCAGCGTTCATCCTGAGCCAGGATCAAACTCTCATGTTAAAGTTTTGATTCTGTTCCAGTTATAACTGGCTACCGATTTCTCGGCTTTTGTATCCTGTGACTATCTCTAATCACATTTACTGTTTTTAGGTTTTGTTCTCTGAACAATTCTTTTTTAAGAATTTTCAGGGTTGCATTACTGTTTATTTGTCAAGGTTCTGTTTCTTTTCTTGTTACTTGTCTGTCAGACGCAACTTTGATATCTTATCATATCTTGCCATCTTTTGTCAAGCATTAATTTACATAACTTTCCATTTTCTTATGTAGAAACTTATTCGTTATCATCGCTCTCGACTTTATATCTCTCAGCGACGAATGTTATCTTATCATCTCCTTGTAGGAATGTCAACCATAAATTGTAGCTTTTTTTCGTATTTTGTAATATTCGAAAAAGCCCTTTAAAAAAGGGCTTTTTGCTAACACACAATCATATTTCAGACTTGAATTGTAGAAATTGCGTAACAATTTTAACTTTATCTCAATTGTCCTTGCACATATACCAGCAAAACTCTCGACCATTCTGTAACTTATTCTTTCATCAGACTAGCATACAATAACTTTTACCCCCATAGCTATTTCACCAGTTTCAATTATACTCCATATTCGTCTTATATAGTTTTATCTTTATTACAGTTGCAAATACAATTATCACTATAACTTCCACAAAAAAAATACATGCACTATTAAACAACCTTTGCCCAAGCGGTCCAATCGCCGAAGAATAATGTAATAAATCGCCATATATTAGAACCAAATGCAATACCGTTACCGAAATATAGGTTCCCAAATGTGCACTTCCTATATCCTTTACATATCTTACAAAATCGATGAATAAAGCAATTATATTTACCAAGAAAGCAAAAATTAGTTGATTATTCATAAATAGGCCTATCGAAGACACTTCCATATTGAACGGTATTTTCCCTTGCTTAATAATACTGATCATACTCCAGAATATACCTAGCACATATACGATTGATACCATGCCAACAACAAAAATCCACGTACTCACTTTATCCTGAAACAACTGTATTCTCTTCTTATCCAAAATACTTCGACCTAATATCCACACCAATATAATAGCCAAAGAATAATAATATGTATTTGTCTGCCAGATATATGATGTCTTACAACTAAAAGTCAAATAACCTCTCACAAACAAATAAGCAAATAAAATAACACCAACACCTTTTGTCAAGCATTGCATCATCTTTTGTTTTGCTTGAATCTTAGCAATTCTCAGAACTTCCTTTATCGAATCATAATCCGCTTCCCCACTACTTCCGGTTACTATATCCTGTATGCTTATTCCAAGAACAGTCGAAAGATTCTCGAGCACACCAATATCCAAACCACAATCCACTCTAGCGAGAATCGTATAATTACCACTCTAAAGCGTCTACTTTTCTTTCTTCCTTACAATGCTGTAACCCAAAAACAAATCGCAGTCACTAACGCGAGCGGTGTCATGATATATTTTTCCTTCTTACTTCTTGAGCAGAAATTCATAATCGTATTGAGCGAAAGATATGCTGCAAATACAATACATATGGTTCGTGTAGTCTTCCACGAAAACCATAATGGCATACAGCCTCCCATTTGCAAAATGATTATAATAAAGAAAATTTGCAAAAACAATTGAAGGAATAATAAAAACCTTAATTTCACAGGAAAAACTTTATATTGCCCCCCCATTGTTAATTCCCCTATCGGCAATCCCAAAATCAAAAGAATACTTAAAACAACTATAAACAAGCATAAGCATGCACCAACTATAGCAATCATTGTTCTACCTCCATACATTTCACTTTATTAACCTGCTGCTTCAACCGATATTTTCTTAACTGTAATCCTAAACCAAAGATAACTACTGGTTGCAATATACCTGATACCGGATTTAGTATAAAAGAATGGCTTTCTTCCATCCTCAATATTTTCTCTGTCACAAACAACAAGGTCGGCACGGCAACCTGCATAGAATGCAGAATCACACAAGGCCAAACCGAATCAGCTACTCTTCGTAATTCAACGAATAACGGCGACCACAAAACCATTATCACAATTCCTGATACCACCATCATTTCTCTACTCGTATCTACAAAATATTCTTCCGGCAGAAAATACAAATAGTATGTAATATGCCACACTCCCCAAACCAATCCTGAAAGAAAATATATATACCAATCGTTCATCCCTGTTTTCACCAGATATGGAACAAGGCATCCTCGCCATGCAAATTCTTCAAATATGCTCTGAATGCAACTTGCTAAAAATGTCGAAAGCATCAATACTATTAATGCCATTACCTCTACATCACCTATCACTAAGCCACCTGTAATCCACGCAATCAATCCACAAAACAAAGTAATCCCAGGAAAAACCAAAACAGCTACTGCATACCACTTCCCGTTGCCCCTAAAACATAGTCGAAAACCCATTTCTTTCATATTCTTGTTTATAATTCGCATTACCATACTTGTCAAAAAAGGCAGCACCAACCACAATCCCATTCCAAGCGAATTACCCTCTGGTTGTTCTGCCAGTATTTGATCCACCAAATATCCAAAGCTTCCTGCCGTAAGTGATACAAACACAAATACTGCCAGCGTGATTTTATCACGTTTTCTCATCTTATCATTCATACTCGTCCCGCCATTCTATCGTTTTCTTAATATATCCAAAAACCATTCTTTCTCCGGTAATTCCACATCATCTCTATAAACTAATGTCTCTGCAAATCCCTGAATACTTGCATAAAACAATACAGAAAGTGTCGTCGGATCTCCTGGTCTGATTTCTCCTAGTTTCTGTCCCCTTACAATATAAGGAACACTCATCGCCTCAACGTCATGGTTCTTAATCATCTCTGCTGCACGATCCGAAATATCACTTGCATTAATTGCTACCAAACCCATAAAAACAAACATTCTTGATGCGAAATTATTCTTTGATGCAACAGACAAAAACCACTCTATCTGCTTCTCAAAAAACACTAGCGGAGACTCACCTTCACCACTATCGATTGTCAGCTTCTCACAGCCAATCTCCACCAACGATTCATAAAGTGCTAGCTTATTAGGAAAATAGTGAAACATGAGTCCAGAACTTATCCCTGCCTCCTCTGCTATCTTCCTGGTGGATGTTCCATAGAATCCATATCGAATAAAATGGCTTAATGCAATATCTAAAATCTGCCATTTACGAATTTCATACTGTTCTTCTTTCTTAGTCATGATTACCTCCATGCATAATATTGAGCAAATGCTCAATATATTTATTTATATATTAAGCACTTGCTCAACTTATGTCAAGTATTTTTATCAAAGATGTTTAATTGCTGCATCAAAAAAAGGTGTTGCATCACGCAACACCTTTCAAAAGCTAAAACAATATTCTTACTCATCCCAATTATGATATACAGCCTGAACGTCATCATCTTCATCAAGTAAATCAAGTGTCTTATTAAGGCTCTTGATTGCGTTCTCGTCTGTTAATGTAACGTAAGTTTGAGGAATCATAGTAACCTCAGCGCTTGCCATAGGAATCTTGTTCTCCTCTAAAGCCTTGAATACAGCATCAAAATCATCCGGTGCTGTTAATACCTCAAAGCTATCCTCTTCCTCTGCAAAATCCTCTGCACCTGCGTCAAGTGCAATCATCATAAGGTCATCTGCGCTCATATCGCACTCTTCCTTATCAATGATAATCTGTCCCTTTGTATCGAACATGAAGGATACACAACCCTGTGTACCGATGCTTCCGTTACCCTTGGTGAATGCGCTTCTTACATTAGCTGCTGTTCTGTTCTTATTATCTGTAAGAGCATCTACAATAATCGCAATACCATTAGGACCATAGCCTTCGTATGTAACCTTCTCGTAATTAACGCTATTTCCATCTCCTGCAGCCTTCTTAATACCTCTGTCAATGGTATCGTTAGGCATATTGTTAGCCTTTGCCTTTGCAATAATCTGTGCCAACTTATAGTTATTAGCAGGGTCAGGACCGCCTTCCTTAACCGCTACTGCAATTTCACGACCGATAATAGTAAAAATCTTACCCTTAGCGGCATCGTTCTTTTCCTTCTTGTGTTTAATGTTTGCAAATTTTGAATGTCCTGACATCTTTTCTTCTCCTAACTCTTTCTTTATTCTTGTGTCGAATCTTCCTCTATCAACTCAGGCTCCGGCAACTTAGTCACCAAAACTGACTGAATTACATTCTTCTCAACACTCATAATCTTAAAATGATATCCGCCAAACTGTACTTCAAAGCTTTCATCCTCATCCGGGATTCTCTCCAGCTTGGAAATCAGATAACCATTTAATGTATCAAAATCCGTTTCACCGAAATCCAGACCAAAACGTTCCTCTAAATCCTCGAGTCTTGTCATACCCTCGATAAGATACTCGTTATTGCCCTTCTCTTCGATATGATTCTCGTCTGTATCATACTCATCCATAATATTACCAACGATTTCCTCGAGAATATCTTCCATCGTAACAAGACCTGCTGTCTGTCCGTACTCATCCATAACGATAACCATCTGAAGCTTCTGTGACTGCATATCCTTAAACAAATCATCTATATTCTTCGTTTCAGGAACACACACCGCCTCACGCACCAAGCCGCTAAGCTTGCCAATCGGCTTATTCATTCCTTCCTCTGCAGTATGCATCTTCATAGCATCCTTCAAGTGCAGAACACCTACGATATGGTCAAGATTCTCCTCAAAAACAGGATATCGGCTATTGCCCTCTTCAAGCATAAACTGGATGGCATCCATCAAAAGCATTTCCTTGTCAATCGCCATAATACTATTACGATGTGTCATAATATCACTGGCTTCCTTCTCGCCAAAATCAAGGATATTGTTAATCATCTCAGCCTCACTGGCCTCCAATACTCCCTGTTCATGGCCTTCGTTAACCATTGAAATGATTTCCTCTTCCGTAACATCCACCTGTTCCTCTGCCGTACGTAGTCTGAATATCGTTAAAATCAGATTCGCAGATACCGCAACCACCCAGGTAAGAGGATATAAAACAGTTCTCAGAAAATGAATAAATTTCACAAAAAAATACGCCCACTGGTCCGGATACTTCTGTGCAAGCTTCTTAGGAATTAAAATCCCAAAAGTTAACACTACATACATCAGACAGACAACCGCAATCAGTACCGCAAGGTAATGACAACCTGTCTCCTCCAATAACTGTAGCGGAACCAACAGTTCCTCAAAGAAATCCGCCCATATTGGTAAATAAAAGTAACCCATCACGAGATTGATAAGGGTTATAATCATTTGAATAGAATTATCATGTATGGTTGAACGCTTTGCAATCGCATCCAGAAGAATTGACTTCTTGTCCTTTTCCTCCTCTGCCCTACGCTCAATCTCCTTGTCATTCATCAAATGAAGTGCCTTACTAAAGCCAAATAAAATAGCATCAAATAACAGCAAAGCAAAAAACAGTATTATGATACTGGCCGACGCGCCATCATCCATGGATTTCATCCACTCCTTTGTATATATTTTATAAAACAATAGAAACTCTATCTTATCTACTATATCACTCCTTGAAAAAATCGTCAATATTCCCGCTCAACAACAAAAGGAATCCCTCCTCAACTCGAAGAAGAATTCCCTATCTGCATCCTAAAAGCCTATGTATTCAACTCCAGGCTAATCTGTAATGCTTTATTCACCCTTTGCATAATCGGGGTATCAAGGTGGCACACCTTATCCTTTAATCGCTTTTTATCAATTGTTCTGAGTTGCTCAAGTAAAATTACCGAATCCTTAACCAACTCATAATTACCCGCGCTTAATTCAATATGCGTCGGCAGATTTGCCTTATTCATCTTACTTGTAATTGCAGCACATATCACCGTCGGACTATGTCTGTTCCCTATATCATTCTGTATAATCAATACCGGTCTGACGCCGCCCTGCTCTGAGCCGACAACCGGACGCAAATCTGCATAATAAACATCGCCACGTCTCATTTATATACTCCTTCTCTAACTATTTCTATCATTGTTTCGTAATCATAGTTTTGCCTGTTAAAGAAGTTTTATACAAAGGATTCAAAATTTTGAAACTTATCTTATTTTTCCTGAATTAGTGTATCATCATATTTGTAAATTCGCGGAATTCTCTTACCCAAATCACAGGAAAGCTCATAATTAAAGCGGCCTGACTGGTCTCCGAGCTCCTCCATGGTAATCTCCATATCGCCATCCCGACCGATGAGTGTTACCGTATCGCCCACACAGACATTACCTTCCACATCCGTTACATCTACCATAAACTGGTCCATACAAATACGTCCGATAATCGGCGCCTTCTGTCCATTCACTAAAATATGTCCTACATTGGAAAGACTTCTTGGATAACCATCTCCGTATCCAATACAAATTGTAGCAACCTGTGTATCTCTAAAAGTCGTATAAATACCACCATAGCTGATTTCCTGATTCTTAGGCACCTTTTTCACATAAACAATCTTCGACTTCAGGCTAAGTGCCGGTTGCAAAGATATCTTACTACGGTTCACCTCCGCTGATGGCCACAGACCATATAAAATAATGCCTGCTCTTACCGCATCCAGATTTGCCTCCGGAATATCAATAATACCCGCACTGTTAGAGCAATGCTTCATAGGAATTTTAATTGCCAATTCCTTTTCTACCAAATCTACAAACTCCGTAAAGCACTTTAACTGCTTATAAGTCTTTTCCTTATTCTGCTCATCCGCTGTTGCAAAATGCGTAAAGATTCCCTCTATCTCTAATCCCGGAAGTGCCTGAATTTCCTTAATAAAAGACAATCCCTCTTCATCCGCCGTAATACCGATTCTAGTCATACCGGTATCTACCTTGATATGAATCTTACAGGTCTTTCCGAGTGCAACCGCCTTATCCGATAACTGCTTTGCGACATCCGGCATAAAGACAGCAAGCTGTACATTATCCTGAATCAGCTGCTCATAGGAATAAGGAAATGTATATCCCAAAATCAGGATATTACTCTTCACTCCATTCTCACGAAGAAGTCCTGCTTCTTCAGCTGTTGCAACCGCAAATCCCCATACACCCGGTTCATTCTGCATTACCCTTGCTATCGGTAATGCACCATGTCCATATCCATCTGTCTTAATCACGGCAATAATCTGTGTATCTTCTTTTATATTCTGTTTTATACTTTTGACATTATCTATAATGGCATCCAAATCTACCTCTGCCCATACTCTGTCATAATGCTTCATTTATTTAATGCCCTTTCTACTCAAAAAATTATATCATTCTTAGCGCCTGGATAATATCCTGTGCCATTAAATAATACGACGAACTTTGCTCTTTTGCAATATCCCCGGCTAATCCATGTGCATAAGTTCCTGTAACAGCCGCTTCAAAACAATCTGTTCCCTGTGCCATGATTCCTGCAATGATGCCTGTCAGAACATCTCCCGAACCTGCCGTTGCCATACCATCATTACCGCTTGTATTCAGGTATATTTTCTTATGCCTCTTGCACACAAAGGTTCTGGCATCCTTACACACCAGCGTCATATTATATTTATTCGTAAAGCTTCTGCAATATCCCAATACATCCTTCTTAATCTCCGAAACAGGATGCTTAATTAGCCTTGCAAACTCTGCCATATGCGGTGTAATAACCGTTTCATAGGCGGATGCTGCATTGGCATATTCAAAAAAGGAAAGCAGCTTCTCATCCTGCGCCAAAAGATTTAATGCATCTGCATCCATTACAAGAGGCACCTTATTCTCATAAATTACCACTTCAAGGATTGACTTTGCTTTTGGTGATACGGATAATCCCGGACCAATTACCACAACATCAGCCCATTCCATAGATGTACGTAGTTCTGCCAGTTCTTCTTCCTTTAATCCGCATCTTCCATCATCCGTATAAGTTGCTATCATTGCCTCCGGAACCTTTTTCAACAGACTGTCTCTATTTACATCTGCCGTAAATACCTTTACCATCCCTGCGCCAATGCGAAATGCACTTAATGCAGACAGCTGACAGGCACCACCCATCGTTCTGGAACCTGCTACCAAAAGCACCTTTCCAAAGGTTCCTTTATTGCCATCAGGTCTTCTTAGGGGCATATAAAAATCATCTCTTGTATAGGTTGCAATACCAATTTGTCTGGTATCCAATGTCTCCTCCGGAATACCAATCGGCACACAAATCAGCTCACCGGTCATCAGTGCTCCCGGGTATAATAGCTGTCCCAGCTTACGATACTGGTAAGTAACCGTGATATCCGCCTGCACGGCACTGCCCATAATTGTGCCATCGTCCGCACTGACTCCTGAAGGAATGTCCACTGCCACAACCTTTGCCTTTGATGCATTCATTGCCTCAATCGCTGTCTTATATCTGCCTTCTACCACTCTTGTCAACCCTATACCAAAGAGTGCATCTACAATCACATCATATACATAATGTTCGGAAGCGCCATAGCTCACTGCAATCCCCAGCTTAATTGCTGTTTCCAGCTGCCTCCTTGTTTCCTGTGTACATTTCCTTTCATCCCCTATCAAATGAAGCTCTGTATGCACTCCGTATTCACGCAGTATTCTTGCAATGGCAACTCCATCACCGCCATTATTGCCTGTACCCGCAATTACACCTACACATATATCTGTTCCAAACCGCTCCATAATAATCTGCGCTGTCTGCCATGCCGCACGCTCCATTAATACCAGAGAAGCTATGCCGAACTCTTCTATGGCTTTGGTATCACAGTCCTTCATTTCCTTTGATGTCAATACATACTTCATGCCTATTCTCCTTAAGCGTTTGAAAAACACCCAAACCATACGGCTTAGGTGTCTGTAGTCTTCGGAACTTCTGCCTCTTCCTTCTGACGCACCTTGGACGGGTCATATTTAAGGTCAAATAAATCTATCACATCCGGTCCAAAGATTGCATGCATATAGGAATATAATTCATCATTCCATATTTCTTTCTGTTGCTTTTTAATAACCTGCTTCTTGAGTTGAACTCTGAATTCTTTAATCCATTGATTAATTGCCTCAATATCCGCTGTATTCTTCTGTAATCTGTTATAGCAGACCTCCATGGTCGCTAACATTAACTCTATATTAGCAGAATCTATCTCTCTAGGCAAATCCAATAATTCATCTTTGTAATCTTCCATCTTCTGATTCACTTCTTCAATCAGACGCTTCTTCTCCTCCATGACACTGTCACGAGTAGAGCCCTCCGGAAGGTCCATGTATTCAACAATCTCCTGCATTAGCTTCTTCTTATAAGTCGCCAAGCTCTTAAGCTCTGTATTAATCTTACTCTCACGCTTCAAGTGTTCTTTCAACACTTCCTCTAACTGCAAAAGCTTCTCGTTATCCCCCGTCTGCGTAAAAAGCTGATGCCACTTATGGTCCAATGCCAATATCGGCAGCTTCTTACCTGCCAATGCCAGCATATAGGCTTCCTTATCCTTTGCCATATTACCCCTACTTTCTATACACCACATTCAATAAGTCGATTCACTAATTGGAATTATCAAACTTACTGATTCCATAGGAAAGCTTCATCAAGCTATCCGATAAATGGACATTCTCAACGACAATACTGTCAGGAACATTCAAATCCACATGCGCAAAATTCCAAATCGCACGAATGTTACATCTTACCAGCACCTCAGCAGTCTTAACCGCACCATCCTTAGGAATGGTTAACACTGCAATATCAATATCATTTGCCTTAACAAACTCTTCTATATTCTCTATCGGCTGAACAGGTACTCCTCTTAACTCCTTGCCATGAAGCTCAGGATTAATATCGAATACACCCTTAACAATAAAGCCTCTTCTTTCAAAATTTACATAGTTAGCAAGTGCCTGTCCTAAATTACCGGCACCTACAATAATTAAATTATGCTTATAATGAAGTCCTAAAATCTTAGCAATCTCATTATATAAATACTCAACA
The DNA here is from genome assembly GCA_015056925.1 of Lachnospiraceae bacterium. GTDB lineage: Bacteria > Bacillota > Clostridia > Lachnospirales > Lachnospiraceae > COE1. The sequence continues at coordinate 39,513 of SVFJ01000016.1, read as the reverse complement.
TTATAGCCATAGCCCTGCTGACCAAATCCACCAAAATTATTAAAATCCTGACGAATCTGAGATGCCGTTACCTTCATTAGCTTACTCAAATCCTGTGAAGATATTCTCTCAATACCGCTATCCTTCAAATCTCCCAAATATCTGTAATATCTCGGAAGTCTGCCTATTACGGCCTGCGAAATTATCTTGTCCTCCATAATACTCTGCCTCCAAACCAATCCTTTGTTCTTCTTATATTTCACTCTTTCACACAAATAAGACCCCTTTTAATCTTTCACATTAATATACAGTCTTACTTAATTTAAAGTATATATCTTTGTTAAATCCTTGTCAATGCATTTTTGACATACAACCCTTACATAATAAGGATATTTTTGAACATTTTAGATAATCCTTTGGCATTATAGCGTTTTTCTTAAGTTCACGCAAGTATAAATCATTGCAAAGACTTTTAGTTTTTTATATAATAGTAAAGATTATGTTTAAAATACAAATATTTATAATAGAAAGGACAGGTTATTATGATTCTGTCATGCAGTAACATTAATAAAACATTTGTTGACAATCATGTCATTAAAAATGCTTCATTTCATATAGAAGATTATGAGAAAGCTGCTATCGTCGGTATTAATGGCGCTGGTAAGTCTACTCTTCTTAAAATTATTATCGGAAAGCTTCCTGCTGACGAAGGTCTTGTTACCTTTGCAAAGGATAAGAGCTTTGGCTATCTGGCACAGCACCAGTCTGTAGACAGTGCAAATACTATCTTTGACGAGCTTCTTACCGTGAAGCAGGAGGTTCTGGACTTAGAGGCAGGCATCCGACAGGCGGAACACGATATGAAGGAATTAGAGGGCGATGCCTTAGAGCAGCTTTTAAAGAAATATACCAGCATGACCCAGCGCTTTGAATCCATTAACGGCTATGCCTATAAGAGTGAGGTTACAGGTATCTTAAAGGGACTTGGCTTTACCGAGGAAGATTTTACCAAGAAGATTGACACTCTTTCCGGTGGACAAAAGACTCGTGTTGCACTAGGTAAGCTCTTGTTACAAAGCCCCGACCTGATTATGTTGGATGAGCCGACCAACCATTTGGATATGAACTCTATTGCATGGTTGGAGAATTATCTTTTAAACTATAAGGGTGCAGTTATCATCGTTTCTCACGACCGCTATTTCCTTGATAAGATTGCAACTAAGATTATTGAAATAGATAATGGTGAAGTTACTGCCTTCAAGGGTAACTACTCTCAGTACGCAAAGCAAAAAGAACAGCTTCGTATTGAACGAATGAATGCTTACCTCAATCAACAGCGCGAAATCAAACATCAGGAAGAGGTTATCGAAAAGCTAAAGTCATTTAACCGTGAGAAATCCATCAAACGTGCAGAAAGCCGTGAAAAAATGCTGGATAAGATTGAGCGTCTTGATAAGCCATCAGAGGTTAAGGCAGATATGAAGCTTCGTCTGACTCCTCATAAGCTGAGTGGTAACGATGTATTGAGCGTTACCGGACTTGCAAAGTCTTTTGGTAACTTAGAATTATTCTCTGATATTAACTTTGAAATCAAGCGTGGTGAACATGTTGCCATTATCGGTGATAACGGAACAGGTAAGACAACGATTCTCAAGATATTAAATGAAATTCTTCCACCGGATAAGGGTACCATTAAGCTTGGTTCTAACGTGGAAATCGGCTACTACGACCAGGAGCATCATGTGTTACATATGGACAAGACCTTGTTCGAGGAAATCAGTGACGATTATCCTCACCTGACCAATACAGAGATTCGTAATACTCTCGCCGCATTCCTATTTACAGGCGAAGATGTATTTAAGAAAATCAGTTCCTTAAGCGGTGGTGAACGCGGACGTGTTTCACTTGCAAAGCTCATGCTTTCCGAGTCAAACTTCCTCATCCTCGACGAGCCTACGAACCACTTGGATATTACTTCAAAGGAAATCTTGGAAAATGCATTAAATGCTTATGAAGGAACGATACTTTATGTATCACATGACCGTTACTTCATTAATAAGACAGCTTCACGCATTATGGATTTGCATCATAAAGAATTGATTAATTATATCGGTAATTACGATTATTATCTGGAAAAACAACAAATTCTTTCTCCTGAGGCTCCTACTGCTACGAAAGTTACTGTAGAAGAACCAACTCAGCAGAAGCTTGACTGGCAGCAGCAAAAGGAATTGCAGGCAAAGCAAAGAAAGAAGGAAAACGACTTAAAGAAATGTGAAGACCGCATCTCGCTTCTTGAAGATAAGGGTAAGGCTCTTGACGAAGAAATGTCTAAGCCAGAAGTTGCCACAAATAGTGTAAAGCTTCAGGAATTAGCAAATGAAAGAGCCAAGATTGATGAAGAGCTTGAAGAGCTGTATGTGAAGTGGGAAGAGTTATCGGAGTAAGATGTTTGTATATTTAATCTACTAAATGAAATGGACTATGTTCGCATGACATAGTCCATTTATCTTTTCGTAACTGTTTAAAATCAACGTTATCAACTATATGTTTCTAGCAACCCAATCAATCACATAATCAGCCACATCTTTAGGTGTTTTTCCTGTAATATTATACTTATCGAATGTAGTATCTTCAAGACTATCATGCTCCATAAAATAGCGATTATAATCACAAGAACCTTTAATCCAGTTCTCGTCTGTGATTCCTCTTCCTTCACGCATGCGCTTTATTAAAGCCTCTTCCTCACATACTAATGCAAGGCAATTGATTTTACTTATATAACGATTATTATAGGCCCTTGGCAAACGGTCTAAACACCCTGCCATTGTCCATAAAACCGGCTTTCCTGACTGCATAATATCCTTTGAGAGACATATGATTGTTTCAATCCAGTCATTGCATGATTCTTCATCCTCCCAGTTCACAAAGCCCGATAAGATATCTGCATCCAGCACTACAAAGTCTACATTTCTTCGCATAATATCAATTGCAGTCGTAGTCTTACCTACTCCACTGCACCCTGTCAGAATAAATAATGGCATTAAACGAAATTCCCATTCATCTCCACACTTCGGACAACGAATTACATTACCTGTCACTTCCTTATCCCAATCATAGTTTCCACACTTAGAACATATTTCTATCATAAAATAACCTTGCCTTTCCAATTCCTAAAAACCCTGTGCCACAGGTAAAATATTTCAATCTAAAATTGCCTGTAGTTTCTCTTTATTCTCATCTCCTGTTGTCCATAATACAACATTAACTTCCTCTATCCCCATTTGTCGATACATTTCCAGACGATGTCTTCCGTCATTGACATGGAAGTCATCATCTCTAAACTCTACAATCAATGGCGGAACATCCCAATTTCCAAAATCACTTTTCATATGGTCAACAATCCAGAAAAAATATTCGATATCATTCTCCTGTGTCAGATACTCTGGTGTACCTGCCTTTACATTCTTAAAATATGACATATTTAACTTTATCAGCCCTAAATATTCTCTCTCTTCAAGCAGCAATCCATCTGCAAGCGCAAGATTCTTCCCATCATTTCGTAAAAACAATTGCAACCATTCATCTATCTTTCCGTTATCATGATAGTATTTCGCCTGTGTAAGTGTTCCGTACTTCATAACTCCTCCTTTGCCTTGTAATCTCATACATAATAATTGATGCAGCACAACTTACATTGAACGAAGATGCATTCGCATTCTCATCCATAGGAATTGTGCATAATCTGTCACACAAGGCTTTATATGTTTTATTCAATCCCATTGTTTCATTTCCTACCATAAACATCAATGGCAAAGATAAATCCGCATGGTCTATTGCTTCAGCTTGATGTGCTGTAGTTCCTATCAATTTAAAACCAGGCTGTTGCCTTTTTGCAGCTTCAAGTAAATGATTCAAGGTGTCATATTCAGAAATCCTGACCACCTGAAGATTAAAAAATGACCCCATCGATGAAGAAATCACATCCGGGTCATATAAATCTACAGAATGTCCTGTTAAAATCAGCATATCCACACCAAACGCATCGCAAGAACGAATTAGCGTTCCCAAATTACCTTTATTTGAAGGTCTGTCAAACAACACCATAACGGTTGAATCCGTCACTTCCAGATTTTCCAGTATCTCTTTGTCTTCTCGCATTTCTACAATTGCCATTAGTTCCGATGTATCAGTTTTACTGCTTAACTCCACCGCCAAATTGTTGAACAGACGATAATTTTCTTCCGTGCGTGTGTTCTTGAGAATATCCTTTGCCCAATCAGATAAACCTCGTTCTCCATATATGAAGGATTTGATACGCCAGCCTTTTTCTATGGCTGCATTAATATTGCGTACTCCTTCAACAAAAAATTCTTTATGCTTATATCTCTTATTTCGATTGTTTTTCAAAACCTCAATATGCTGGTATATATTATTTTTCACATGAATATCTATGGTCTTCATTGCGGCTTCCTCTTCTAGTTTAGTATTCTTTATATCAACCGTATTATAAACCATCGATTCAATAGTATATATGCATTCTTTATTTATAATCAAACTTTACATATTCATTATATTTTTGTTTAAAATCTTCATAATCCGTTCTCAACGTAATCCAAATAATTACAGGAAATTCCTTTATATTCATCCGCACCAACGCTTCATGCAACGGACTATTACAATTGATTTCAAATGTATCACTAAAATAGCTTATTATTAATGGTGGTAGCTTCTCACTTTGCTCTAGCTTTTCCATCCAGCTCTTTGTTCTTTCCTCAAAAACTGTCTCATCCACACGCCACTTCATTCCCTCCTCCGGCCCCGAGCTTCTATGAAAGAGCTGCACCGGCATTATAATCGGGCCGATAAAATAACGTTCTTCCTGATATAAGCCGTCTGAAAATGCTTTATTCTTTCTCTCAAACAGTAAATAAGTATGTATCCACTCCTCTAAAAGTCCTTGCTCATCATATTCCTTTGCCGAATCAATATGAGGATAAAAACGTAATTCTCCTGTATGCTTCTTAGAATACACGATTTTCTTGATGGATTCTTCTGATAAAAAATATTCTTTAGATAACTCTTCTATTGTAATACCATATTTAAATTTATTAATAATCATGCGATTGCGTTTTGACAGCTGCTTGCGGTATCCTGACAGTTCCCCCCATGACTTCATATCCGATTCATTCTGTGGAACATACAAATATTTTCCCGCTGCATATTTTTTTACCTGCTCCAATAATTCAGCTGGCAAGATATCATTTGCGTTCAGATATTCCATCAAGCACCTCCATCTATGTAATCAACTTATCATTACAAATAAAACATCTTTATTATACAGAAAGCACTCCCAAGTTTCTACCCCGAGAGTGCTCTAATCACTAAAATATGAGTCAAATCATATGGTATTTTATCCTAAAAGTTCCACCGATAAAATATGTCGTGTCGGCCAAAACTCATATAGATGCAGCGTTGTTACTTTGCCTTCAAATGACATAAACTCATTCATCACTATCGGAAGTGCTTTTAATATGACATTCGGCTCATCTATTATCATTGTCGTATGAGGAGTCCACCCAAAGCCTTCGCCGAACTTTTCTTTCAGCTCTAGCAATTCCTTATTACTATCAGGTGCAACGAACAAAACATTTGACCCCCCGAATATACCAACATGATTGAAGGATATTTCAAAGGATAATTGTGTCTCACCTAGCTTTTGAAGCATTTCTTTTAGTTCCTCTTCTTTTTCTACCGGAAAGAAACCTAATGTTATATGCTGCGGAATGTTCTTAGTATGTCTTCCAAAAAAACCTTGCTCATATAATTTGTTTTGGATTCCAGCTAGATATTTTTCTGTATCATCATCATATCCTGCCAGGACATATAAGGCCTTGTCTTGCATCAAATCACCTCGCTAACTACTCATTTCATCCAATAAATCTTCTATAAACTTTGAAACCGACATGCTTCCTAAATCCCCTCTATCACAACGTCTCACTGACACCTCTCCAGCGTCCACTTCCTTCTGTCCAATGATAAGCATATATGGAACCTTATCAAGCTGTGCTTCTCGAATCTTATATCCGATTTTCTCTACCCGATAGTCAATTTCACATCTTAAGCCTGCCTGCTTAAGCTCGTTTGTTACTTCGTCCGCATAATCATGAAAACGCTCTGCTATCGGCAAAATCTTAATCTGCACTGGTGATAACCACAGAGGGAACTTACCAGCGTAATGTTCAATCAAAATACCAATAAATCTCTCAATCGAACCAAACAATACTCGGTGAATCATAATCGGGCGGTGTGGTTCTCCGTCCGGACCAATATAAGAAACATCGAATCTTTGAGGAAGTTGAAAATCCAATTGAATCGTTCCGCACTGCCATGTTCTGCCAATGGAATCCTTCAAATGAAAATCAAGCTTCGGACCGTAGAATGCGCCATCGCCTTCATTGATTATATAAGATACGTTGATGGCATCCATTGCATTTCTTAGAGCATCCGTTGCAAGCTCCCACTCCTCATCTGTTCCAATGCTGTTCTCAGGTCTTGTAGAAAGTTCAACAAAGTACTCAAACCCAAACTTCGCATAGACCTCATCAATCAGTCCTGCTACCTTCTGAATCTCTTCAATTACTTGGTCTTCCGTCATGAAAATGTGCGCATCATCCTGCGTAAATGAACGAACACGCATCAAACCATGCAACGTTCCCGATTTCTCATTGCGATGCACAAGTCCTAATTCTCCAAGTTTCATAGGTAATTCCTTATATGACCTTGGCTGAGATTTGTATACCAGCATGCCGCCCGGGCAGCTCATTGGCTTAATCGCATAATCAGCTTCGTCCACTTTGAGCGTATACATGATATCACGATAGTGTTCCCAATGTCCTGACGTTTCCCAAAGACTGCGGTCAAGCATAATTGGCGTAGATATTTCCATGTATCCTTCTCTACGATGAATTCCTCTCCAGTAGTCAATCAGAAGATTTTTCAAAATCATTCCTTTGGGCAGGAATACCGGTAATCCGGGACCTTGCTCAAAAATCGTAAATAAGCCCAGCTCTTTTCCAAGCTTTCTATGGTTTCTAAGCTTTGCTTCTTCTATCATTTTCAGATATTCCTCAAGCTCTGAAGCCTTAGGAAAGGATATCCCATAAATTCTTGTAAGCATTTTATTCTTTTCATCGCCACGCCAATAAGCACCTGCGATAGACAATAACTTAAACGCCTTTATATGACATGTATTCGAAATATGCGGACCCGCACAAAATTCTGCGTATTCGCCCTGCTGATAGAAGGAAATCACTTCATTCTCAGGAAGATTTTCAATCATCTCCAATTTGTAGCTCTCATTGCGTTCCTTCATGTATGCAATTGCTTCTTCTTTTCCTATCTCATACACTCGCAGTGTGAGCGCTTCCTTTACGATTTTCTTCATTTCCTCTTCTACTTGCTTCAAGTGCTCATCTCCAAAGGCAAAAGAAAACTCAAAATCATAATAAAAACCCTGATTAATGGCTGGTCCGATAGCACATTTCGTATCGGGGTACAATCTCTTCACTGCCTGTGCCATCACATGCGCTGACGTATGCCAAAACGCCTCCTTCACCCATGCATCCTCAAAATTACCCTCTTGAATCTCGTTGTTTCTGCTAATTACTTTCATTCTTATGCTCCTTTCTCGCATGTTCCTACATGCCTAAACCAATAGGTTAATAAAATTTTCTAACATAAGAAAAGCACCCCGTGACAGCATTCTTCATGCTTATCAAAGGGTGCAATAATTGCACGGTTCCACCTTACTTTTCACTTCAGATTCCATCAAATCCTATCCTTTAACGCAGGCATACGGTAACACTTAACAATCCGAAAATCTTAGGCGTTACAGCTCTGGAATGGTTTTCATCTATCTTCTTTCATAAAGGACTTCCACCAATCTGTCCTTCTCTCTGGATGCTTCCGATAAACTACTTTTTCCGTCTTCGCTTTTCCTATGTTATTAATGAAATTATAATACAATTTGAGAAGATGTCAAGCAAATATTAAACTAACTCTCTATTACAAATAACCATATTACATCTGCCCCATGCTTCATCCTGAAATACAAATGCCCTCTCAACAAGGCTTCTCTCTTGAAATCCTACTTTTTCATAACACTTCTTAGCGCCGATGTTCTCAGGGAATACATTCAACTGTACAGTATTTGCTTTTTCGATTTCAAAGGCATACTTTACTGCAAGACGAATCATTTCACTACCATATCCTTTATCTCTCATGGTATTGTCGATTACTACAAACTTAAGCATTCCCTCATTCTTATCTATATTAACAGAAAAGCAAAAGAAACCTACCACATCGCCACCATCTGTTGTTGCAACAAAAGCATTGTCACAAAAACAATTACCAATTTCTATTAAAAACTTATTGAAGCTATCTTTTTTAAGCGGATAAGGAATTCGGTTCGCACACCACAAGGCATGAGAACGCTCATCTGTTATCCAAGTGGAAATGGTATCAAAGTCTTTGTCTAAGTATGGTCGTATTCTCATAATTTCTTCCTCACATTCCTTTATACGCCACAGCCGTAAATTCACCCGGAAAATTAGGATTCGTCCATGCGGGATGCTCATCAAATCTTTCCAATGCAAAACCACATCGAATCATCGCATTAATAATTTCACTAATCGTATACTTTCTATAACTACATTTAGGCATTTGACTTCTAATCTCTTCAACATAGAAGCGAGCATGGGCCATCTCGCCCTCAAATACATCTGTCGAAAAATAACTCATTGTAGCCTGCTCCAAACCCAACGCATCTGATATTTTTGTAAATGGATGGAAATCACTGCATATAATTTTTCCACCCTTCTTTAACAAACTATACATAATCTGCATAAATTCATCTATATCATGAAAATAATGTAATACTCCACCTTCCATGAAAACCACGTCAAAGTATCCTTCATATTTTCTTTTATCAATTTCTAAAACATCACCAACTTCATAGCAAATACTTACATTAGCCGCATCTGCCACTTCAAGGGCATATCTCTTATTATCCTCTGAAATATCGAAAACAGTGACATCTGCTCCTAAGATTGCCAAAGGAATAGCTTTCTTACCACATGAACCACATATATTCGCAATTCTAACACCTTCATATGTATCAAAATAATTTGCATACTTCCTTAACATCCCTATCGGATTTTCTTTATCCTTTTGTGCTCTTTCAGCTGGACTTCCATCTTCTTTTACCCAGAAATCGTACGCATTATATTCCCATGCTTTTTTATTTTGAATACTATAATCTTTCATTTGTATTTATCCTCCAAGTTGATATGACTATGCTTCTATCATTCCAATTTTAACACTATATTCGATTATATCTTTTTCCAATTATGTAAACAAGTCTTTCAAAGTTTATTACGGAAAATATCAGCAAACAATCTTGTTTTTCCGTGATATACTCCGTATCCGCAAAGATAAAACGGAAAATTCAGTAGGAATATCTCACATTTTCCGTCTTCGATAGTCCATGAGATATGCATATTACGGAAAAATATGAGTATACTACTTATTTTTTCCGTATTGAGTCTTCAAAAATACAACTCAAGGCGGAAAATATAAAGGTTATCCCTTGTTTTTTCCGTCATTCACCTCATAAAACAAAAGTCGGCACGGAAAATTTCAAGCCTAACTCCAGTGTTTTCCGTCATTCACCTCATAAAATTGAATTCGGTACGGAAAAATCCGGTACAACCTTCCAATTTTTCCGTAAAACATAATAAAACCAATTAGCATACGCCCTATACGCTAACAAGCAAAAAGACTGCGCACCCCTAAGGTGCACAGCCTCTAAATTACATTGCGTCGTATGTTGCTCTGATTGCCTTGATGAAGTCTGCACTGTTTAATACAGTTACATCCTTCAAAGAAGTAATCGCTGCAAGGTCCTTTGTCATCTTACCATCTTCGATTGTCTTTACAGTAGCTGCCTCAAGCTTATCAGCGAACTCGCAAAGCGCCGCGATGTTGTCAAGCTCTCCACGCTTTCTTAATGCACCTGTCCAAGCAAAGATAGTTGCTACTGAGTTAGTAGATGTCTCTTCACCCTTTAAGTGCTTGTAGTAATGTCTCTGAACTGTTCCATGAGCTGCCTCGTACTCATATACACCTGAAGGTGATACTAATACAGAAGTCATCATAGCAAGTGAACCGAATGCAGAACTTACCATATCGCTCATAACATCTCCATCGTAGTTCTTACAAGCCCAGATAAAGCCACCCTTATCCTTCATAACACGAGCTACAGCATCATCGATTAATGTATAGAAATATGAAATACCTGCAGCCTTAAACTGCTCTGCGTACTCAGCATCATAAATCTCCTGGAAGATATCCTTGAAGTTATGGTCATACTTCTTAGAAATGGTATCCTTAGTAGCAAACCATAAATCCTGTTTTGTATCTAAAGCATACTTAAAGCATGCATGTGCAAAGCTTGTGATAGAAGCATCTGTATTATGAATACCCTGTAAGATACCCGGTGCCTTGAAAGTATGAATTAACTCTCTAACCTCTGTTCCGTCCTCAGCTGTAAATACAAGCTCAGCCTTACCCGGCTTATCAACCTTAATCTCTGTATTCTTATATACATCACCATATGCATGTCTTGCTAATGTGATTGGCTTCTCCCAGTTCTTAACACATGGTTCGATACCCTTAACAATGATTGGTGCTCTAAATACTGTACCGTCAAGCATAGCTCTGATTGTACCGTTAGGACTCTTCCACATCTCCTTAAGGTTATACTCTGTCATTCTTGCAGCGTTTGGTGTGATAGTTGCACACTTAACAGCTACACCGTACTTCATAGTAGCCTCTGCCGAATCAACTGTTACCTGGTCATTTGTCTCGTTACGATACTCAAGACCAAGGTCATAATATTCTGACTTCAAGTCAACGTAAGGAAGGATTAACTCGTCCTTAATCATCTTCCATAAAATTCTGGTCATCTCGTCGCCATCCATCTCAACGAGTGGAGTGGTCATCTGAATCTTTTCCATAATAAGCCTCCTAATTATCCTGTGTTTGGTCACCCAAACCGCATTTTACCATATTTCTATATGCGTTGCAAATATGCGCATCCGCAAGCTTCTCAGCCTTAGCCGCATCTCCCTCACGAATTGCATCTACTATTGCCTTATGCTCGGCAACCGCTTCCTTGCTTCGCTCCATATCTGAAAGTGTCTTCTGACGCTCTCTTTGCACATAATGATGGAAGTCCTTCAACAAATGAAGAAGCTTCTTGCTCTGACATGCATCATATAACAGCTGATGAAAACGATTATCCAACTCAATCAACTGCTCTGCATGTCCCTTTGCCAAATGAAACTCACTCAGCATAATAATCTCTTCCAGCTCATCGAGCTGTTCCTTGGTAATTCGCTCTGTGGCTCTTCTGGCACACAAGCCCTCTAACAATTCTCTTATCTCGTAGATTTCTGCAACATCGGATGAAGTGATTCCTGTTACATATGCTCCCTTATTAGGCACAATATGTATCAGTCCTTCCAGCTCCAACTGACGAAAAGCCTCTCTGACAGGAGTTCTGCTCACTCCCAGCTCTTCCCCAATCGTAGCCTCCTTAAGCTCATCATTTGCATGATATCTGCCATTTAAAATATCTTCTCTAACCTTACGGAATACACGTCCGCGAAGGGAATACTTATCAGAGGTATCATGATTTACATCATATTCACTCATACAAAATCTCCATTCGACTCTCTAGGCATTCAAACACAAAATTAGTTCTCTTCCTTAACAAGCTTCACACCAAGCTTATCGCAGCCTTCACTGATAACTGCTAATAACTCTTCATCTGTTAATACGGTTACACGTCCGCCTTCATACTCTTCATCAACCCACTTCTTGATGTAAGCTACAAGCTCAGAGCTCTTATTAATCTTCTGTTCCTCAGGAAGCTTGAAGTATGTATTAATCCAATGTGCAATACCTGCAAGACCGGATGTATTGGAAATTGCACATAATACAGGTCTGTTCAGGAACTTCTCTGTATCAAAGATATTGTAAATCTCTTCATTCTTTAATAAGCCATCTGCATGGATACCGGCTCTTGTAACATTAAAGTTCTTACCTACGAAAGGTGTTCTTGAAGGAAGATGATATCCAATCTCCTTCTCATAGTACTCAGCAAGCTCTGTGATTACTGTTGTATCCATACCATTCAAATCACCCTTTAACTGCGCATACTCGAATACCATAGCCTCAAGTGGTGTATTACCTGTACGCTCACCAATACCAAAGAGTGATGTATTAACACCTGAACATCCGTATAACCATGCTGTTGTTGAGTTAGAAACAGCCTTATAGAAGTCATTATGTCCATGCCACTCAATCCACTCACTTGGTACACCTGCGTGTACGTTGATTGCATAGATAATACCCTGTACGCTTCGTGGAATAACTGCACCTGGGAAGTTAACACCATATCCCATAGTATCACAGGCACGAACTACGATTGGAAGCTTATACTGCTGTGAAAGCTTCATTAACTCTACACAGAATGGAACTACATATCCATAGATATCTGCTCTTGTGATATCCTCTAAATGACATCTTACGCTGATACCTTCCTCAAGACAGTCACGAACTACTGATAAATAGTGCTCCATTGCTTGCTTTCTTGTCATCTTAAGCTTTAAGAAAATGTGATAGTCAGAACAGCTTACCAAGATACCTGTCTGCTTCATACCAATCTCTTTAACAAGTTTGAAATCTTCCTTGCTGGCACGAATCCATGAAGTAACCTCAGGGAACTGATAACCACGCTCCATACACTTATAAACCGCATCTCTATCCTTCTTACTATATAAGAAGAACTCACTCTGACGAATCATACCGTTTGGTCCGCCAAGCTTGTGTAAGTAATCAAAGATTGTTACAATCTGCTCTGTAGAATATGGTGCTCTTGACTGCTGACCATCTCTAAAGGTAGTATCTGTAATCCAGATATTCTTAGGCATATTGTGAGGTACTACTCTATCATTAAAAGGAATCTTCGGAATCTCATCATATGGGAACATATTACGGAATGCATTTGGCTTCTCAACATCCTGCAATGTATACATATGCTCTTCAATCTGAAGAAGATTGTTCTTATGATTCATGGTGACCGGTCGATTTTCAAAATATTCCTTATTTTCCATTGTTAACTCTCCTTTGGAACATGCATAAAAATGCATATCTTTTTGTTTCTCTGTATTTATGTATCATTGTATACAATTATACCGAAGCTGTCAACGTAAATATACATAAAAATGTAAATTTATTCCATAGTACCTTAAAAATGCGTAAAATATGTATTTTATTGTCCTATCAAAGAAAGAAACTTATGTATATCCAGCATCCCTGCGCCTTGTATACACCATTTATCGCCAAGGTCTCTTGCAGATAACAATAAGTTTCTCTTTAAATCTTCATTCGTAATTTGTGGATATTTTTGCACTCCTAATGCCAAGGCTCCACTTACAATCGGTGTTGCCATAGATGTTCCGCTTTTATCAATGTATGCATGATATAACTGTTGTCTGCGACTTTGAAACCTATGGCAGCAGGACATGATTTGTGTTCCCGGTGCTACAATATCCGGCTTCTTTAACGCAGACTTTCCAAGAAAAATACCTTCCATCACATTTGCCGGACCTCTCCCGGAATACTCCATGCAGTTCTTGCCATCACGTCCCTTGAATCCTTCATCATGACAGCCTACGCAGATACAATGCGGCGACACTCCCAAAGGTGATACAGACATACTGTCAGGTCCTCTGTTCCCTGCCGCAACAACTGTAATAATATTCTCTTTCCATAAATGCTCCATCATCTGTAACAACTGCTGATATTCAGACAGCTTCCATGACTGCTCAGTTCCCATCTCAATTGAAATATTGATGATTCTAACGGGATAATATTTACATAATGTAAGAACCCAATCCAATGCCTGCAAAAGCTTTGCCAAATCACCATTTCCTTTTTCATCCAAAACCTTTCCGCATATGAGACCACACTCGGGTGCAATCCCCTGATAGCGTCCCTTGGACAGCCTTCCGCTTCCCGCCAATATACCACACACATGTGTGTAAGGTCCTTTCTACTCGCCTAATACATCTTTAATACAAAATGCCATTTCATAGGGAAATCGCTTACTTGCTGTTTCAAGCTCTGTCCCCAACAACTCATATATCTTATGCATACGATAGTTCACTGTATTCTTATGGGTAAACATCTCCTGCGCCACTGCCTGAAGGCTGCCTCCATACTCCAAATAAAGCCGCAAGGTCTCCGCATAATTACCCTGATGCTTCTTATCATAAGAAAGTAAAGGCTCCAACAGCTTATCATAGTACTCTCTAAGAATCCCCTCATCCTCTACATTATAGAAAATACTGTTCACGCCCATCTCCCCATAGGAAACACTTCGCCTCTTCTGAATAATTGCCATACGGGTTGCCGCTCTTGCACGGATAAAGCTTTTGTGGATATCTTCAAGCCCTGTTACGGTTGTTCCCTCTCCGATATGCACATTCATATCTGCTGCTCCCTTATTTTGCGAAGTGATAAATTCAAGAATCTGCTTTGCCTGCGTCTTATTGGCATCATTTAATATCAATATGTAATAGCCCTCTTCATCAAACAAACAATAAGAATATCCATGACGCTCCAACATTGCCCGAACTCTGGATTCCATTTTTCTTAACATCATTAAATCATCATGCATTGATTCATTAATATACATAATGAATACCTTGAATTCTCCTTCTAAATGATAGGCCCCCTTCAATATCTTACGTGGTGTTTCCAAATTCTCCGGTGTGCGGATTGCCTGCAAAAATGCTCTTGCATAGCGCTTCTCATTCTGTTCCTCTTCAAAAATACGCATGCAAAAATCTTTTACCATCTCCGAAACATAGACCTCCCAAGGCACTGTAATCAAAGGAAAATCATGGTCATCACAATAATCAATAACTTCTCTTGGTACTTCCTTAATGTATTTTCCCGTATTAATGATTAGTCCGCTACATCTCTTCTTTATCAGAAGCTCTATAATATGAATCAACGCCTCCGCAGTCGGAAATCCGATTCCGAGTGTAACAGCAAGCTCATTTCCCCAGAAATTCTGTATGATGGTAGAATCTTCTATTACATGCACCCAGCTGATGGAACGCTGGTCACCTCTTTTCCCCGCCAAAAGCTGTACTCTATATCTTGCCGAATCCTCCGATAGCACATCTCTAACTGAAATACTCATAGCAATCCCCCACCTTTCCATCGAGCTTTTGTCCGTTGTACAAAGACATCTGTATAATATAATCTTCTATTTTTATTATATCGCCATTCCTTTGTGCTGTCAGCACAATTTTTAGATATATTTTTGTGCTTATACAATATCGTTTTTATCTATATATGTGCTATCATAATATTAACAACACAAGATAACTGACAATTTCAGATACAAACTTATTCACACCCAATATGGGACACCAAAGAAATGGAGGAATGTTTTATGATGACATGTAACGATTATATTTTAACTCACAGCTATGATTCTTATAATAATGAAGCGATTCCTGCATGGGCAAGAGATGAAGGAATCCGCGATTACAGCAGCTTCCTTGAGAAGGTAAGTTCACATCCGATTTTAAACTTCTTACATAAGTTAATGAGAGCATAATAGATGATATAAAATAATATGCTATAGGAGTAAATAATTTCATATGGAATAAATTGATGGCTGTCACACCTAAGATATATTAATTATCTTGGTGCGACAGCCATGTATTATTCTAGTCAATATTTTATCCCTATTTCCCTTTTCGCCGGCATCGTTTTGTTCTAATGGAACAAACCTGTGCATAAATTTCTTTATCTATAATGGCTTCGTGACAGTTTTCCACAATCGTCCATGCTTCTTTCGGCTTATAATGTAAACCCTTGTCTTTAAAGCTTTTTCTCTCACTTTTTCCTTGAACCACCGCACCTGTATAAGTTTCATTTGAAAGAATCTTTTTAATCGTAGATGTACTCCAACCAACGTTAGAAATCCGTCCCAAGCGGACACTCGGTGGCAAAACCGCCTGTGCATTTAATATCTGCTGAATCTCCGTCACCTTCTTTCCATCCAAATACCACTGATAGATTTGGCGGACCCACCTTGCTTCCTCTTCTACGATTTCCAACCGGTGCGTATTGCTTTGTGACTTTCGATAACCGTAAGGCGCATATGCTCCCAGATATTCTCCTATCTGCATCTTCCTCCTGTATACGGCACGTATGCTTTCCGATAAATCTTCACTATACCATTCATTGACTAGCGCATTAATCTGTCTGGCTTTCTTCCCTGACTTCTGAAAGGTATCTACACCATCCACTACCCCGATAAACCGAATATTCATGCCCGGAAACAAATCATGTAGCAGATACTCCGTATGCTCCATATTTCTGGAAAGCCTTGACTGGGACTTTGCAAGGATGGTGGTAAAGCAATGATTTGCGGCATCTGTAAGCATCCGGGTAAAACCGGGTCTTTCCATGTAAAGTCCTGAATAATCATCATCGCAATAATAGTCGTACACTTCATAGTCATGTGACTTTGCATATTGCAAGAGAATATTTTTCTGATTTTCTATACTTTTACTGGCTGAGTCCTTATCCTTTTGGTCATCCTCCTTACTTAAGCGGACGTAGATTGCTGCTTTTTCCATACTAGCAACCTCAGATAGTTTTCTATATTATATGTAATAAAACTGGCTGTATTTCACTGCCGATGCAAAAATCCTATGTCAATTGAAATGGGCGCAGAAAGATTGCGTCGTGCATCACGCATGTAAAGATTCAGAATGTTCAAAAAGAACAAGTATAATTTCCCCAAAAACAAATCGGGTCATTTCTTGAATTGAACCAAAAGTTCTTCATTCTATTCTTACCTTTATCAGGCAAAATAATTTTCATGTAATCTCACTATCATATTCAAATTTCCCTTTTACGTTTCATCAATATAAACATCTATTTTAGTAATCGTAACATCCTTCAATAGCATATATTCCTCCGAGCTTCTTATGTATTCAAAGATATTTTCTTCTAACTCGAAACTCCATGTCGCTTGCTCATAAACACTATTTTCTGATGTGGGTTCATACATAATATCTAAGTGTAATTGATAAAACTCATCTTCTTCATTAGGATATTGTCTAACCAGCGACATATAAAACATCGGATTTCCAGAAAAAGAAAAAGTTCCCGTTTCAAATAAAATCATCTTTTCATGTTTATTCTCAGCTTCAATGTGAACTTTGCACATATCCTCAAACGCACTTATAAGTTCATCTAAGCATTTCTTATCTGCGACATTTTCCTTTAATATATCCAGTATATTCTTATTTCTTTCGCCTTTCTTCTCAAGAATCAGTCCTATCACTGCACAAATCAAACTTGGAATTCCATACATAATCGCATTAAAAAGCACAAAAACATAAAAAGGTGCTGAGTTTAATGTAGTTGAATATCTTGCGTAATCAATAATTGTAGCAACAACAAATGTGATTACTAATATTACCGATATTCCAAAAAGAATTTTAGTTACTTTATTTTTCTTCATCGCCGGCCCTCTCTTTCCACTCCTTACGACTTCTTATCTCATTGCTAGTGTCCGCAGTAACTCCTCATACCTTTTTGATTTGTTATCAATATCCTCTTGTGTTACACCATAATATTGATAAACCTTCTTAAATTCATCCCCAAACTGCTTTGCTAATTTCTTGCTTTTTCTATTAGCTCCACCGCCAATGTATCCGCCACCTATGTATCCAAAACGCTTTTCTATACATATTTCATACTTCGTAGCGTCTATCTGTTTTCTAAAGCAATGATACTCAATATCAAATATATCCTTGGGAACTTCTTGCGCTACCCTCTGTCTAACATCCAGTTCTTCCATAAAATGCTTCACATCTTCTTCACTATGACTCTTTAATCGGGGAGCATCCTGATATTCACCTAATAGCTCTGGGGCAAATTGCATGATAAAAGAACTTCGCATTTCTTTATACATCCGTTGATATTCTTCATCGTCGAAAGATACCGCTGTATACCCCAATTCCTTCTGAACATATTGACATACCTCGTCCATCGTATGACTGCCAGCTACGATATGCTTCTCAAACCATGTCTTTCTACGCTGATATTTCCACTTATGTATGCGTTGCTTTAATGTCATTTTCTTATTCTTTGACAATATAAAAACTGAAGTCGGCCCATCAGCACCACCAATTATGCTGACTCCTCTAGCACCTTTCACCTTTCTTCCCATGGATTCTACTCCTTTACCTATTCTCCCTAATCTGCATCTCCAATTTTCTATACAACGTCATTCTCATTGTTAAATAACAAGCGATACCTCCAAGCACATTTGAAATTGGCTCAGCCAGAAATACGCCTTTCACGCCAAAGCCCACTGCCGGTAAAAGCAACGTTAATGGCACAACGATAATCGCCTTACGAAGCAGTGAGAAAAATATAGCATGCTTGGCATCTCCAAGTGCCTGGAAGGTTGACTGTCCTGCAAACTGCAAAGCCATGAAAACAAAACCAAAGAAATATATCTTTAGCATCTCAATTCCAACATCTATCATTTGCAAATCATCAGAAAAGATGCTAAACCAAAATCGCGGAAACAGAATAATCAAGCCCCATGCCAGCATCGTATACGCTGAACCGATGAAGGTATTAAATCGGATTCCTTGCTTTACTCTTGTATACTTCTTAGCTCCATAATTAAAGCTGATAACCGGCTGTGCGCCATTTACAATTCCCCCGATAGGAAGCATTAAAATCTCACGAACCGAATTTGCCACAGTCATAATACCGACATAGACATCTCCACCATAGCTTTGCAAAGTAGCGTTACAGGCAACCTGGACTGCACAGGTTGTTCCCTGCATAATGAAATTGGAAGTTCCCAATTTAAAAATATCCTTTGTTATTGTCTTATGGATTCTAATATTTCTCATCCGAATCGGTACAATTGCCTCTATAAACAAAAAGCGTAATACCCAAATAGCTGAAATCGCCTGACTGATAATCGTAGCCAATGCAGCTCCTGCAACACCCATATCAAAAGCAAAAATAAAGATTGGATCTAATATAATATTTACCACCGCTCCAATAATAATGGATAACATCCCTATCTTAGGAAAACCCTGCGCATTGATATATCCGTTCATTCCGGTGGTCATCATAGAAAACACCGTACCAATCAGATAGATGTTTAAGTATTCCCTGGCATATACATAAGAATCCTCACTTGCACCAAATGCAAATAAAACCGGTTTGCAAAATACATAGCCTAATACGGTAAGAATGACCGAACTAATTAACAGTAATCCAAAAGAATTTCCAATGATTTTAGCGGCTTTTTCTTCATCTCCCTCTCCTCTAGCCATGGAGAACAAGGGCACTCCACCCATTCCAAACAAAGCCGTAAATGCCATAATTAGCGTAACAATGGGAAATGTCAGCCCTACACCTGTCAAGGCAAGACTATCTCCCTCTCCCATATGTCCTATGTATATTCTATCTATTACATTATAAAAAAGCTGAACCAGCTGCGCTATCGTCAGTGGAACAGCCTGCGCTATGATACACTTCCACACAGGCCCCTGCGAGAAGTCTATCTTTTGCATACTTGTTTTTTCCTTCATTATTGTCAGTCTCCTTGCATTTCTCGCCTAAAGATAAGACTTTGTCCGCTTCATATCTGTCACCAAATCCACGTTGCCATCCTCTTTCATTTTTTGAATAATCCGTTTCATATTATCCAAATCCTTCTGAACAGCCTCAAACTCTTTTTCTGTTATTCCGACCAACTGAATAAACTCTGTCTTTCCATAAACACTTTCTGTCGCATGAGCTTCTGTATCTTCTACCAAAAGAAAGGCTATAATATCCGATTCCACACCTAACTGAGCTAATATATTTTTACTAATTACATATTGATTTGGTTGGAAAAAATTATTTGTCTTATATGTATATCGTGCAAAATTCGATAATAACGAAACTGCCCACATGCAATCTTGCACATCGTCTTCCTTCAATTTCATTGTCATCTCATAGCCCCAACCATTCCACTCTCCGCCGAAGGCTTCTTCATCACCATATAACACAGTCATGCCATATGTAACAAGATGCTTATAGCCTTTATTCGATGTATAAAACGAATATCCATCCAAATATTCATCCCCACCAAAAATTGCCCGATTCACCATATTTGTTCCAAAATGAGCAGGTTTCTGCCTAGGATATAAGCTATCAAAGACGTCATCTATCGCCTGCCAGCCTGGCGAAAATTCTTCATCCTCGTCTAGTCGCTTTAAAAATTCTTCTTTATCCATAAACTGCCTCACCGTATAATATTTCTTGATAACCAATCTTCCTACAATACGCTACTACAATTATATCCAAAGCTTATAATATATAGGTACTTTCCCCATTTTATAGGCTACTAATATTCCAGCAAGGAACAATGGAATTAACAGTACTAGCAGATAACATCTTGAATATTTTACCTGTACGTTTTTCCTTACCGCCAATATATAAATCGCTCCAACTACTGTTGATAACAGGTGGCATATTGTGGTCCATGCTCCTGCTATGAATGAAATAACACCATATAAAAAGATAATTGAAATCAAAATCAGCCACGTTCTTATAGATTTAATAATACTTTTTCCATTTTCCTTACAGTTTTTGATATGAAAATATATTCCCAATGGAATATAAGAAAAAACTACCCCTGATGCACCTGCAACAGAACCAGCCACACCCAAAAGCGCAAGCCGTCTCTCTACAAGAATAAATGTAAGATTCGAAATATACGCCAAGAATGAAACAATAAGAAAATGATTTGTTCCCATACGTCTCTCAGTTAATATTCCATATAGAAATATCACCGAAAGATTTGTCCCCATATGAACAAACAAAAACCAATGATTGGCACTTGGTCTATCAAAGTAAATACTATGCTCAAAAATATATGTAAAATAAGACCACCAATGAATAAGCCTGCTATCTTCCCAATACATAAGAGAAAATACTTCTACTAATTTTGCATCAAAATAAGTAGCAAGAGAAACCATCAAAATGGATATCACATATATAAAAACACCTATATTTCTGAATTCTTTTTTCAATATCTTATCGTTCATAATTAATCGCTCCAATATTTATAACGCCTTCACCATCATCAACAAACTTTCATAGCTTCCATCCTTATGCTTCATAGCATTCGGAATTATGCCTACCGTCTTGAAACCAAGCTTCTGATATAAAGCAATCGCTCTTTCATTTCTGGCAACAACTTCCAGTTCTGCCTGCTCGAAGCCCATGTTCTTTGCTTCTTCCAGTAAATATTCCATCATCGCCTTGCCAATACCCTGACTACAAAATTCTTCATATAATGCAATCGCTATGTTACATCGATGCTTCATGCGTATTCTGGAACCAAGTGCAGATAGCGAACAATTACCTGCAAGCCGGCCGTCTACCTCGGCTAATATCATAAAAGAATCCGGCGACTCATTCATTCCATGAATAAAGTACGCCTCGTCCTCTACCGTCATGTCCACTTCCTCCGGATAACGAAGAAGAAATGTAGATTCTTCCGCAGTCTTCTTCATATATTCAATCAGATTCTGAGCATCCATTGCCTTTGGGCTACGCAAAATGCATTCTTTTCCATTCTTTAACAGAACTTTTTTCATTGCTACATTCATCTGTCCTTCCTCCTGTAAAAAGCTCTTTTACTCCGAAAACAATTCATAAAAAGCAGGTTCAAATCCCGCACGAAACGCAACCTGCTGAGACTTAATATGACTCTCTACCGTAGCATAGGTTGGGACAATACCACGCTTTAGAACTTCATCCTTCAATGCAGAAGTCACATAGGCACCAATCCCTTTTCCTCTGCCTTCTTCCGTAACATTAATTGATTCTCTAATACTTCAATATACGGATTTTTCATCTAATATTACCCCTTCAAATACTCCCTTAACCATATCAGGAACTTTAAGTCCCTATTCTGCTCGGGTCTCTCAACCACTTTCTGATTAGTAGCAATAATCTCATCCAAAGTCGCCCACGCCAGATGATAGCCCAGCTTCTGTTCGCTCTCTGTTAACGCAAGCTCTGAAACGTTGCCATCCACATCACAAAAATAATGATAAGAATGTGCAATATACTTCTGCTTCTCATTCTTATTATCCTTGCGGATTTCCAACACCTCGCCGATTTCCTTTATGGAATCTTCCAAAATATGTAAGCCGGTTTCTTCCAAAACCTCTCTGTGTAAAGCATCATGATAGCTCTCACCCTTCTCTACACCACCCCCGGGAATCTTATAATCTCCATATTTACTTTGCTGCATCGCCCAAAGTCCATCCCTGCAAATCAAGGCTCTCACACCAAAACGCTCGAATACCGGCATATCATCAGTATAATTTTTGCTATCTAATGAAAATAATAAATCCATGGCTTCCCCTCCATTTCATTGGTATCAATTTTCTATAATTCCATTAGCTTTCCATCAAAAAAATAATAGATATTTTCTTTCTTATATCCATATCTTGAGCCTTCAACACTAATATGTGGTTCAAATGTAAAATAACTAACTTCACTTAATTTATGCTGATTACCTTTTTCAACATAGATTCTGTCATTCTTATTACGAACAATAGAATGACCTAAATTCCCCATAAAGTCTAAATTGATAAATCCTTTTTCTACAATAAACTCATTCATATGATAATACAGCTCTTCAAAAGTAGTATCTGGTGTTGCAAACTTTATCAACTCACTATGTAACATTTCTTCCATCAAAAGTCCATTCTGCCACTCTCTATTACCAATATCTTCGAGGAAATTAACCACTCTTCCATTTTCAATAATGATTGTCCTTGCATAATCGCCCCATGTATCATGATTCTGTGGACTCAAATCTATGGTAATAATATCATTCTCGCCTATGATTCTATCCGATGTTACATACTCTCTTCCTGACACAGACAGAGTAGTCTCATCTCCTGCAAACACAAATGCACCTATATCCCAGTACCAAAAGGAATCTGCGCCAAGTTCTAAGAGCTTGTCCTCACACTTCTGTCGGATTTCCAAAAGATTCATACCAGACTTAATTACAGTTCTTATATATTCTATTGTATCTTTTGCAAATTGCTGCACCTGTTTGTGTTCCATATTGCCTCCGCTATAGTTTTAATCCAATTTTATATCTAAAATCTCTGCTATATTATTTACTATATAATCGGGTTTTACCCTTTCATTTAAGGTATACTTGTTTTTTCTGTCCACCCAAATTGTTGTCATTCCAATACCTTGCGGACCTTCTACATCATCAAGTAACGAATCGCCTACGAAAACTGCATCCTCTGCTTTGTATTTTTCGCTGTTCAATATATATTGATAAAACAATTGTGAAGGCTTATATTTCTTTATTATCTCTGATGTGTAAACCGCATCTGCAACAAGATTATTTTGCTTCATATTAAATATCAAAGGGTCTGTATCAGTAGTCGAAGCTATTACAACTCGATATTCTCTACGTAGCTGTTCAATTGTCTCTATAACCTCCGGGAATACCCTTCTATTCCGAAGACTATCAAGCATAATATGTACATCCTGCTCGTATGGTCTGTCAATCTCATATTTCTCGTACAGAACTCTTAAATCTCTTGCAAATATATCTTGTTCCGTCACAAAATCCCCTAGATTGCATTCATCAATATGTTTTCTATGATACTTTTTCCAATCAGAATAAAAAACTACTGCATCTATCTTTTTATCCTGTAATTCAAGTATTTTTTCAGTTGCTTTTATTGAACCATTTCCTGTTGATATCAATGTTCCATATGCATCAAACATTAGCAATTTCTTCATCTTTTTGTATATCCTTAACCTTAATCCCACTCATATACCGTCTTCAAATCAGACTGTAAATAAATAGTCCGCATATCCACATCATTAGTTTCTGCACGATATCTGTAGACACTTAACATATAGATATCTCCAAACAGCTTTGTTGCAAAATGGTTATCACTAGGCTTGTATTCGTTTCCATCAATGATAGTCTCACCATAAAATCTGTCAGCAAACAACAAAAAATCCAGATACCAACCGTTTACCTGCACATTATCCACTTTACAATCTACCTGTCTTGGTAATGGTACAATACAAACAATTACTAATATTGCTACAATAAAAATGATTAACTTTTTCTTCACCTGACTTCGCTCCCCTTCTCCTCTTATGAATCATACTCCCCATACTCACAGCCTACATTCATTGCCTCTATCTCATCAATCAGCTTGCCGTCACGGTACAGGCGCACTGTACCCTTACCATTACCGCCATTCCAAAGACGATTGTGACGTTTCTCACCATTCGGTGCTTCATAGTTCACTAAGAGCATGTCCTTCTTTTCGCAGGTAATATCTGTAACCATCTTGTTACGCCAAGTCTTCTGTTCAACATGCCAAATAATCTGTGTGTCTGTTTCCTTACAATCAAAGCTTGTTCTTGTAAATGTCCAGAACTTTGAAAAATTAAACTCATAGCATTTTCCTTCATACCAGAATGCAGATAAGAGCTTACGTTTTAAAGCAATCGGTCCAACCTTTGGTCTGCCGCCTCCAATATCAAATACACTATCCTCAAGTTTCTGCCCTGTCACCTTACTTACAAGATGATTGGACGATAACCAAACCCAAGGCGAAGTAAAGCTCTTGCCCCAGTTCTTATCCGCATAACCATAGCCTGTTGCCTCATCTACAATATATTTCTCACCATTCCATATCACTTCGCCAGAGAATTCTGACTTCATACCCTGTACATGCCAGAACATTTCAAACGCCTGCAATGCACGAAATAATTTGCCTGCGCCGTACCCCACATTGAATGCCACCTGCTTATCAATCTTGAGATTCCAGCTCATTTCACCGGCACCGCACATATACTCAGGGTGCGCATCTGCATCCTCCTTGCTCACGCACACATGACCATAAGTCTTATGCTCATCCAAATAGCACTCATCCGCAGACACGCTAAATGGTGCACCCCATTTCACATCTATCTTCTTCCAACCGTAAAATCTATGTAATTGCGCAGCATCCTCACCCCACGCACCTGCCTTCACCATAAGATAGGACGGCTTGATTCCCTTTTCTTTGTTAGTAGCTAGCTGTCCTAATATCGGTTCATCGGTCCCACTTGCCGGATTACAAAGGAAGAACTCTATAAAAAAGGGCTTCTCCTCACCTGTCACCGCATGACGTCCGGTGAAGGAATGCCACCACCAGTCATAACCGCACTTTGCCTGACCTCTTACCAGCATACATTCATTTCTTGCAATATCCTGCTTATTGAACATCTAACCATCCTTCCAACAAATCACTTTGCAATTCCATCTTCATCATTAGTTCCAATTACCACATCTGCTACTTCCTTTACCTTTGGTAGAGCATTTCAGACGTCAACACGTTTCCTCTGCTCATAGATTACCTCTTGTAATCCCAGCTTCTCGATATGTGCCTTTGCTACGGCATAATCTGCCGCCAAATCTTCAACTACGTGAGCATCCGAACCAATCGTTACATATCTTCCACCATTTGACTTATATATCTCTAATACCTCACTGCCCGGCATAGTTTCACTATGTCCTTTTCGCAGAGACGAAGTATTGATTTCAATAATCCTATCTTTATCCAGCAGATACTTAAAAATCTCATTTAACATTTGCTCAGTATAATAAACTTCTCCATAGTATCGCTTTGGAAAATCTATGTGTCCCAGTGCATCAAAACCGCCATGCTTTACTGTTTTCAACATCTCTTCCCAATACCATGTAAAGAACTCCTTCGCAGAAAATTTCTCTCTGACACTTAAGCATGGGAACATATTTCCAATCCAATGAATGCTTCCGATAATGAAGTCATACGGAAATCTTGATAGCTCTGCCAGCTTTTCAGAATACAAATGTGGTTCTCCAAACTCAATGCCGGACAATAGTTTTATCTGCTGACCGTATTTTTCTCTTAAACTATTGTATTTCTCAAAGTATCTCTGCGGATTATAGTAGTTGAATCCATAATCATCTTTATTCATATCAACATGGTCTGTGAAGCATAGCACCTGTACATTCTCGTCTATCGCCTTGAGAATGTACTGCTCCATATCAGCGTCTGAATCACAGGAAAACTCTGTATGAATGTGTAAATCTGTTCTCATAATCTGCCCTCTTACTTCTTACGAAATACCATCAGCTTGCTAAAGATATAATTTCCAATCGTAACCAATACTGCAACAATCAGAGTTGTAACAAATACATCAACGCCAATTGCACCCAAAATCTGTCTGGAAACAAGTTCTAAAATCAAGGTTGAAATTCTTGCCATGATAAACTTACCAAGCTCCTGCATGATATTGGCATTTTGACTCTTAAATACAAACTTACGATTCATCGGATATGCTGCCGCAACACCTGACGTCCAGCTCACAGCGCTTAATACAAGATTTTGTGTTGCAGTCGGATGCAGTGGATTACCAAAAATCACAATATTTACAAAGAACATACATGCCCAGGAAACAATTGTAGTAATTACTCCTACTATCAAATACACAATTATCTCTTCATACTTCTTAAATAACTCTTTCAACTTCTCAAACATTTCATAATCCTCACTTATTAATACTCAAACTTCCCATCATTTTTCTCTTCTAATGCCTTTATCAAATGATAGGTATATTCGCAATATGGCACAGCTATTCCATACTCCCTGCCCATGCGAATCATCTCACCGGCAAACATCTCAATCTCCGTATGTCTCTTGGCATCTAAGTCCTGCAGTGTCGAAAATCTCGCCTTCATATTTGGTCCTTTAAAATACACAAACTCCTCTTCCAGCGCAATTCCCTTGGCATTTGCCACTTGGGATACTTCTCTCCAAAGGTTCTTCGCTACGGTAAGTACATGCTCGCTGTCATAATAGGCTCCAAAGCCAACTCCTAAGATTGCCTGCGGCAGATTTTGCGAAATATTGCTGGCATACTTAAACCACATATCGTAGATGATATCCTCCATAAAATTGTAACGAACCCCTGTATCACGAAACAGTTCCTCCACTGCAAGCAATCTCTCTGTCGGCTCTTTGATATCCTTTTCTCCGATGAACACACCTGCTGTATACTCTGGAGCAAATGTAATCTCATTACCTTTTCTTACAGACGCAATACGCATAACTGAATACAGCATGTGCTCCATTCCTATTGTAGCACCTATCATTTCTTCCGATGCTACGCCATTTAATAAGCTAATCACCATTGTCTCTTTACCGACCAATGGCTTTATATCCTCTATAATCTCCGGTAACGCATCCTGCTTGCATGATACCAGTATCAGGTCTGCAACACCTGCTTCCTGTGGTTCTTTTACCGGGAATACGTAGTGTTTGCCATTTATGACAAGTCCGTCGTTTTGCAAGCGTTCCCTGCGCGCTCCCTTAGCTACTACACAAAAGTTCTCACCAAGCTTGTCCATAAGTCCCCATATAAAATATGCACCTACTGCACCTGCGCCAAGTAACGCTACCTTTTCTATCTTCATAAAGTACTCCTCTCTTCCCTTTTTACTATGTATTAATCTTAATCATTTTTCTTATGGGTTACAATGCTTTTCTATACGATTTACTATGATAACTTTCCCTTTACACATGAAACTTACCATTTAAAAAATGTCTATATTCAGGATGCTTATAAGAATCTTCATACTCCTGTTTCATGGTTTTCGCAATCCATGCAAGCTTTTGCTCGCTCATTTCCTCATATCTTTGAAGCGTAATAAGCCCTTGTTCCACAGCTTCCATTATAGCCTCATAGGCATCTGCTACATATTCACATCCATCCACGGGCACACACGCTGTCGTGGTCACGGCATTACTGATTTGTATATTCTCTTGAGGATTGGGTATCTCTTTTACAAAATATATATAGCCGGAAACATCTTTATAGGTATCCTCTATGGCATTGGGATAATACTCCTCTAAACGCAATATTCCATCTGCTTCAAATCCGTATGGTCCCCATTTTTGCCAGTTTCCATCATATGGAAATCCGGTTTCCTTGCAGTATTTCTCAACTGCATTGCTCAAATACACCAAAACATTTTCTCTTTTCGTTGAGAAATATACTAAGGCTTTGTTGTGATTAGATATTCTTGGCTCTAAAGCCTTAATATTAGGTATTTGTGACGCATGATAGTACATTGTGTTATTCCTTTCCGGTTGATATATTTTGATATTTCCTTGTTATTCCACCAGCTCCATCTCATCCTTCATACTCACAAAGCCATACTTCTCATATAGCGGGCGTCCTGCCTCGGTTGCTTCTAATGAAATCGTATGTACACCCTTTTTCTTTGCTTCCGATACCAACAAATCTAAGGTTTTCATAGCAACCCCTTGTCTACGGTACTCAGGCTTTGTATACATATTCATGATATACGCCTTCTCGCCGCTTGGATTATGGAAGGTTGGCATTACCCGAAAGAAGCTGACTCCTCCTGCACCAACAAATTCGTCGCCGTCAAACACCAAGTATGCGATATGAATATCGTTCTGTAACGCATTTTTATAATATTCATAGGACTGCTCTTTTACTTCTGCCATATCCTCTTCATCTGACAGTTGATTAGCAGCTCTTAATACGGTTATCCTCGTTTCCGTCAATATATCTAAGTCATCAAGAGTAGCTCTTTTATATGTTAAGTTCATAATTATAGTCCTTTATCTCTTAAAAACATCAGCACAGCAGGTAAATCAATCGCAGAAAATCTGCTTACATATTTCTACTCCATATCAAACACATAATCAATACTATATGTATGCACGTATAACTGGCCGTCCTTCTCTATCAGCATATCAGGCTTCTTGCTCAACTCTGTTTTGCTGATTACATTTCCTGTATTGATATCAATCTGATAAATATAATCCTTTTCACTGGTAAAACCATAACCCGAAAGAATCACATCACCCTTTACAATAAAGTTCATCGTATTAAAGGTCTGGTCTTCACTTCGCCATAAGATTTCATCCTTTTCAATGTCATACGCCACAATAAAGCAGGTATTAGGCATGGCATAGCCGTTGTATAGATTTCCTATATAAAGTATTCCATCTCTTAAATATGCGCAGTTACCCATAAGATACCATCTGTCAGACTCATAGGAAATTACATACAGTAGCTTGCAATTCTCTCTATCATAAATATCTAAAGTATCAGGAGACCAATGATAGATATAATTCTCATCATAAAATGCCGTATCATAAAATAAAATGTTGCTATCCACTATCGGAGCATCCTCTCTCGGCTCCATGTGCCAAGATAAGGCGCCTTCAAGCATCGGCAAAGACAATTCATTTTCCTCAACCCAAGGCTCTATATCTGAAACTCCATTTCCTTGCTCTGAAACAAGAGAAAGAGTAATTGGACTCGCAGCGTTCTCAGCGCTTGCCATCATTTCATCTGCTTCTCTAAAATTAATATATCTAACAATCGGCTGTTCAATCACTTCCGCTTCAACCTCTGTTTCCTGTTCTGTCGTATTCTCCTCCATGCCAGATTCTTCTGCCATCGGTACTGCAACATCTCTAATCACAGTCTCAGATAAAAGCTTATCTAATTGCTCCTCTTCCGTATATGCAAAATCCGGCTTTGCACTTCTCACACTATAATCAATAAATCCATATGCCAATAAAAGAACTACTACAATACTAATCACAACACCAAATAACTTTTTCATATCTCCATCTCCAAACTATCTTTCAAACACCACTGTACCTATTTCATATGGGTGGTCCAAAAATATAACTTCCTTCGCTAAACTCTTATATCTCAACAAGTTAATAACAATTAAAAAATCACCACCTCCACCTATAATCATTAACATCGATACATACAATAAGAAAGATGAACCATTCATGACTGCAATTACCGCCGGAAGAAATCCAAGAATAACTGTCGGCATAAGAGCTGCTATTATCATCTGACCTTTTTTCATTGGCTGATTACAATTGCAGTATGGTGTCAGACTGCTCAACATAATTCCAAACGAAACTGACTTCCAACCATTCTCTGCCATAAGAGAAAATGTAATTCCATGAATGAGTTCATGCACTACCATTAATACCAGCAATACCAAAAAGGCAATATAGAATTCTACCGCCTCTGTCTCAAAACTATTTCCCGCCGCCTGATACCAAAACACAAATCCAATAATAAAAGGAATGGCTAAAATAACAGCAAACACATTAGCCTCTAATGCTCCAATTTTAAGCAATTGAGTTTGATATCCCTGCGCCTCGTACTCCCCTTTCTTTTTTTCAAATGCTTCTCTTCTTTTTAACTCTGCCTTACTTAACTTCTTCTCTTTTTTCTCTTTCATAATCAATTCCTTCACTTATCTCCCAAACTTCTCTTCTATCTTCTTATCTGTCGTATAGAATCCGAAAAACATAAACCCGAACCCAACACACATTCCAATCGCCACGCCTAACATCACTTTTATCTGTAAAAGGAACGAAGCTATACTAATCACAGCCTCAACAACAACCAATACCATTCCTAATGACATGAAAATATCCGGCGCAATACTCTGCGCATAATCCCAGTGTTCCTGCGACTTTCTCGATGTCGGTGTGTTATATCCGTTCTGAGAACTCATATCGGTTACCGGCTTTTGCTTTAGGATATAGCCAACAAGATATAAAACAAACGGTAAAATTAAATTAAGCAATAATAAAGCATACATAATCCTTCTCCTTACCTTGAAATTAATTCGTAAACCTCTCAAAACTTCCTTCGCATATAATCAATTCGCGCAGTAACCGCTGCCTTGGTAGTTGGTGCTTTTTGCGCAATATCAAATCCATGCATGGTCCCCTTAGTTTCATTCATTTCTACCGCAATCCCCTGATTCCGCAGTTTCTCGGCATAATGTATTCCATCATCATGCAGGCAATCAAACTCTGCTGTTTCAATATATGCTTGCGGAAGATTTTCACAGCTGCCTTCAATCGGAGAAGCATATACATAATTCTCAATATTTGCATCTTGCACATAGCCTCTCTTCATATGCTTTGACAATGTACTGTTCCACACCGGAGTATCCGTAAATCTGCGGTTACTTTCACTTGTCATACTCTGGTCTACAAAAGGATAAATCAACACTTGAAACCGGATATTGACACCCAAGCTACGGTCTCTTGCCATTTGTGTTACGGCAGCTACAAGGCAACCGCCTGCGCTATCACCACCTAAGGCAATCCTTTCTCGGTTAATTCCCAGTAATTCCGAATTCTCATACGCCCATTTTAATGACTCATAGCAATCCTCCGCAGGAATAGGGAAGGGATGCTTCGGTGCCAAACGATATTGAACAACTCCTTTTTTATCGGGTATTTTGACATAGCTATTCTCTCCTGTAAGTAATCTCTTTTCTTTTCCTTATTCAACCAGCTTCTCGCGAATCCTCTTTATCTCTTCTTCACTTAATCCCAATTCCTTAAAATACTTTTCTGTATCACCAAACTTTTCCCTAAACAGCATTAAAAACGTTTCCATATATACTTCATTTGGTGTCACAATATTCATATCAATCTCAGGAAAGTTCTTATGAATTAATTCAAGTCGCTCTCTTCCATACTCACGCGTAAGCACATAATTCTCAATAATATCCCTGTCACTCACTCCTGCATGGCACAGTAATACCGCTGACACAACACCCGTCCTGTCTTTGCCTGCTGTACAGTTATACATGACACCTGCCGGCGCATTGGCAATACAACGAAACACATCCGGCATAGCCTTAGCGCATGCGATATCTACGTAGCTTCTTGGAACTGCCTCCACTGACTCGGGAACGCCACTTCCTTCATCTATCTGAAAATTAAAATATGAAATTCCTTCACAATCAGCAAATCCGCTTGGCTTTCTCTCTATGTCCTTCTGTCCTCGTAAATCAATTACCGTTGTGATACCATGCTGTTTTAAATATGCAAAATCTTCCACATCCTGATAGTTCTGCACATCACTTCGAAGTAACGAATGATACTTTGTTACCTTTCCTGACTTCGTTGTATATCCACCTAAATCTCTTGTATTCTGCGTAGTTTTTAATAAACTTTTGTTTACCATTCGCACCAGCTTCTCAAAGCTCTCCTTAAAACGTTTATCATCCTCTTCGGTCCTTTTAGACGGTCCCTTCAAATGATGCTTGCTTTTTGCCATTCGGGCTTTCTTTGCCATATGGCGTTCCATCAACAACTGGTCAATATTCTCATTCGTGTACCATCTACCGCTCTGATGAATGCCATAAGCTCCTTTTCCAAGCGCCATTGCTGCCACACCGTAATCCTGTGTTACCACGATATCTCCACACTTGCAAAGATTGACTAGCGCAAAGTCAACTGCATCCGCCCCTGCGCCAATCACCTTCACCTTGCTATAATCCGACATCAGTATATGATTTGTATCACACAAAAGTATAACCTCAATATGATATTGCTTTGCGACCTGCTCTACGATTCGAACCACCGGACAGGCATCTGCATCTACTAATATTTTCATAAATTCAAATTCTCCAATTAATTCGGTGTTCGTACTTCTATGAGATTCCCATCCAAATCATAGAATCTCACCATTCTCTGTCCCCATAAGAACTCCATCGGCGGATTCACATATTGAATCTGCTCACTGTATGATGAAAGACGATTCAAAAAGCCATCCATATCCGTCTCCTCGAAATAAAGTAATGTTGCATTATTCTGCGGTTGCACATTTCTTTCGATTGCGTCTTCCCACACAGACTTTTCCTGTAACACAAGCCCTTCCGTCAAAATGACATTTCCGTCACTTTCCATAATAACATCCAATCCAAACAGTTCCTTATAAAACTGCTTGGACTTCTCAATATCCTTTACTACAATTAAAACATTCTTTAATTTCATGCTCCACTGCCCTCACAGTTCTAATTCCACATAAGCTCATACTTTCCCGATGCTGACTGGAATCGAACAACCAGATAGTATCTTTCTCCTTTGTATACATCAATGCTATCACTTGGTTTAGCACTGTTAAGTTCTAACAACTTCTGCTTATGAGAATCTAAAATCTCCACTGACATCGTTCCCCTGGTTAACTCCGTCTGAAGCTTAAAACGATAGGTTTTATTCGCTTCAAACCTCATAACACGTTTCATATATCCATCACAGGAAGTGAAACTTGCCTTACAGCTGTCATAGCCTCGGATAGAGCCAATAAACTTTACTGCTCTTTTTGCATTAATCACCATATAACCATAGATGTACAACACATAAAATAAAATCCCTAATACTACAACAGCACCAATCGCTCCTACCATACCCAATTCCTCCTTTTTCCGAAGGAAAATGCCTGCCCACTTTTGCAGGCAGAGGAATTTTCCTCCTTTTTCTACACACATTACACAATTATGAAATACTTAACCTTCTACTTTGCCTCCTTTGAATCCCCTCTCTTTCTCTTATAAAATATCTTCCTTAAAGTATGACAAAAACATGAAACAATTTTGCTCCATGTTTTTGCATCAGCTCGCCAGAAGCGAGCATTTATTCATTTCTAATTGCGGCAAGAGGACTCAGTCTCATCGCACGTAAGGACGGTAACAGCCCCGCCAGCATACCGATAAGCGTTGAGAACACAATTGCCATGAATGTCAGCCATAAAGGAATACGACAGATACTGCCCATTCCCATACCACTTGATTCTACCAGTGAATTAATCGCAAAGCTCAGGCCATAACTCACCCCTAGCCCAATAATACCGCCTATAAATCCGATAAATCCGGCCTCCATCAAAAACATTCCCTGAATATTACCAAGGTTACAGCCAAGCACCTTCATAACACCGATTTCCTTGGTACGCTCATAAATAGACATCATCATGGTATTGGCAATACTGATTGCTGCAACAAGCATGGATACCGCACCAATGGCACCAAGCACAGCCTGAATGGTATTCATCTGCTCCATTTCAGACTCAATCCACTCTGCTGAACTGTTTGCATCAAAGCCCATATCACGCAGGGTCTGTGTCAGTGGCAATACATTCTCCATCTCATCTACCTGAATCGTCAGCTGAGAATAGAAAATATCGTTGTACGGCTTCCCGTTCTTTCTCGTTGGCTGTCCGGGTATCGCCTTCTTCTTAAACATCAATTTCAGCTGCTCTTTCAACTCATTTATCTCGCAGAAAACATAGCTTGAATTATTCGTCCACTCGTCCGGTTTACCATCCATAACACCGGCAGTCTCTATCAAATACTTCTTAGGCGGCTTCACACTCTCGCCTGTTCCACTACTGTACTGGGATTGCCAATAGGCATCCTGGTCAAAAATGATAAACATCGGCGTTGTCATTAAATCAATGTCAACGAGCTCGCCATTCTCCCAATACGGATATTCATAAGTCTTTTCTACATAGAAATCCGTAATCACACTGCTTCCATAGAAGAAACGAAGCTTACCATCATCAGCAGTTGGAAGCTCTCCTTCCTTAATCGGTATATTCATAGACTGCATATACTCTTCTGATACACCCTGAATATTCAAATATGTAGCATAGATTCCAGACTTTGCCAATGCCGAGAATGAAAGTTTTGGATGCACAGCCACAACATGGTCCATTGCTTCAAACTGTGCAACCAAATCATCACTTAGCATCATATCCTCTGAAACATCCTCACCCCACATAGCACCTGAGTAAACTGTAATCTCGGTAACCGAAGAATATGTCTCATACTGTTCCAAAATAGATTCCTTTAATCCGTTACCAAGCGAAACCATGACAACAATAGAAGTCGTACCGATGATAACACCCAGAATTGTAAGGATGGTTCGAAGCTTTCTCTTCCAGAGACTGGTTATGCTCATTCGCAATAAATCAATGATTCTCATCTGCATAACCCCTTTCTATCTTTAATCTTCATCTAATAAATCTAACTCTTCCTTACGCTGCTTTGCTGCCTTTTTCTTCTTAACAACAATCACAACAACGATAATAATTACAATAACAGCTACTATACCTACTATTATGAAAACGCCTGCATTTCCTGACTCTGCCGGAACTTCCTCTCCCATATAGGACATATCACCCTCCATCGGATAGTCATTCCATACCTCTTCTTCCATATAATCCTCATAAACAAGAAGTGCTATCGGAACCTCATAACGTGTTTCATTACCTGCCTCGTCCTCATAAGTAACCACTGCAAGCACTGTACCGTCTCCCATATCAGGCGCAATACCTGTTAACATGGAATCAACATTACCTGTTGCTCCCGGTGCCAGATTACCAATATAAGTCATACCGCTTTCAACAGTCTCACTCTCGTAAATAACCTTTACATTATAAAGAGTAGTCTTACCTGTATTAAAGATGCTAAACATAACATTTGACTGCTCACCTACTGCAATAGACCCCGGCATAATCTCTGCTGTTCCAACATCCATCTTAGCTTCCTGCTTCACCGGAATAGAAACATTTGCCACATCTGTAAGATTAATCGCATTCTCTGTATCATACTTTGTATTGATAGTTAATACATATGGCTTCTGTGCCAAATCAGACTTAGCTTCCATCTGAAGCTTAATATCATAGCTTTCACCCGGTGCAATCTTACCTGTATAAATAGCACTAGAGCCTGATGTTGGTAAAAATACTGCAGAAGTAGATGTAGAATCATTACCACCTGCAACTGCCTCTAACTGGAAGAGAACATTCTTAACCTCAGTCTCCGCAGAAGTATTCTGTACACTTACCGTCAAATCGAATACAGAACCTGCATATACAGTCTCCGGCTCAGTCTTGAAGCCTGTTACGATAATACGTGGATTCGACTGCTTCTCTTCCTCTTCTTTATCCCCTGCAAGAGTACCATTCTTCTCATTTCCCATAATATTAATATATGTAGTAACCTCTGTTGAAGCATACTCACCTGCAACATAATATTGCACATTGAAATGAAGCGGATAGCATCCTGTCAAGGCGTCCTCTCTAACTGTCATCATCCAGCCGATATCCATACGCTTTGCATTCGCATCATCCAAATCAGAGCCCGGTGCAATACCTTCAATATACTGTGCGTCATATGCCTGTTTAATCTCAAAAGGATATTCCTTCACATCTGTTGATACAACAGGTGTAACCACAACATCCTGTACTGTCGCAACGCCAAGATTCATCAAAGAAAGAACCACAAATGTATCCTCTCCGTAGCTTGCCGTGATTACCGGCATTTCATTGGAAAGCATAATAAAGTTTGAAGTACTTCCTGCACTCGGATTCTTAGATAAAAGTCTGTCCAAATTACCCTTTGCAGTCTCAAGATATGCCTGAATCTCTGACTCCTCATCAAAATCAGCCTCAGTCATAAAGGTCATTGCCTTCTCATAAACCTTATCCATCTTCTTCTTGATGTCTTCATCAATTTCATTAATGTACTTCATCTCAGTATAGTACTGATTCAACTCATCCTTAGCACGATGTCTTGTAGAATCGTCTATCGCCAATACCATAATACTGTTCATCAGCATAGTCGTAATACATGCCGCAATTGCCAGCACCTTTCTAAACTTCTTAAAACTCTTTTTCATAGTCTCCCACTCCTTATATATGTAATCTTAAATATATCAGCCTTCTACTGCCTCAGCCTCTGCCGCTGCTTTCTTATCGATTAACTCAATAATCTTTCCATCCTTAATTCGGATAATCTTATCAGCATATTCCGCAAGCTGATTATCATGTGTAACCATGATTAAGGTCTGCTGTTTCTCTTCAACAACCTTCCGCATCAAAGCCATAATCTCCTCTGATGTTACTGAGTCCAAATTACCCGTAGGCTCATCCGCAAAAATAATATTAGGTTCAACAACCAAGGCTCTTGCCACGCCAACTCTTTGCTGCTGTCCACCGGACATCTGATTCGGCTTATGCTTCCAATGCTTATCCAAACCCACCAGATGAACCATCTTACGCGCGCGCTTCATACGCTCCTTCTTCGGCACACCCTGGAATACCAGCGGCAATGCTACATTCTCCACTGCATTCATTGTTCCCATTAAATTATAAGATTGAAAAATAAATCCTATATGCTTACGCCGAAACTTAACCAGCTGATTCTCTGTCTTATTCTCCATATGTTCGCCTGCAATAATAATTTCGCCCTTCGTTGGCTTCTCCAAGCCTGCAAGCATATTCAGCAATGTAGACTTACCGGAACCGGACGTACCTACAATCGCGCAAAACTCACCTTTATTAATGGTAAAACTGACTCCGTTTAAAGCCCGTACCTTGTTATCTCCAATTCGATAAACTTTATAAAGGTCTTTTACCGTAATAACCGTATTCGTTTTTTCTGTCATTTCCGTTCATACCCTTCAAATTTCAGTAATTCATGTTTACATAAGTAGCATAGCATTGTTAACTATATTTTACAACTACCTATATTATTAAGTTTTTTTTAAATTTTGTAACATTCGCTATATTAACATAAAAAGGATTTTTATGCTTATGCGTTGCATTTTCCTGCAATTTTTTGCAGAAAAAACCTCTATATTTTATTTAGATATCTTTTAGATAAAATATAGAGGCAAAAAGTTTCACTACTTTCTAATATGTTCTATCACTTCATCAGGAATTACAAACTCTACCACACCCATAGACATCGGTGCAACCTCACCCTCATTGAACGCAATTACTAATTGCTTATCCTTATTCAGATAAAAAGATGACTCCTCTGTTATTGTCTCGAAATTCAATTCTTGTAATTCATCATCAATCCAATATGTCACTCCAAAGCTCCTCTTCATCTGAGACCGCATCTGTTCCTTAATATTCTCGCTGATTGGTGTTATATAATCTGTGCCCTCTTCAAAGATATCCTTTAACTGCAAACGTTCTCCCGTGCTTAAATCAATCGTATAGTAATCATTCCACTGTGCACCATCCGCAGTTGCCTGATAGCACATCAGCTTTAAAACAAAGTATTCTTCTGTGGACACTATAATATCACTCGATACTACCACATCCAAATAGCCTTTTTCCTGTTCCAGATACATCTCAAATTCGGCAATCATACCTTTTACCTTTTCCGAAATCTCTTGATTAATCTCCTCTGTAGCATGACCTAACTCCTCTTTTACTTCTTCATCCACTGCATTTTCATTCAGAACCAGCTGTGGAATCTCCATATCTGCATGATGTCTTTCGTCTTCGTATTCATACTTGCCAAAGTTTACGACCGATACCAGTCGTCCTACCACAGCCGGTATCTGCTCCATGGCATATGCTATTGTATTGGAGGAACCTTGCAGAATCATAAATCCCATTGCGAGTACAGCAGCTACCGATACAAATCCCTGTATTACCCCTTTACCTCTATCTTTTGCATTTTCTCTTTTTGCAATATAAATTGTCTGTTTCAGTTTCTCCTGTTGTTCTAATGTCATTTCCTGTCTCATATAATCTTCTTTTAATCCTTGTATTTCATTCTGATACTTCATCTACGAACCCATACCTTTCTGTTTTGGATACTTCATATTCTGCAACCTTCCTTTACCACGTCCTATCCTTCGTCTATAAGCTGTATTCGCAGCTTTTTCATACTTCGGTACAGCTTACTTTTTATCGTATTCACATTCTCATTTAAGATATCTGCTATTTCTTCAAGCTTCTTATCCTCAAAATACTTCATTGTAACAATTGCCTTATCCTTGGCAGGCAACATATCCAATGCATTTTGTAAATCTATATCTGTATAAGAATCCTCTGTTCCTTCTTCCACATTCCCCTGTATCTCCTGCATATATTCATAGGACTCCATTTGAGGCTGCTTAAGATATGTAAACACTTCATTTAACATAATGCGATACACCCACGTCCTTGCATACTCCGGCTTCTGCAATGTATGACTGCTTCTTAGTGCCTTATATGCTCCATTTTGTACAATGTCACAGGCATCTGCTTCATTATGCACATAGCTGTACGCCAAGCGATAGTATTGATTATACTGTTCCAATATAATCTCTTCTATCAATTCCTCATTTCTCTTCTTTCTATCTTGAAAAACCTGCAAGGTCTCATCCCTCCCTTGTTCTTATGCCAATTGTAACATATTCACTCTCTACTAGCGACTTTATGCTCTATTATATTAGACTGCTCTTTCACATAAAAAGTTTCATTGTTTTGTTAAATTTGGATTTAATTGAACTGGTGTAGCCAAGTGGTATGCTCGACTGCCGAAGTTATGAAAAGTTTTTAGCACATCACTGGCGCTTATTTCTACACCTATAA
>SVFJ01000132.1 GCA_015056925.1 Lachnospiraceae bacterium | reverse complement strand
GACTGGGCTATAAGATGGAGTTTGATATCGACCTTATGATTCCTGATAGAAGTTTGAGTATCAATCAGGGTGCAATTACCGTTATGGGCTGGCAGTCATGTGCTGATAAGTCAAGCTTTACGAATGCAATCCTGCAGGCACTATGTAAGGAGTATGATTTCTCGCTGGATACTCCTTTTGAGGAGCTTAGCCCTGCGGCACAGGATGTGCTGATTTACGGTACAAAGGGTAAAGAGGTTATTGTTTATTATAAGGGACAGCGTGGAGAAGGCAGATATCCGATTGCTTTTGAAGGTTTGATTAAGAATGTAGAGCGAAGATACCGAGAGACTGCATCTGAGTCATCTAAGCAGGAGTATGAGACTTTTATGCGCATTACGCCTTGTAAGGAGTGCGATGGCAGACGATTAAAGAAGAGCTCTTTGGCAGTAACTGTATGCGATAAGAATATTCACGAGATTACATCACTTTCGATAGGGGCTTTGTATCAGTTTTTGGATGGTTTAGAGTTAACTGAACAGCAGAAGCTCATTGGCAAGCAGATTCTGAAGGAGATTAAAGCTAGAGTAGGTTTCTTGAAGAATGTAGGATTGGAATATTTGTGTCTTTCACGTGCGACAGCGACACTTTCCGGCGGTGAGGCGCAGCGTATCCGACTGGCAACACAGATTGGTTCCGGGCTGGTTGGAGTGTGCTATATTTTGGATGAGCCAAGTATTGGTTTGCATCAGAGGGATAATGATAAGCTGTTAAATGCTTTGAAAGATTTGAAGGACTTAGGCAATACCTTGCTTGTAGTGGAGCATGATGAGGATACCATGTTTGCAGCGGACCATATTGTGGATATAGGTCCGGGCGCAGGCGAGCATGGTGGACAAGTGATTGCGCAGGGAACGGCAGAGGAGATTATGGCTATTCCTGAGTCGGTAACAGGTCAATACCTAAGTGGTAAGAAGAAGATTCCGGTTCCGACTTCAAGACGTGAGCCTAATGGTTGGTTGACAGTACAGGGGGCAGCAGAGAATAATCTTAAGAATATTGATGTGAATTTCCCGTTGGGAGTATTTACTTGTGTTACAGGTGTTTCTGGTTCGGGAAAGTCATCACTGGTAAATGAGATATTGTACAAGTATCTTGCAAAGAAGTTAAACCGTGCAAGAACGATTCCGGGAAAGCATAAGAAAATAGTAGGTGTGGAGCAGTTGGATAAGGTTATTGATATTGACCAGTCACCGATTGGAAGAACACCTCGCTCCAACCCTGCAACCTATACAGGTGTGTTTGACCAGATTCGTGATTTGTTTGCTTCTACGGTGGATGCGAAAGCAAAGGGCTATACTAAGGGACGTTTCAGCTTTAATATCAAGGGTGGACGCTGTGAAGCTTGCTCTGGCGATGGTATTATTAAGATTGAGATGCATTTCCTTCCTGATGTATATGTACCATGCGAGGTTTGCCAAGGAAAGAGATATAACCGTGAGACCTTGGAGGTGCTTTATAAAGGCAAGAATATCTATGATGTTTTGGATATGACTGTAGAGGAGGCACTTGGGTTCTTTGAGAATGTACCTTCTATTCGACGTAAGATTGGGACCTTGAATGATGTTGGTTTGTCCTATATCAAGCTTGGTCAGCCATCGACTACACTTTCAGGTGGTGAGGCACAGCGTATTAAGCTGGCAACAGAGCTGAGCAGACGTAGTACAGGTAAGACCATTTATATTTTAGATGAGCCGACGACAGGTTTACATTTTGCGGATGTTCATAAGTTGGTTGATATTATACAGCGTCTTGCAGAGGGCGGTAATACGGTTGTAGTGATTGAGCATAACCTTGATGTGATTAAGACAGCAGATTATATCATTGATATTGGACCTGAGGGCGGCGATGGCGGCGGAACTGTTATTGCAGAGGGTACACCGGAGCAGATTGCCAAGGTGCCAAAGTCGTATACTGGAAAGTATATTCAGAAGATGTTAGATAAGGCATAGTAACAATATGTGATTATAAAACAAGGCTTATTCGTATGATGACGAATAAGCCTTGTTTTCTATTTTCTTAAAAAATTTTTTACAACTGATACCCACTTTTCGGGTTGGTAAATTGCTTTGTAGCAATGCGCATCTCCTTTGAAACAAACAATCTCTGTCACAGGATGATATTTTTTTATAAGTTTAGCTGCTTTCTTCGATAGAACTTCATTTCCTTTGGTTCCGTGAATGAAAAGTATTCTGCTTTGATGGTTAGAACCCTCTATTTTGCTTCCTGTACAAACAGAAGTTACAATGTTTTCTATCGATTTATCAGTCATTAAATCGGCTATTTTTAAGTAGCTATCAAGGTATTTTTCGGGTAGAAAATGTTTCTTGAAACTCTCTATAACCTTAGCTTCTCTAACTTTCGACTTATGTACGATGTCCTTATAATTCTTTATCATAATATTTATGGCAAATTTGGGACATGCCACTAAAGGTGCCCCATCCATAATCAGATTATGAATGTTTAATTTATTGCTTTTCCAAATTTCGTGAGCAATCTTTCCGCCAAGCGACATACCACATAAAACGTCAATTGTATCTATATTCTTTGCTCTAAAATATTGTACAATTTCCTTGGCTTCTGCCAGCACCGAAACAAATTCACTTGCTGCATCTTCTGTGTGAGCATTGAGTGCTATTGCATAAATATTATAATACTCTTTAAATGAAGCAATCTGCGGTGTCCAAATCTGCCAAGGAGTAAGAGCTCCATGTACTAATACCATAATGGGCTTATTTCCATCAACAAATTCATGTACTATCATAATTTCCTCCAATAACTTTAGGATTCTTAATTATATCCCATTGCATTTTTTACTTCCTGCATTTTTTCGACTCCTACTAGCATTTCGAGTAATTGGAAAGCTACGCCGGCAGCCGTTTCAGGACAGTATGATGTAATGATGTTGTCATCTATGACAATAGGTTCATTTACTACATTTACACCATACGCTGCTAACTCCTGCTGTGTTTTTCCATGGTCCAGATGATAAACGGTTGCTCTTTTTCCCTTTAATATACCGCTTTCAGCTAGAGCAAATGCCGCAACGCATACAGTTGCAATGGGTTTTCCTTGTTCATGAAATGCACGAATTAAAGCTTGTGTCTTGGGGTGGAATGCTTCTTCCTTAAATCCAAACTCTCGAAATCCACCTGGGATTGCAAGTGCATCATAGTCATTCACATCTACTTCGTCTATCAAAACATCCATTTGAACAGTGATATTAAATGTA
Organism: Lachnospiraceae bacterium; assembly: GCA_015056925.1. Classification (GTDB taxonomy): domain Bacteria; phylum Bacillota; class Clostridia; order Lachnospirales; family Lachnospiraceae; genus COE1. The sequence goes on along the minus strand of SVFJ01000132.1, from coordinate 3,730 downwards.
CTTATTACATTCTTATGAAAACCACAAGTGTGTACATGAACGTCGTTCCCAAAGCTTTCTCTGGCCCATCCCATAACATCAATAAACACACTAAATTCCATTGTTTCAAACGCTTTTGCACATAATAATAATACTTTCATTTCGAGCCTTTCTTTTAGTCAAACTGTTCCTTTTTTACTTAGTTGAATATCACATTGTTTAGAAATGTCTGTAAAATTTAAATTTGTACTTTTGATTTTAATATATCATAGTTTACATAATTTACCTATATTGTTATAACGGAAAAATAGAGGTAAAGTAATGGATTTTCCGTTTTTTACGAGCAGAGGAAGAAGATAAAACGGAAAAATAGACAGTGAGGTATAGGATTTTCCGTTTTTGTGAGCAGTGAAAGGAGGGAAAAACGGAAAAAATGACAGTAAGGTAGTAGATTTTCCGCTTTTGCGAATAGAGGAAAGAGTGAGAAACGGAAAAATAGCAAGTATAATAGGGATTTTCCGTAAAGGTAGGATGTGCCTGTGAGCAAGCTCCCGTCAAGTGCTGATTCGCCATGCCTATTCGGAATCCGCCCTTGCCTATTCGCAATTCGCCCTTGCGGGCTACTTGCTCATAGACGGCTTCGCCCTGCCTATTCGCAGCGCCTGCAGCACTTGCTCATAGACGGCTTCGCCGTATACAGCTGCACAAATATATCTTTTGGTGAGTAAACTCCCCAAAGCTATATTTGTACATCTGTGCATGGCTCATGCAAAAACTAGTTTACAGAAAATATAAAAATAACTATAAAGTTTTCTGCTAAAGTGTCCGATATAAAAGTCAGATGGCATATTTTGAGTGCAAGGTTAAGATTTTATGTAAAAAAAACTGGGAAACCCCTTTGAAAATTGCTATATTTAGGTTATAATGGCTTGTATGTTTAAATTGACGACATTGGGCATAATTAAGTATAGATAACCATTTTAGAAAGGGGCAAAGAGCCATGCAGTACACAGATATTGGAATCGACCTTGGAACAGCAAGTATTCTTGTTTATATCAGAGGAAAGGGTGTCGTTTTAAAGGAGCCTTCAGTAGTAGCCTTTGATAAGGACACAGATAAAATAAAAGCCATCGGAGAAGATGCAAGATTAATGTTAGGTAGAACACCTGGTAATATCGTAGCGGTTAGACCGCTTCGTCAGGGTGTTATTTCAGACTATAAGGTTACAGAGCAGATGATGAAGCACTTCATTCAGAAAGCTCTTGGTAAGAGAACATTCCGTAAGCCAAGAATTGCTGTATGTGTGCCGAGTGGAGTAACTGAAGTAGAGAAGAAAGCTGTAGAGGACGCTACCTATCAGGCAGGCGCAAGAGACGTATCTATTATCGAGGAGCCGATTGCAGCAGCAATTGGAGCCGGTATTGATATCAGTAAGCCATGCGGTAATATGATTGTAGATATCGGTGGTGGTACATCAGATATCGCGGTAATCTCTCTTGGAGGAACTGTTGTAAGTGCATCTATCAAGATAGCAGGCGATGACTTTGATGAAGCAATCGTTCGTTATATGAGAAAGAAACACAATCTTTTGATTGGTGAAAGAACAGCAGAAGACATTAAGATTAAAATCGGAACAGCATTCAAGAGGGCAGAAGTGGATTACATGGACGTTAGGGGACGTAACCTTGTAACCGGTCTTCCTAAGACAATTCGTGTATCTTCTGAAGAGACAGAAGAGGCATTACGCGAGACTACCTCTCAGATTATTGATACGATTCATAGTGTTTTGGAGAAGACTCCACCAGAGCTTGCAGCAGATATCGCAGACAGAGGTATCGTATTAACCGGCGGCGGAAGCTTATTAAGAGGCTTGGAGGATTTGGTAGAGTCCAGAACAGGAATCAATACCATGACAGCTGAGGACCCTATGACAGCAGTAGCGATAGGAACAGGTAAGTACGTTGAATTCTTAGCAGGCTACAGAGAAGATTATTAATTAGTGGAATGCTAATTAATAAAATAACTCTTTCTGACTCTTGTACATGACAGAGGAGGAAGAGTATGGTAAGGGGACTTTACACAGCCTATACTGGCATGCTGAATGAACAGTATAGAATGGACATCATGGCAAACAATCTTGCCAATGCAGATACGACAGGCTTTAAGAAGGAAGGTTCGACAGCGCAGTCGTATTCGGAGATTATGTCAGTCAAGATTAAGGACATAACGGAGAATCCGAATATTCCACAGAGACTTGGCGGAGTAAGCTTGGGCGTGAAGATTGGAGAGACATATACGGACTTTAGTCAGGGTTCCTTTAGAGATACAGGCAATACACTTGACCTCGCGATTAGCGGTGATGCATTTTTTAATATTGAATTCACCAATAAGGCAGGCGAGACAACTACAAAATATACAAGAAGCGGCGATTTTGCCATGACCAAGGATGGTTACCTTACTACAACAGATGGTGACTATGTACTTGGAGAGGATGGCAGAATCCAGTTATCGACCACAGCAGGAAGTACAGTCATTGATGAGAATGGAAATATTTATCAGGATGACGAGTTTGTGGCGAAGCTTAAGCTCACAGCGTTCGAAGATACCAACTATCTGACACATTATGGTGAGACTATGTGGGATGCAGTGGAGGGCGCAGAGTCCTATGATGCAACCGACTGTAAAATACATCAGGGATATTTGGAGATGTCCAATATCTCAGTAGTATCCGAGATGGTTAATATGATTAGTATTCAGAGACATTATGAGGCGAATCAGAAGGTGATTACGACTTATGATGAATCTTTGGATATTGCAGTTAATCAGATTGGAAGAGTATAAGCATAGACACACTTATTAACAAGGCATAAGCGCTAAGCGCAGATAATGGAGGAAGATTATGGTACGTTCTCTTTGGACAGGTGCAGCAGGAATGAATGCACAGCAGCTTAATGTAGATAATATTTCTAATAACCTTGCAAATGTTAACACAACAGGTTACAAGACAGAGGTTATGGAGTTTAAGTCACTTTTATATCAGACGATTCAGACTAAGACAACATCTTCGGATTTGGAGGAGAAACCAATCGGTGCTGAGGTTGGTTTGGGTGTTCGTAATTCATCGATTACTTCAATTTTTACACAGGGTAATTTGACGGATGTGGACAGTAGCACCAGTTTTGCAATTGAGGGACATGGTTTCTTTGGTGTACAGGGTAATGATGGTAATACATATTACACCAGAAACGGACAGTTTGTTTTTGCGCTTGGCAACGACGGATTGACACTTGCAAACACGGATGGTTTACCGGTATTGGATACAGAGGGCGAAATGATTGTTTTAGAGGAAGGAATGGTAGCAGATAAGGTTACTGTAAGTACTTCCGGTGAGCTATTCTATCCTGATGATAATAATAATCCTCAGAGTCTGGGCTTTACGATTGGATTATGGCAGTTTAGTAATCCTTCCGGCTTGAGCAAGGCAGGCGATAGTTTATACGAGGTTACTGCTGCGAGTGGTGAGGCATTAAATGAGGCTGAAGAGGATAATCTGACAAAGAGTACGCTTAGACAGGGATATTTAGAGGCTTCTAATGTGCAGATAGCAGATGAGATGGTTAATCTTATTGTTGCACAGAGAGCATATGAGATGAACTCGAAGGTGATTACGACCTCGGATGAGATGATGCAGCAGGCAAATCAGTTAAAGAGATAATTGGTTTTATAACAGTGTGCTAATCGGGAAAGACGG
>SVFJ01000131.1 GCA_015056925.1 Lachnospiraceae bacterium | reverse complement strand
AAGTATCCGCCTGTAGGCTTAACCATGTACCAATCTCTAATCCGCCAAGCTCCTTCTCTAATGTCTCAAGAACTGCCTCAAACTTAGGTCTAAGGAGCGCTGCATGCTTCTCCATATGAGCATGTACGCCAGCTGCATTCTTGAAGAACTTTACATGACGAAGCTGATTAAGCTTATCATGACCGATTGTCTGAATCGTCATATGCTTTGTAATATCCTTAATATTCGCTGGTGATGTAATTAATGCAGCTACACCTGACCCCGGGAACGTAATCTTAGAAGTAGAACAAAGCTGATAATACATATCAGGGTTACCTGCCTTCTCACACTCTGTTACGATATTTAAAATCTCAGCCTTCTTCTCAGGATAAATGTGATGTACTGCATATGCATTATCCCAGAAAATTCTAAAGTCTGCTGCTGCCGGCTTTAAATTTGCAAATCTTCTGACTACTTCATCGGAATAGACAACACCACTTGGGTTAGAATACTTTGGAATATTCCAAATACCCTTAACCGAAGCATCATTATTCACATATTCTTCTACCATATCCATATCCGGACCATTCTCATCCATAGGAATGGTAATCATCTCTATACCAAAGCTCTCTGTAATAGCAAAATGTCTATCATATCCCGGAACAGGGCAAAGGAACTTCACCTTGTCTAACTTACACCATGGTGTATTACCACTGATTCCATGTATCATAGCCTTAGAAATCAAGTCATACATAATATTCAAGCTGGAGTTACCGTAAATCATAACATGGTCTACAGGTGCTTCCATCAACTCTGCAAAAAGTTCTTTTGCTTCCTTGATACCATCAAGTATACCGTAGTTTCTCAAGTCCATAGCCTGTGCACCCTTAAAATCAGAACTGCTATTTAAAACATCTAACATAGGGTTAGACAAATCAAGCTGGTCTGCTCCCGGCTTTCCTCTTGACATATCAAGCTGGATACCTGCTTCCTTGAGCTTATCAAACTGCGCTCTTAACTCCTTCTGTAGAGACTCTAATTCTTCTCTGCTTAATTCCTTGTATGCTTTCATTTCTATAACCATACCTTTCTTTATATATCATTCCGTTCATGCAAATATAAACATCATATCACATCATTGCCAAACGATGCGTTTTCCTTAAACTAATATACATTTGTGGCGGACATATGTCAACGTGGAAATGACATCCACCCTCTAACTTTATTGAATATTTATACAAAATAGTATTATTTATTCATATTCTTAGGAAATACTACCAGTCCCACTCTCATCAGACGCATTCTAAGCACCGGACCTGCTGTTACTGCAATTGCCAGTTTCACTACATCTCCCAAAATGAACGGAAACACTCCTATTCCCAAAGCAGTATCAAAAGAAATCTTTGACTGCCACGCCAGCCAGCAGCTTCCTGTCAGATAACAAAGTACTGTACCAAGAAGCATTCCCACTGCCTGAAGATACCGATTCCCCTGCCATTTTTCTATAAAAATACCGCTAACCAATACCAAAACAAGATAACCTGCCAAATAGCCGCCGGTCGGTCCCAAAAGTTTACCGATTCCTCCCGAAAATCCGGAAAAAATCGGTAATCCTATCGTTCCCATGAATAAATACAAACAAACACAGATAATGCCTCGCTTTATACCAAGCACATATACTGCAAAATAAATTGCCAGTGTTGCCAGTGAAATCGGTACGGGACTTATGGGAACCGCAATCGTAAGCGGCCCCATAATACATAACATCGCTGTTACCATACCAATAATTGTCATGCTTTTCGTCTTCATACTAGCGTCCGTACTTCTTCTTTACAAAAAGATGAACTTCGTAAGGCTTCAAATCACCCTCACGTTCACCTTCTAACATCTTATAGCTATCATTGAGAGAATATACCTTATTCTCATTTGTCATATTGATTACAAATATCCACTTCTGGCTTGCATTCTCTCTGGTCATTATCTCTACGCCCTCAGGAGCGGAACCAAGACTCTCCACATCGCTATTCTTTACAAAATACTCTGCAAGGTCAGTCATAAAGTCCTCTGTCGGCTCTGTACCTACGTACCAAACCTTACCCTTACCATAAGTATTCTCCGTAACAGCCGGCATTCCCTTATAAAAGCTAGAACCATACTCTGCAAGAGCTGTAGCTCCCTTTAAGGTAATAATATCTGCCCATTTTTCAATCGGATAGTCCTTACTACCATATAGCGCACTGCATTCCTTACAGAATAAACAATCATACTCCGGTATCTCTATACCACAAATATCACCTAGTCTGCCCGGTAAGCATCTGTCTGTCATGCAAAGGTTATTGTCATCCTTTACACCTGTACGCATAGTAAGCACCAAATGACCGCCATTCTCAACATAGTCAATATAATGCTGTTCCAGCTCAGGAGTCATAATATACTGTAACGGAGCCACCACAAGCTTATACTGTGATAAATCATCCATCCCCTGTACAAAATCTACAGGAATCTTTTGGTCATAGAAGCCCTTATAATACTTGTGCAGCTGACCTACATACCACAAATCCGGATGATTCGGCTGTATCTGTAGCGCATATGCCTGACGGAAGGAATGTACGATAGCCACCTCAGGCTTTGGCATACTTCCCTGAAACTCCTCCATGTAAGGTTCAAAGGTCTTAATCAGCTTCTGTGCCTCCTGATATACTCTTCCCGGAATACCGCTATGTCCTAAGATACCATGCCAATACTGCTCCGTGCCCATTGCACATGTACGCCACCGGAAGAATACTACTGCATCAGCTCCGTGTGCCACAGACTGCATTGCCCACGCTGCCATCTGTCCCGGGTCAAGCGCATGTCCCATAGTTCCCCAACCGGCAGTGTTTGCCTGTTGCTCCATCATCCAGAAAGGCTTCTTCTTATAGCCACGGATAACATCATGGCTTGCCGCCATCATGTGACAAGGCTGGTGCGGCTGCTGCTGCCAGTTACCTGCAGGATAAATATCATTTGAAACAAAGTCCAACAATTCTCCCAAATCATAGTAATTTACCTTCTCATCGAAGCACATGTAATTATGTGTAATAAAATGGTTTGGACAATTCTCTCTAATAATATCTGCCTGCCACTTTGCAAAATCAACAATCAAATCAGAGCAGAACGTTCTCCAATCCAGCATTGCCGAAGGATTCTCTCCTACTGCTGTTATAAGCGGTGTTCCTATCTGTGCAAAGGAATTAAAGCCCTGACTCCAAAAAGCTGTTCCCCATGCATCATTTAAGGTCTCTATCTTCTTATATTTATTCTCTAACCATTCCTGATATCTTTGTTTGCAGGAATCACACATACACAAATCCCAGTGAGAATTACCAAGCTCATTATCAATCTGCCAGCCTATTACGCCGGGATTATTGGCAAAACGCTTTGTCATCGCAGTTACAAAGCGCTTAATATGTGCTCTATATGCCGGATTCGACTGACAATCATGATGTCTTCCGCCAAAGTGTCTGCGTCTTCCCTGCATATCTATCGGTAAAATCTCCGGATTCTTCTCAATAATCCACGCCGGCGGTGCCGCTGTCGGAGTTCCAAGTACACTCTTTATACCGTAGCTATCCAGTAATGCCACCGCATCCTCCAACCATTCAAAATGAAACTCACCCTCAGAAGGCTCCATTTTAAACCAAGAAAACTCTGCCATTCTGACAACCTGCACACCCATTTCCTTCATCAGCTTCGCATCAGTTTCCCAACGCTCTCTTGGCCAATGCTCCGGATAATAATCCACACCAAAATGTATTCTCATAAATCAATACACTACCTTTCTCAAATCCCTATCTTATTATAAAAGAATTAGCAACAATAAAAGTACTGCTGCTACTCCCACCAAAATCAAAGGCTTCATCCACACACGTTCCTTCACATAGGCTACCTTATCCAATACAAAGCTCAACACAGTATAAAGCACTACACAAATCAAAGGAAAGCCTTGTTTCACCGGCGCTCCTGACACCAACATCGTTAAAATCCAAAAACTAATCAGAGCACCCAACAGTGCAATCGTAAACGCCGGTAATAATATATTGCGAAACTTTTCCATAGCTTATCTCTCCTTTATGTACTCTGCAATTTTATCTAACACTATCTGTGTTTTCCAAAAACTGTTATGGCTGATTCCATCCACAGTAACAAAATTACAACCATTTGGATAAGCCTGGAACAGCCTCTGCGAACTGTTATATGAAACCACTTCATCCATCGGCGATGCCAGTATCAAAGGCTTAATCTCCACTGACTTTGCATACTCTACTGCATCCATCTTATAAGTCACAAGCAAACGCAATGGTCCATAAAACACATTCACCATACCATTATACAAGTCATAGCCATCTGCATAAGGCGCCATAAGTATAAGACCTGCTACATCTCTTTGGGATGCCAGATAGTTCGCCACACCCGTACCAAGACTATATCCCATGACAATTATCTCAGTTACCTCTTGTCTATTGATGAGGTAATCATATACCTCTAAAGCATACTGACGAAGTGCATCATCTGAAATCTCACCTTCACTCTTACCGTAGCTTGGATAATCTATACAGGCAAAATGGCACCCATTGAATACCGCAATCTTTTCAGGCGATTCCAATAAATTCTTGACTGCTTCAGAAGAATTTCCCCCATTTCCTTCCATATATAACACCAAAGGTGCCGGTGCATCCGACTGATGTAAAAACCAACCATTTAACACACCGTGCTCGGTCTTAATCGAGAGTTCTTCCGCAGCCTCAATCTCTGATAATGCTGCATATGCTTCCTCATCAAAATTAGGACAAAACAAAAACTTTGGGGCTACAGTAAGTATTGTCACAGAAAAAAATACAATCACTGTAAACAAAACAAATATTGTATTTGCCATAAGCCGAATCTTCCCCGGCTTCTTAGCAATCACTATTCCCAAAACAGCTCGCAAAAAGAAAATAACGGCTGCCGTAATCAGAATCGCAATCGCAACTCCTCTCATCATATCAGTTGTTAAAAACCACACAAATGTAATCAGTAATGCCGCAATCAAGCCTATATAAATGTGCTTTCGGATTCCCTTAAGCCACTGCGGCGGCTCATAAGAAAAACGATTCCCCCTACCTTTGTCTAACTCTGTTGTCTGCTCTTCCACATCTATAATTTCGTTCTTCTTTTCCATATTCTGCTCTCACCCTGTTCCCTTCATCCACCTGTCTTTTGTTTTCTGCCCGATTCTTAAAGTCTTGTCACCAAATTCTCAACAAGCTTTGCAGAATGTGCTGCTGCCGCACGTTCAAACCCCGGATAATCCATATATGCGCTTCCGTCTGCCTTATCCGAAATCGCACGGATTACAACATAAGGAATCTGATTCAAATATGCTACATGCGCAACTGCCGCACCCTCCATCTCCGTACATGAACCCTGAAAATGTTTAATCAATCTATCCTTTACCGCATTATCACTGATAAACTGGTCACCACTTAACACTCTTCCCTCATATACTTCGATATCAGGATTTACCTCTTTACATACTGCAATTGCCTTATCTACCAAGTCTTTGTCTGCTTTAAAGAAAGACTCTGCCATCTGCGGAATAATACCCGGCTCATAGCCCAATGCACTGACATCCATATCATGCTCACATGCATCAGTAGAAACCACAATATCCCCGATATTAATCTCTGCACGGAGAGAGCCTGCTACACCTGTATTAATCACTGCATCTACTCCAAAAGCATCTATAAGAATCTGTGTACAGACACCCGCATTTACTTTACCGATACCGCTCTGCACAATCACCACATTCTTACCGTTAAGCTTTCCTTCATAAAACTTCATGCCTGTTTTCTCAATAATCTGAATATCCTCAAGCTGTGACTTTAATTCAGATACCTCTAACTCCATTGCTCCAATAATACCAATCTTATTCATCTTCATAACCTAACCTTTCTGCTTATTCCGGATAAACCAGTCTATCTTCTGTAATATGATAAAGTACATTATCCAAATATCTTTTTGCAAGGTAATTTGCCATACCAAGATTCATATCAAGGTAATTACCGCAGTCCTTAGCGCTGGCTCCCGGTACCTCATCTTTGAAATCACGAATAAACTCGTACATCTCAATCATCAAATCTACAATATCTTTAGACTCATAATCTCCTGCAAGCAGCAGATAAAAGCCTGTCCTACAGCCCATCGGTCCAAAATAAATTGTCTTCTCTCCATATTGCTTATGATTTCTAAGGAAGGTAGCCGCCAAATGCTCTATCGTATGCATCTCGGCAGTATTCATAACCGGCTCCTCATTCGGAGAAGTCATTCTCAAATCAAAGGTTGTAATCGTATGCTCTCCTACCTTATCCTTTCTGGACACATACACGCCCGGCTGTAATTTGATATGGTCGATTGTAAAGCTAGCTATTTTTTCCATGTTAGTCTCCTATAAACATATCTTAATTATCCAGAGCCTATTCGCAAAATCGCCTTTGCACAACTCTATATAATTACATTTTATCTTATTATTCTCATTACGACTACATAATTTTTATATAATCTACTCACAAACCCCGTTCCATGCCTTTACGGAGCATGGTGCCTCCAATGTAATCTCTTCACCTTCTACTGTAGTTACCTTACCGCCGGCTTCCTCAACAATCAAAGCTCCCGCCGCATAATCCCATGGACTTAAGCGAAGCTCAAAGAACAGCTCTGCTCTTCCTGCCGCAATCGTACATAAATCAATCGCAGCAGAGCCGCTTCTTCTTACATCCAACGCCTTCTGAAAATATTCATATGCAAGTTCAAAGGAAGGACGATTCAACTCCTGATAATAAGGTGCTGTTCCAAAGAGTACGATACCATTACTAAGCGGCTCCCTTGAAACATGAATTGGCCTACCATTCAAATAAGCCCCTTTCCCTTTGATTGCGGTAAACACTTCCTTTAAATAAGGCTGGTATACTACTCCCATATATTGTTCTCCATCCTTTGTTAATCCTACAGAGATGGCGCTGGTGTGATAATCCTTAATAAAATTAGTTGTTCCATCAATCGGATCTACAATAAAT
>SVFJ01000130.1 GCA_015056925.1 Lachnospiraceae bacterium | reverse complement strand
CGGATTATTATTCTGCAACCATTTAACTTTCTCATACTGAATCCAACCAAGAATCGCTACGGTCTGATCCTGCATCATCTCCACCCAGGCATCCTGAAAGTACACCTTTTTCTTCAGCTTACTCTCCACACCCAGAGTATATGGCAAAAGCACGATATCCCGGTTAATTCGCTCTATGTACGCAGTCAGCCGTCGCACACTTCCCCAGTCAACTGCCTCATCGCTTTTACTAAAAAAACCTGCCAGGGCTCTATACGGAACCATATTGGTAAGCTGCTCTTTATAGTTCTTCAACGCTGCATTATGTTCTCTGATAGCATTCTTTATCTCAACCTTAGAAGCATTTGCCGGCAAATCAGATAATTCTGTCAAAAGTAAAACTGCTCTTTCCAGTCCATCCCTTACCTGACCATCCACCTGCATACCGCTTAAATGAATATGAAACTCACGAACCGAATACCATGCATTACAGATCATCTCATCTATAATTGCATCAAAGGTTGTCTCCTTCACTCCTTCTGAGATAAGCTGCACGATTGCTTCCAACCAATAAAATTTATAGCAATAGGAAGGATCTTTCATCATGAGCGAGAAGCTCTCAATATCCAGCGTATTATAATATTTTCCATCAATTGTTAATGAATATCCGACTTTCGCAAAATCAGATTCAACCACTTCTCTTCACCTCTTCCGGGTCTCACATCACCTGTGATCCAATATTCTTCAATCTGCAGTTCCGGTACTTCCCGTATAAATTCTCCAAATGTCTCCTGTGTAAAATCCACAAAGTATCTGCCGTTACGCTCTCCTTCAAAATCTCCGTATTTGAAGGAGGTATAAACCACCCCATTGGCTTTCAATGCTGCTACCATCTTCTTCAGAACATCCTTCAGTGCTCTTTTATCAAGATGTAATATGGATGAACATGCCCAAATACCATCGTATTTCTCACATTCGTTAAGTTCTTCAAATAACATCTGTTTTACACAAATTCCGGTATATTCACTTGCCAGCTTACAAAGCTCCGCTGATCCATCTGTAGCTTCTACCTGATATCCTTTATCCAAGAAGTACTTTGTATCACGCCCGGAACCGCAGCCGAAATCAAGAATGCAGGTACCTACAGAAAGTTTTGAAAGAAAGCATTCCTGCGTTGCCGTGAAGTCAACGGAGAGCGTCCCTTGGACAAACTGCTCAGCGTTTTTGTTGTAATATTCTATTGTGTTGTCCATGAGTCCCTCCTTATCAATATCATACACGCCTTTTTATACCCAGCCCTTCTTCTTAAATTCTTCAATCATTGCCAACTGCTCCGCTGAAGGCGCTGACTCATCTTTAGCCACTACAGGCTCAGCTATGTATTGGTCATTCCACTTCTTTAACACAGCTTTTAATGCATCAGATACACGTATGTCTCTCTCCGCAATATTGTCAAGGCTCCAGTCATCCGTATCCAGCTCGGCCATTTTCTTTGTCACAGCAATTCCTGATTCCGTATACTGCTTTTTCTTCTTTCCAAAATATCCATTCCCAGCCACAATATTAAGCTTTTTCTCAAATGGTATCTTATTACCGATATGCTCGATTTTCTCTTTAATAATCTCATCGCTAACATTCAAGAAATAATTAGCCTGCCATTTTTGGGGCAGTATATGTTCAATCTCCCACTTATCCGGAAGTATCTCATCCTGCTCCTCATATGCCATAATTTTAAGAATCATACGGACAGCATTCCTATGCGGGTTTTTAATTCTATCTGCTAATGTGTGTTCGTCTACTACTCTAAACTCAAACTTCGGTTTTTCGCTTTCGATAATCGCAGCATCTAATTTTAGAATTCCTGATTTGACTGCATTAATTGTCGGAACCTCTAAATACACAGACAACAGATCAGCAAATAATTTTCTGCAAAATCTAAGAAAATCCTTTTCAAACTCTTCAGAATCGCTGTGCTGCAAATAATACACAATAACCGGATATTTCCAAAACTCATTGGGATATGAATTCAAAGCATCAAGGATTTTTTGAATGTCCTTGTTCTCCGTCCATTTCTCGCCTTCGACTGTTTCCTTCTTATTAACCACAAGCCAAATATTCAAAATCTTCTTCAATTTTCCTAGAAGACTAGCATCATATAATTTCGTGAATTTATTACCATTACCTGCGTAATACTTACGTAGGCCAGGGGTTGTTGTTTTGTCATCTTTCTCTACGGCTCGCAAATAGAACATATAGTAGTAGAACAAGGACTGAATGCTTTCTCCTGCATAATCTGCCTTCTCATCCAGCTCTTTCCATTCATCTATGAATTCACTCTTCTTATCTGCAGAAAGTTGGCCATATATCTTCGCTTTAAAAATATCTGCATCTGACAAAGGAAGTCCTCTATCATTTAATGTTGAGAAAATCGTCAATGCAGTGTCCTGTGTATCCGCAGTAATTGGAAGTAGAATTGCTTGGTTCAATACCGAATAGATAAACTCATAAATGATCAGCGGATTATCCTGACTCGCTTTTTCATATAATTCCATAAATTTATTATAGTTCTTAGAATAATTATCCTTGGCACCGTCAACGGTCTTTCCTTCTTTTAAAATATCTCTAAGAATAGAATTTCCCTCATTATTTACCACTCTTGATTCCAGCAAAATATTTGAATAGTCAACTTCACCCGTAAGCTTGTTTGTTCTCCAAATTGTGGGTTCAATCTGATTAATGAAATTTTTCGCTTCTTTGCTTTTTGTATCTACCGCCTGAAGCTTAGTATAAATCGCACGCAGCAATAAGAACAAAGATGTTATTCTCTGCTGTCCGTCTATAATCTCCTGCTCACCCTGCTCGTTTTCATAAGAAACTACTGTACCCAAGAAATATGTTCCTTGTGTCTCTTCTCCCTCCTGGTTAGAAGCAAAATCCCACAAATCCTCAAACAATGTAATCACCTGATCATCCGTCCAGGCATAAGGTCTCTGATATTCAGGAATCACGAAAGGATGCGCTTTACCGCTTTCCAATAATTGTTTTACACTTTGCTTCTGTACTTCTATCGATGTTGCCATTGTTATTCCTCTTTTCTGAAAATTCTTATTACCTGTATCTTTATATTTCCTCCGGCTTAACATAATGTCCCGCATCACATTTTATATACAGTCCATACGGTCCAACCTTTGCTGTCATCTCACATTTGTGCTGAGGACATTTGACATGATTTATCAACATATAGTGATTGATATCATCCGGCGAAAGAAGTGACGTTTTCTGACACTCCTTGCACCAAAGAATAGTCTTTCCACTCTTGCCCTTAGACAACTTCAAAGGCTTCTTACAGGCGGGACATCTCTTAGTCTCTGCAACATATGCTGCTAGACCTGCAATTCCATCCGGTTCTGACCCTGAGCTTTCAGGTCTCGGAAGTAACTGAGCTTTTCCTCCCGAAGTTTCTCTATACTCCAAGTCTGCAAGTGACCGAATCATCTCCGCAGTATGCTCACCTTTTATTCTGCATGTAATAGGACATACTGTTAGATAACCGTTACTACCATCCGTAAACTTCCATGGTGCAGGCGGAACTCCGTACCAGGTGATATGGTCATCTATCATTACAATCGGGAAAATAGCATTATCAGTTCCCCATGCATAAATCTTCCATTTGCTTGGAAGATTCGAGTATTCATTACACTTGATTAGAACTTGTATTCCCTGCATCTTTTCCTCTTCCAACAATTTACAAATACGATCTTCATACTTCGGATCTAATGCACCAGTAGGAAGCGATACCACTATCTTTCCTCTTGCCCTCTTAATATCGGTTTCAAATTGTGCTATGTAATCCTCTGGATTCAGATAAAACTCAGGACCTCCTTTTACAGTGAGTTGCTTTACTAAGACCTCCAAACTCTGATCCTTTGTATGTCTAATAATATTGCCCTTTTCCGAAAGATAAGTTACCAATCGATAAAATGTATGTGATGTACCTTTGTAATTATTTTCCCAGAATCTCGTATTTGCAACTGTAATCAGCTTACCCCTTGCTCTGGTGACGGCAACATTTATCAATCGAAGAATAGAGTTAAAATCTTTTCCCATAAGCCATCCCGGTTTCTTTGCAGGATAGCTTTCTACGGCATCAAAGAAAATAACATCACTTTCTGATCCCTGAAACTGATGCACTGTGGCACATCGGATTTCTGTCTTTCCATGTTGTCTATAATCCAGCTCCATCGCACGAATAAGTCTGGTTTGTGCCGCATACGGTGTTATAATACTTACATTTTCAACATTCGGTTCTGTTTTAACCGCCGCCGAAAATGAAAGCAACGCACTCAATATATTGAATCTGGAATTATCAGCATTTTTGGATGCTGCACAGTAACTTCCAGATAAATCAATCAAATTAATAGCTTGCTGCCGAAACAGCTCAACTTCAACAATCTTTTGTCTGCTTGTATGTGTTGATGAATGATCCTTCAACAACTTACTGTAAACATATTGATTAGCAAATGCTGAAATCTTTGGATGCATACGTCTCTGTTCATCAAGCATTACCAACCATGGATGATAATAAGGCTTTCCATGTTGATTAATTCCAAGAAATGTAAATATATCCTCGCATAATGTATCTTTCGCATTTGACTGTGCAATAGGAGCCAACTGCATAAAATCTCCAACACAAATTAAATGCTCCTTGGCAAATGTCGCTGCACATACTACCTGCAGCACATATGCCATACTTACCTCATCAAACATTACAACATCATATTTTTTATCTTCGAACAACTTATCAATTACTACCTTTGAAATTGTAGTAGCTACAATAGAAGCATTCGACACATACTTCTGCTCTTGTTCTCTAATTTCTCCTCGGATCTTACTAATCTCTTTTCGAATTTCAATGATTCGCTGAGATCCCAATCCCTTAGTGTGTTTTATTTCATCATATTCTCCTTGAAGCTTATCCAATTTCGCGTTCAATACCGGATTCTTAGTCACTGCGTAATAGAATGAATTAACATTTTCATTTCTATTAAGCTCCTCATCTCTCACATATCCATACCTAAGAACCTTACCAGCCTTAAGAACTGACTCTTGATTCTTCTGACTTAATAGTTCATCAATCTTTTTTGCTACTCCGTCAACAGATACATTACTATGTGAAACAATAAGTACAGTTTTTCCAGCATTTACAAACCTAATAGCCATCTCAGACATCGTATGAGTCTTACCGGTTCCAGGCGGCCCCCAAACAATACATACCGGCTCTGACATTGCTTTAGCAATAACTGCCTCTTGTCCCTTAGGAATCTGATCAACTGGTTTATTTGTTGCCAGCCCCGGTCCCTCTTTCATCAGCCTAGAAGCCATACTACTACCATTTATGCCAATTCCGGTTTGTAAACGTTCTTCCAGAGCTTCCAACAGTTTCCACGGCTCAACACTTATCATCGCACTTCCAACACGATCACCAATATTTCCCTCTAACTGAACAATAATCTGAAAATCTTCGCACATCAAGACATTTCCGCCAATCCTTAATCCTCCAGTAGAAATATTAATCGGTGCATCATCAGAAATATGCAGTTCTGTCTCAAGATCAAAAATATAGGAATAGGTACCCTTTACATTAGAAATAAGCTTTCCATTAGTAACCTTGTACTGCCTACCTCCTTCATGCATTAAAAACAGCTTTTCAATCTTCAATGCGTTACGATATCTTTCTAGTCCAGGTAAATCGACAGCTTTAATTCCATCGTTATATGTAGTCGCACTTCCGTTAGACGTAGATCCTTCATATTGTTCTGTTTTACCGTAACTAACTGATCCCTTGTTTGCCCAATCTAAAAATACCTTTGTAAATATTTCCTTTTCTTCAAAGCTCATCGCGCATTTCGTAACATCCAAAAGTTTGCTTTGCTCTGCATTGATTATTTGAAATAATACCTCTGTTTTCTCACCATTGTCTGAAAGAAAACTCATTTTAAGCAGAGCACCTGTTACAAATATTTTTTTGTTGTTCGTATATCCAAGCAAGGTTGCTACTGATTGTGGCATATACTTAAGCGGGAAATATTTTGCTCCATCTGTATTCTTATGAACCTGCTTAAACTTATCCGTAACCACAGCTTCAAAGAACATTAGCTTCTCAGTATTATCTTTTCTATACTCAAATTTATATGAAATCTTCAAGTGATCTTCAAATACTGTACACTTGGGCAAATGTAACTTAAATGCACAATTTGAATATGATGGATTCATATGCCACAACCTCCTTACTCAGCATCTTTCTCTTCTCACTTCATAACCTTATCAAGCAATGCCTGATAGCTGTCTACCACGTCATAGATTACATTCTCGCCACTGATTGCCTTGAAATGCTCTCTTGCACAGTGAATCTTGGATTCTTCAATCAATCGCAATTGCATAGAGTTCATAGAACCCTTTGTTTCTGCCACGAAATAGATGTGCTTGATATTACCTTCATAGAATGCAATTGCCCAGTCAGGGTTGTAGTGCCCAACAGGAGTTGAGATGTAGAAACCGTCAGGCAGTTTCACATACACCGCAACATCACTGCTGACATCCAGACTTTCAGCAAATACTTTCTCGTTTGTAGAGTCATATACGATGTGGTCATAAAGGTGCTTGTTTGCCTTGATAGCATTCACACCAAGTTTGCCCTTAATTGTCGGAGCTGTAAATACATCAGTATCATACTTTTCATCCAGAACATCGTATGTAATATGCTCAATAATTGCTGTCGCCTTTTCATCGTTGATAAGAGAACCTGCTTTAATGATAAATTCTTCTGGGTTGTCCTTGAACTGGTCAAAGACGAACTTTTCAATTCCAGAAAGAATTTGAATGATCGCTTTTCTTGTGAGACCAGTAGCATCTACAAGTTTTCCTATCAGATCATACTTCACACCGCTATTCACAGCAATTTTTGTACCACGGTTATAAGATATTGACTCTTCAACCTTAAAAGCTTTCCCCTGCTCTAAATCCTCTTTCGATTTTATATTATCCATTCGTCCGGTCTCAACCTTGAAATAAATCTTGGAAACACGGAGTTTTGCATTCAAAGATGCAATGGACTTTCTGACAAGTTCATCCGTGTCAAAGTCAACCACATAAACGGACTTGGAATTGATACGATTCCAAA
>SVFJ01000129.1 GCA_015056925.1 Lachnospiraceae bacterium | reverse complement strand
GTAAACGCTACCTCGTTAATATCATCCGGAAAGCCTTTGGCCAGATATCTCCAATTCACTCCATCATTAACAGGCTCTCCCACAGGATTATCAATTATTGCTACATATGTACTGCCTTTATAAAGGACACTATCCTGCTTTTCATATGCAGTACCAGAAACATATTCTCCTTTGTCACTAATGCCAATCTTGGCAAGTGGCGTATAACCACTAGGTATTCCTGCCATCTTCTCATCCTCCTTAAGCTATTTTCCAGCAGAGCGTGTTGTCTGCCATTATAAATTCCACACCAACTCCGGCTTTCATATAAAGCATCATATTGTCTATATCCACATAAAATCCGGGAGCGACAATATCAGCATACTGTGCAGCTCTGTCAGCTTCCGTCTGTGCCCGGTTGGCTTCCGTGGTTGCTATGCTGCTTTGGGTGGCTGCCTTAGTTGCTTCCTGGGTGGCAATATTAGCCTGTACCTTAATATCAGCCAGATAATTTGGCTGGAGTTTGATTTCTCCAATAGAATAATCCTTAATATCCGCTGTTACCTTTCCATCCGATATAACCGTAAACATAATTGTGTCAGAGTTTATAAACTCGTACACTGTGATTAATGCTGACATATCCACATACTGCTCAGTTCCATCATCCAGGGTAATTACCAAACGTTCATTGGCATAATCATAACTGAAATTAACAGCCAACTTCTCCAGCTTGGTATTTAGGGTAATAGTTTCTCCATTATACCGAGTAAAAGTTACAACTCCTGTATTCTCATCATAAGAAGCTTCCTTTAAAAGCTTGGAAAGATTTGTTAAATTAGCTTTGGTTGTTTCATGACCTATAATACGGTTGTCCAGCTCATCAAGGGCAGCATCCATCCGATTAAGATTTCTTTCATTTACAGGAGTATCTTCACTCGGATAGTTCATCCATATGATTCTGTAATACGCCTTCTGCACCTATTTCCCCCTCCTCTTCTACTTTGATTTTTCTATCATTTTCTTGAGCCATTCTCGCAACAACCTGCTTATGCAATTCGTCTTCGGTTTCCGTCTCTATTTGAGTGAGAATGTTTAGAAATACAAGTCTCTTAACTTCCATAGGCAATTGTGATTGATTTGTAAAATCAATTATTTTATTCTGAAATTCTCTTATGCCTAAGCTATCCATATATTTTTCCTTTCTTAAGGTAATTCTGAGCCAACATACTTTGCGCAAACATGAAGGACGCCGTCAATGGTAGTTACATAAAACTTATAATCTCCCATTGTGATATCTTTTGTTACTAATTTCCCGTAATTTCGAATATCATTTGAATATAATATCTCTAATTTGTTTGATACGCTTGATATTTTTCCTGCTTTTACATAGCCCTTAGAAGCCCAATTTTCAACTTCCATATATTTGGTTACTAATTTTTCTGCAACAACCAAATTACCAATAAATTCATCAGATTCTACAATGCCTTTCAAATTAATTTTTTTAGCATCTATAGTAATTTCTTCCGCAGTTTGATTAATGGATGATATCACACCGTCTTTACTGACTTTTGATTCAATTGCTTCTGCATTTATCGATATCGAAGAAGATAACGCACTTTCTGCATCCGACGCACGTTTTACCTCAGCTGTAATACTATCCGCAGTTTGCGTTATTTTACTTGATAGCGTTCCCTCGGCTTCTGTCGCACGCTTTACCTCAGCTGTAATACTATCCGCAGTTTGCGTTATTTTACTTGATAGCGTTCCCTCTGCTTCTGTTGCACGCTTTACCTCGGCAGTAATACTATCCGCAGTTTGCGTTATTTTACTTGATAGCGTTCCCTCGGCTTCTGTCGCACGCTTTACCTCAGCTGTAATACTATTTGCATTCTGCGTAATCCGGCTGGAAAGCCCCTTCTCAATATCAATAATCTCTGACTTGGTTTCTTCTATCGTTCTGGTAAGAATATTTGCTTTGCCCTTAAGCTGTAAAAGACTCTTATGGACAGAATTAACATCTTCTCGCTGGTGCTGTTCTCCCTCTGCATCGTAGGTATCATGTAACGCCTGGATTCCCTTTAAGGTACGCTGGAGAATGTAGGTATAAATAATCTCATACCGGGTACTAAGCTTTATACCATCCCCTACCTCTAGGCAAGGGTTTCCTTTGGCTTCCACATGAGCCGGACGGTACCACACCTTTGATATGACGGAATAAAGGTTGGCTGCAATGGTACGCAGTTCCTCAGAAGACTTACCATACACAAGGAAGTTTCCTTCGACAATGTAACAATTGCTTCCGGTTCCATGTATGTAACCAATGTCCCCCTCTTCCTGTCGTATCTGGAGCTTATTTATACAAGCGGTTGTATAATCCTGATAGGTCGCCTTGGTATAATAACTCTTCCCTATCTGCTCCACATTCATGGGGTCTGACGGGTATAAATCATCCCGGGGATATAGCGTATCGGAAGGGTACACACCCTCTTTCATTTCCTTTAGGTGTATGTACTGAAATTTGCCGTCACGTCCAATATGACCGAAACAGCCGTTGATTTCACAGATAGCAGTCATTACTGTATTGCCGCTTAATGTAGTAGGATTTATGGTCTTTGTGATTACCATGTCATCATTAACAAGAGTTACATCCTCATACTCAATACCCATATAATCAAGGAAACTGCACCGGAACCCCTTCATCGTGATTGTGCTGTCCTCATTAGGAAGGATTGTGTTGTACCAGGCAGATACCTCTGCATTATTGATATCATACATGGCATCGTAAGCAACAATATCCCGATAACGTCGGTCTGCTGTGGGCTTGTCCGAATAAACCTTATATTCCCCAAACGGAAAAGAGACATCAGTATTTCCACCCAATGTCTCTTCCACCTTTAACTTCTTATCCTTTAATGGTATCACTATATTAGAAACCTTGAATTTCAGCGAACTTGCTTCACAGCAGCCAAACCGCAATAGCTCCTCTGAACAGAGGTTTTCATTCAACTCAAAATTCTCGGAATGCAACTCCTCATTTGTAATAGTATCGGTATCAAATTCAATATGTAATTGCTTATCCACACTGTCCTGCAAAAACAGATTAGAATACTTAAAATCAACCATGTCGCAATATACTCCTAATATGCTATAAATGCTATTCTTGTCGGCTTATATTTGATTACACCATCAAAAATTCCATATATATTGAATGATGGGTCTGCCATGTACATATCCTGCGAAACATAATCATCAAACTCCGGCACATAAAAAGTACCGACAAACTTTCGTTCTGCCGGTACCGTATAATTATTCGATATATTGCTAAACAGCTCAGCCATTTCCGTGTTGGTAAGCATGTTGCGTGTTTCAAATTCTATTTTATTAACCCTATGCTCCAACGCTGTTCTATGCAGGACACCATTAGCATCACGGTAACTGTCCAAATCCTGCACACTTAACGTTGCCTTGTAGGACTGTGCACTTATAAGTCTATCTGTGGGGATTTCATAATCCCCCACCTTTATTAAATATCCTGCATATGCCATGCTTTCACCTCACTTTTGGGCATAAGAAAAGCACCTACCTGAAGGTAAGTGCCCTTGTAATAATCAATATTAAGCTGATAGTTGTAATTTGCTCTGTTTCAAAACGAAATCTCTTATATCATCATATCCCCATCCGCAGCCTACAAGACCGCTGATAAGCATTTCAACATTCTGTACTTTCTTTAACTCTTCCTCTGAAAAGAAATCCCTCAAATTATCGTTCTTGGTAATTCTATACTCTTCCCGGAGTTGTACTGCATTCTTTCCAAATACTGCTTTATAAACGACATTCGTATATGTAGAATACGCATGTCCGTGCATCCGGTCATTCTCTTGCGATTGCTGTAATGCATTTGTAAGTGCCTGCCGGACAGCAATACCTTTCTCGCGCTCCTTCATCTTGCCGATGAGGACTTTTTCCATAGCATTAAACTGACGAATATACGCTTCTTTAAATTTCATTGCCGTTTCGCCGGTATAACCCATAACAAGAATAGTAAAACCGTCCCTCGTCATATAATACATTTTGTTTGACTTTCCACTTATGTCCTTATACGAGCTCAACGCAAAATTGCGTTCAGTAAATTCATCAGAACATTGCAAGTGGTCAATATCTCTCAGCACATCAGAATGTCTCTTTCCAAAAGTCTCAGCCACATCCAAGCTTGTTACTACAGTTACCTCTTCCTTGTTGATTTTTGTGATTTCTACTAACATAACTCATTCCTCCATATTGGTTATTTATTTTAGTTTCATTCTGTAACCTTTGGTATTTGGGAACTTGTTATCTTTGGTAAAATATATTCAAGCCATAAGGTTGAATTTTCATAAACAAAAAGGGAACCATTGGAACAAACCTTAACTAGTCTATTCCAAACGGCTCCCATAACTTTAAAAGTTACTGTATCTTTAGTAAAATGTTAATGCCAATTCTATTGAATTAACGCAATCTTAACACATGTAGATATTTCCTGCAAGCAAAACGTTTGCCACAATTCGACACTGTACGTCGTATCGCATTGAATTATGTAAAATGTTTTGTATTAAATCACTGAAATATCATGCCACATTTATTGCAGATAATCTTATTTTCCGTTATCGTTTTGCCATATTTTACAACTTTCTCTTTTTTATTAACAAGAGTAAACGGACGCAACGGGTTCAAATTTGCTGTATACCTGGTTTTAGTCTGCGCCGGTATAACTCTCTGTTCCTGATGATGAGAACAATCTTCGCTGCCACATCGTGGGCAGTATACCTCTTGCATTCCACCGAATGTGGTACACCTATAAATACCTTGAAATTCTCGTTTATTTTCACTCAGTTTCTCTATCTCATTTTTATTCTGCGATTCAGCTATGTTACTGTGCGAAGCTATTAACATTCCGCAATCATCACAATATCCGTTATTGTCTATATTTTCAGAACCACAATATGGACACATTTCTTTACTTGGAACTGACATTCTCGCATCTTCTAAATACTCTTTTATCGGAAATCCACAACCTATACACAATGTAGCTTTATCTGAAATCTCACGTCCGCATTCCGGACACTTTATCAACGCCATAGTAACCCCTCCACAATATGATACCTTGATGATACCATATCGTGGAAGAATTATCAATGTGACATAAGCATATGTGAGTGATTTAATCTTGCTTCCTCACTGTTTTTTCTCTTTACTGCTTTAAAAACAGGTGTTCCATCTATTTCTATCGTACTTCCTTCCCTTACCGCACTAATTAACTCCCTAAGCAGCATATTCGTTTCTGTTGCATCATAATTACTCTGACTATCATAATATGAGTAATTATTGTACTCTGTAGTCGGAAACGCAGTATTTGGAATATCAGCATAACTCATCTGTGGACTCGGTGCGATTTCATACTGTAACGAACCACCAAATTCTCCAATTGACCTTTGTACAGAATCATAGAGATTTTCCATACCAAGTTGGAAACCTTCTATTGTAAACTCTCCCAAAGAAAACATTACCCTAGAAGGACTGTGTATATCAAGTGCTTTAGTAAAACCGCCCGTAATCATACCGGTTACTTTTGAAATGGCATCTCCAACACTAGACAATTTATTTTCAATACCATTTTTAATACCATCTATAACATTTGTGCCTAACTCTCTCCATTTGTCAAATTCAAACCATGGTTCTACTGTATTTTCAAACCAATTATCTATAGCGGAACTAAATTCAGAAATCGTATCGTCAAATCCTTCCACTATTCCAAGTAAAATATACTCGCCTATTGGCTTCATTTCTCTTGCTGGGCTATGAATTCCAAAAACATTACATATCTCTTCCCAAGTCCATGCAAAAAAATCTGCAATAGGCTCAGCTATAAATGATAATGCTCCTATAAATCCATCCAGAATTCCTTCAAGAATCCAGCATCCAATATCAAGCCAATCTTGCCTATTCCCATCGAATGCTGTTTCAAACGCTTTCCTTGCTTCTTTAAAGAAAAATGTAGTTGTATCAAAATTGAATAGCTTTTTCACTATTGTATCAAGTATGCTTATGCCATCAATTTCAATCCCCTCAAAAGCACCGAGTATACCTCCGATAATAGCACCTGCAACAGTTCCTGCTCCCGGGAACCAAGAACCAGCCGCCCCACCTAACACTATTCCTGCTCCCAATTTGCTCAAAAAATCCAAAGCCCAATCAGGAAGAAGTTCTTCTAAGATTCGGTCTATTCCATCCAATATCCAACTACCTATTACATCAAATGCAGGTGTTCCCATCCAAGGAATCATACCACCTGCTAAAGAAATAGAAATTGCATCATATAATGCTGTCACAATTGCTTTTGGCGTTAATGCATTTTTTATAGATGTAATAAATGCAGGAATTATGCCAGCCCATGTTAATCCTGCTATTGCGGTAATGATAGTAGTCTCAATAGGTGCGGCATCAAACGAACCTTCCCATAATTCAATTGCAGCCTCAATTCCCTGCCATAGAAGATTGCCAAATGAACTTAATACCTTTATCCACTCGATTCCAGCAAGATAATCTCCAATATTCTGACCAATTCCATACCAATCCACATTATCAATTGCATTAGCAAAGAAATCAAATATGCCAACTACAAGTTTGGAAGTGTCCTGTCCAGCCTTAAAGAAATCTCCAGCAACAAAATCTTCTATGATGTCCTTTACCGGCTGGAAAAACTTCTCAATCTTATCCGCAATCGCCTGTGCTTTGTTTTCCATTTCATCAAAGGCTTTGTCCCATGCTGCTTGATATTCAGAAAAAATATCATCAAAGGCAGAATCTAATAAACCGGATGCTAAGCCAGCACTTCCTATGTCTGAAAGTCCGCTATCATCCTGTGTAGTAATCACGTTCAGTTCATCAAATCCCTGCAAATTGGATTTCAGTTTTTTAGCCGATTTACTTGCATTGTCCAGGCTATCTCCCAGCCCATCCGTTTCATCAAGCAAGCCGCCTATATCAACCTCGTTGGAGCCAACACCCTTTGTAATCTCGCTGAGGTCAATCCCCATCAAACTACCCAACCATGTAACAAGACGCTGTAATGCGATTACAAAGCCATTAATATAGGGCAGCACCTTGGAAAGAACAGGCATGAACAGATTGCCAATCATTCTGGACAAATTACTAAGATTACTTGTCAACAGTCGTATCTGGTTTGCTGGTTGGTTGATTGTATTCGCC
>SVFJ01000128.1 GCA_015056925.1 Lachnospiraceae bacterium | reverse complement strand
TATAAATCATGGTTGGTGCAGTGGCAGCTACTGCGCCACAAGAGAAAATATAACCAAACATTAGAAGTGCCATACTTCCAAGGGTTGCACCTTCGGATTCCTCAAGAGAGGAGCAGCCTGATGCTGTTAATCCTGCGATTAGTGAGAAAGTAAGGTATCCCAATAATAATGAAATCACAAATGCGAAAATAGCAATTGGACTAATATTCATTTGGTCTGTAGAAATACCGGCAGTTGCCATCATATTTCCCATGGAATCAACCTCAAGGAAAAGTCCTGTTACATGGTAGGAAAGTACATAGCCACAAAGCATGGTTAAGAGTAAAATGACTACATATGCCATAGAAGCAAGTACTTTGCCAACAATCAAGGCAAGAGGCTGTACGCTAACCATAAGTGTTTCTACTAGCTTAGATGCCTTTTCTTCAATAATACTTCTGATGATATAGGATATGGATATCGTACAAACCACCATCAAAAGAACTGAATAAGCAAGCTGTAACATGGATTGCGTACCTACCTTGCTGTGGTCCTCCATATAACTGTTGACACTATTGGTTCTGTAGGACCAGTTTGCCATAAGTGTTGCAAGCTGCTCGTCAGAGATATTTAAGCTTTGATATCTGGCAGACTCAAAAAGCTCTAATGCAATAGATTCCAGTGAAGATAAGCTATCCTCATCAATTGTAACATCATCACAGGTTGCTAGATAAATGCTATACCCCATGCCATCATCAGAAGGCTTTGCGAAAACCTGTACCTCGTCGTCTGTAAGGGAATAAACTCCAGGCTCTGATAATTCTTCTGAAATATCGCTAAACTCGGTGTTAGCCCAGTACTCACTTTCTGCAAGGGCTTCATCAAAGAAATCGGCATTAAAGCTGTAAGGAGTACTGTTACATACAAATACTCTGCTGATATTTGCTGTTTCTACATTTTTACTTTCTGCGCCATTGATAATGGTTATAATGGGAAGCAGAAGCGTTGAGAAAAGTAGCATAATCACAAGTGAAATGATATTTGCTTTATTTTTCATAAACTGTTGAAGTGTAAATTTAAAAACACTTCCTGTTCCGCGTAATTTATCTTTAAACAGTTTCATGGGCTTCACCACCTACCTTTTCAACAAAGATTTCATGAAGTGATGGTTCACGAAGGTCAAAGGTAATGATGCTGATATTGTTCTGGATAAGAGAACTTAAAAGCTTATTAGCCTGCTCCTCGCCTGTAACCTTAATCTGATATTCATATTCCTTCTCGGTAATAATTTCTGCACCGACAGTATTGATATAGGATGTGATATCCTGTTCTACCTTGAGAGCAAGATTTACACGTCCGTAGCTCTTCTTGATTTCATTTAAGTTACCCTGTAATACGACCTTAGAGTGCTTAAGGATTGTAATATCAGTACAGAACTCCTCTACAGTTGCCATCTGGTGGCTGGACATAATTAAATATTTACCCTTTGCGATTTCTTCACGAATGATGTTCTTGAAAAGGTCTGTATTTACAGGGTCAAGACCTGACAGAGGCTCATCAAGAATAAGAAGCTCAGGGTCTGAGATAAGTGCAGTCATAAACTGCAGCTTCTGCTGATTACCCTTTGAAAGCTGGTCAGCTGTCTTTGGCTTCTCTGCTTTCTTACGTCCTTTTTTACCTTTGGTTTCTTCGGTCTGGGCATTTGGATAGAGATATTCCTCTACTTCAAGGCGCTTTGCCCAGTATTTGATACGCTTCTTTGCCTCAGACTTTGATACGCCTCTTAAGCCTGCAAAGTAGATTAACTGGTCCATTAAGGTATATTTAGGGTATAAGCCGCGCTCCTCTGCAAGGTAACCTACGTTACATGTAGCGGTATCAAGCGGCTTGCCGTTCCATAAAACCTCTCCGCTGTTCTTTTTGAGCATACCAAGCATCATTCTGATAGATGTGGTCTTACCGGCACCATTGGTACCAAGGAGTGCATATACACCCGGCTTCTCCATAGTAAAGCTTAAGCTTTCCAGTACGGTTTTTTCACCGTATTTTTTAGATAAATTTTTCACTTCTAAACTCATTTTTCATTTCTCCCTCTTAATTATTAATGTATGATTAG
Organism: Lachnospiraceae bacterium; assembly: GCA_015056925.1. GTDB lineage: Bacteria > Bacillota > Clostridia > Lachnospirales > Lachnospiraceae > COE1. The sequence goes on along the minus strand of SVFJ01000128.1, from coordinate 5,152 downwards.
GCAACCACTGCCTGTTTTTTATATAGTCTGTAAGCTATGATATAAAGTGCTGCGCATATTGCAAGCAGAATGATGCACCAGTGATAAGGCTGTAACATCAAGAAGATTCTGACTAGCGCCAGTGTACTGCCTGAATGGATAAAATCATCAATATGTGCAAAGCTAAGGCAGCTAACTAACCATATAACATAAATGATAATTGTTACAACCTTTCCAAAGCGGAGGTTCAATGCGTTAATGAAGAAAGGAAGTATGGTTCCGACAATCCACATCATAAGGAGTAGGAGCGGATTCATAAGAAAACTGATATCATCTTCTAAAGGCAGTCCCGTCCAATGCAGGTTTAGATATAGCTTCTCTAAGTAATAAACTGCTGCTACAGAAAGGATACCTAAAAGGTTTGATGAAAACAGGAATATGGTTCGTGTTATGATATAGCTTCTTCTTGTACATCCCATGGAAATGGCGGTGTTAAAGCTGGTAAAGTTTGTGAGACCTCCTGTAAGAAGAGCAGTTCCCCAATATATAACGAATGCCATCAGGAATGCCATTTGGAAGACCTCAGGGTCTGGTTTGTTGATAACAATCAGCTGCATCAGAATTTCAAATAAAATAAGTCCAAACAATGCCATGCCCCATATCATGCCAAGTGTCAGATAGAGCGTTGGCAGATGTAGATGATAACGTTTTAATATATCTTTCATCATAGGTAATCTCCTTTAGTGTGCTGATATTTTTTTTATGATACGGTATACTGCAATATTTGTAATCAGGTATAAAGGAATACCGACGATTAAAAATATATGTACATATCTTTCTAAAAGAACAGCAAAGGAAAGATTCCTTGCGTTTTCTACATCTGCAAAAAAGCTGGTACAAAAGCCGCCGATACCACCACCGATACCTCCTAATATAGCAGGAAACATACGCCCGAATTTGACAAACTTAAGACTGAGCACTCCCATAAATTCACCAAAGGATAATACAATAAAGGCAATTCCGAGAAGACCGGTATAGCTGCTGATGATGGTCGCCCGGGCGGAAGAATCTGCAAAAACTATAAGTATCAAACTTAGCAGGAATAGTTCCAGTATCGGGAGCCATGCAATAACCTTCATACTAAGAAAAATGCTCTTTCTTGTAGTAGAGAAGGTAAGATAATAAGGGCATAACATCTGATAGTAGCTGCCTAATACCAGACCGACAAACAGGATTCCAAGCAGCAGAATATTGAATGCAGCAGTATTAATAACTTCTTTTATCTGAAATCCCGTCTTAAAGTTCAGAAATCCTTCAAACAGAAACAAGAGAAAGATTGCAAGTCCTACGATAAGTGCAAATATAGTCTGTGTCTGAAGGAATATGTATTTTATGCTTCTAAATGTTTTGTTCATAGGTTCCTCACATTCTGCTTGCAGCATCCTGGCCGCATAAAGCAACAAATAAATTCTGAAGGCTGACAGGCTGTACTGTAACGTCAAAGCCTGTAGGAAGCTCCTGTCCCGGATTCAAAAGAACGGTAGCCCCCTTGCTTCTGCCGATATTCTCCATTCGGTAAGTTGGTAAGCCTTGGATGAAGGCATCTACATCTTCCGCCTTTCCACTGATATGGAAAGCACGGTCTAACAGGTCTAACGTGTTCTCCTTGAGGAGGATATTACCGTCTTTAAGCAGAATGGTTTCTTCAAAGAGGTCGGCTGCTTCTTCGATAATATGTGTGGAAACGATGAAGGTTCTTCCCGTTTCGGTATATTCATTTAACAGCTCGCGGTAGAACTGGTCTCTTGCAACGACATCAAGTCCTGCAACCGGTTCATCCATAAAGGTAATATCTGCCTTACTGGCAAGTGCAATGATGATGGTCACCATGGACATCATGCCCTTTGAAAGCTTACTGATTCTCTTTTTTTCTTCAAGACCAAACTCTATGCAAAGACGCTTTGCCATTTCCTTATCCCAGTTAGGGAAGAAGGCTTCTGCTGATTTGAAATAATCCTTTACCTTGAGATTATTAGGTCCGTAAGCAGATATTGCGTTCAGCTCTCTGGAGAAGCAGATGTGGTCAAGTGCTTCCTGATTCTCCCATACCTGCATGCCGCTGTAGGTAACATTACCGGAGGTGGCAGGTGTCTGTGCAGATAACACAGAGAGGAGAGTTGTCTTTCCAGCTCCGTTTCTTCCGATAAGACCGTAGATTTTACCCGGTTCAATTTCTAAATCAATATTGTGTAATATTTCCTTCTTACCATATTTCTTTACGATGTCGTTACATACTAATTTAAAATCGCTCATATCTCTTTCCCTCTTAGTTCTTTGATTGCTGTATCATTTCGATTAGTTCTTCCTTACTGATTCCTAAGTGTAAGGCTTCCTGCAAAATTGCCTGTAGGTAATGTTCATAAAATTCTTCTTTTCTTCTTGCACGAATCTGTGCCTTGGCGCCTGTTGCTACAAACATACCGATACCTCTTTTCTTGTATAGGATTCCGGAATCTACTAATAAGTTGATTCCCTTTGCTGCTGTTGCAGGATTAATTGCGTAGAGCTTTGCCAACTCATTGGTACTTGGTACCTTCTCCTCCTCTAGCAAAATATCACGCAGAATATCATTTTCAATCATTTCGCTTATCTGAAGATAAATAGACTTTTCCTGAGTCAGATATTCGTTCATTGCGCTCCTCCGTTTCTTAAATTATTTTTGCTTGAATATTGTTACCACTTACTAAGTCATATGCGATATTTCAACTTGGGTTCGTAGGTTCATTACTTATGTAATTAACCATACAACTAAATGAGTAACCTGTCAACATATTTTTTTGAAAATTGTAGTAGTTGTATTTGACGAAATAAAAATAGAGTGCTAGGGTTTAATGTATAGGTAGAAAAGAGGTATGTATGGTATGAGTGGCAATGATAAGACGACACAGATGACACACTATGAGAAGATGACAAAGACACCGGTATCTAAGCTGGTGATTATGCTTGGGATTCCAACGACAATCAGTATGCTGGTAACCAATATTTATAATATGGCAGATACTTATTTTGTAAGTGCTCTGGGAAACAGTGCCAGTGGTGCAGTGGGAATTGTATTTGGTTTGATGGCGATTATTCAGGCATTTGGTTTTATGCTTGGTCAGGGTGCAGGAAGCATTATTTCCAGAAGGCTCGGTAATCAGGATGTAGAAAGTGCAAGGATAACAGCATCTTTAAGCTTCTTTACAGCACTTTTATTAGGTACGGTAATTGGTATTTTAGGATTAATTTTTATTGACCCACTGATGCTGTTGCTTGGAAGTACGGACACGATTCTTCCTTATGCAAGAGATTATGGAAGATACATATTGATAGCAGCACCGATTATGATGGCAAGCTTTGTATTAAATAATATCCTTCGTTATGAAGGTAAGGCAAATCTGGCGATGATTGGTCTTGTTACAGGTGGCTTATTGAATATGATAGGAGACCCTATTTTTATTAGCGGTTTTGATATGGGAATTGCAGGAGCCGGAGTATCCACAGCACTGTCTCAGTGTGTGAGCTTTATGATTCTATTGAGCATGTTTTTGCGTGGGAAGACGCAGACCAAGATTGCGATTACAGCGATTACCAAGAATCCACTGGGTATCACGGATGTGGTAAAGACAGGTTTTCCCAGTCTGCTTCGTCAGGGCTTAAACAGTATTTCCACTATGGTGCTCAATGGTCTTGCAGGTGGCTATGGGGATGCAGCAGTAGCGGCAATGTCTATTGTAAATCGCATCTGTTTCTTTATCTTTGCGGTAGGCTTAGGTATTGGGCAGGGCTTCCAGCCGGTGGCAGGCTTTAACTATGGTGCAAAGAAGTATTCCAGAGTGAAGAAGGCTTTCTTCTTCACATGGGGAGCAGGAGAAGTGTTGCTTGGCAGCTTGGCTGTTGTGGCATTCTTTGTATCGGGCAGCTTGGTCGGTATCTTCAGAGATGATGTACAGGTAATAGAGATTGGTACGCAGGCACTGCGCTTTCAGTTGATAGCGTTATTTTTCCAGCCTGTAACCATATGTGCTTCGATGCTCTTCCAAAGTGTTGGCGAGAATAAGCTGGCGAGCTTCTTCTCTTTGTTAAGAAGCGGATTGTTTTTTATTCCGACTTTGATTATTCTGGAGGCTGTCATTGGACTGACAGGTATTCAGATGTCTCAGACGGTTGCGGATGTGCTTGCCTTTATGGTGGCAGTTCCGCTGGTATTACGATATATACGCGGATTGCCTGCGGATGAATAATAGAGAGCTTAAAAAGTCTTGTGTCGTATTAATGATGCGAGACTTTTTTGGTTAGGTAGGTAAATTTGGGGGGCGAGTTAACGGACGGTACTCTGCCCTTCTCCACGAAACGGTCTATGGTTTAACGCAAAAGTAGACGCTACGAGTAAAGTTTTTCTAAGCGTTTTTTTCTATGTGTTCTAAAGCGTACGCAACCACAGCATATTCGCCCTCCATGGCTCAGTTTGCTGTTTTCGCCTCCATCCGGTCGGCGAATTGCTATATATTCTAAAAACACTAAGAAAAACTAGCTACTCTCCGCAATACTTTGGCTTATAAATCTATAGACCTTTTCTTATGTGGAGCAGGACAGAGAGCCTGTGTATTTCCTAAAACTGTATGAAAGCATTCAGACTTATTAATCCACTAAATTTAGATTTAGTTGAGTTTGGAGAGCCAAGTGATAGAATATGCACGCTCATTCGCCGTGTCAAGGCGCTTGTTCATAGATGTGAAGCTTTATTTCATGTCTGATTTGTTATAAATGGCTACAGTTGGTCTTTTACAAATGAAATAGGAGTAAAAGACCAACTGTTAAGGATTTACTTGGTCTTTCGTATGTGAAACAATGACAAAAGACCAACTATTAAGGATTTATTTGGTCTTTTATAGGTGTAGAAATAATGTAAGACCCAGTGACGCAATTAAAATACTTTTTAAGCTTCAGCAGTCGAACACACCACTTGCTGCGCTAGCTCACCTAAACCTAAATATAATTGACTACAAATCTATTGTTTAGCTACCTCAAGCTTTGCCTGACTGATGCAAAAGAACAGACTCTATTTGTCGTAAAAAGTATTGTGGAGAGTATTTAGTGGTTCTTGATGTTTTTAGAGACAATAGCAAGCCAC
>SVFJ01000127.1 GCA_015056925.1 Lachnospiraceae bacterium | reverse complement strand
ACCCGGATCCCAACCCACGGAGATCATAGCTATTTTGCCGCTTTCCATTGCACTTGCATCTACATTTGCAAAATGCTCCGGAATCTTTGCATGGGTATCAAAGCTGTCAACCACATTAAAATACTTCGCGTATTCCACAGTCTGCTTGGGCAAATCCGTAGCAGAACCGCCACACATCATAAGCACATCAATAGTATCCTTCATCTCTGCAAGCTTGTCAACATGATATACGGGTACATCTGTCAAAGTCTTCACATCTTCAGGCGCTCTTCTTGTAAATACGCCTACAAGCTCCATATCATCATTTTGACGCACTGCACATTCAATTCCTCTTCCTAAATTTCCATAACCCATAATACCGATTCTGATTTTCATAAGCTTATTCCTCTTTCTTTCCTTTTATTTTGATTAATTCCATTTCATTTCTCATAGCATCCTTAATAACAGTCACAAAATTCTTTTGTGCACTGTATAGACAAGTATCACTGTCACTTCCGTTAATCTCACCCGTCAGTACATATTCAGAATCAATAATCAGACGTACCTGCTTCTCTCTGTCACAAAAGCTGTTCTCTGTATCTTCCTCGGGTAGTGACTTATAAAAGATAATCTTCTCCTCTGCATATGCTTCTTTAAAACCTTCCGGCAACCTGTCCGAAATCAACACTACTTTAATATCCTTTAAGACAAGCTCCAGAACCTCTTTCTTCCACATCTCCAACAAGGCACCATTTGCCGAAAAATAAATCCGCTTCTGGGCACTCTTTAGCATATTATGTATCTTGTCACTGATATGGCGCTTCCCTTCTATGGTAATATAGCCTTCCTTATTCTCAACACGTTTGGGCTCATTTAGCATCAGATATACCTGCACACCCTGAAGATAACGGATATAATTATCGCAAAATTCATTCAGCGCAACGGCTACATACTTCGTAGAAGTCCCTTCCTTTACATATGCTGCTCCATGCTCAACCAAGGCAGCCAGTCCATTATACACATTAGATCTTGAAATACCGGTTAACTTTGCCACCTCATAACCGGTAAGCTCACTGTTTTTCAAAAGACACATATAGATAACCGCTTCCTGACGACTGAGTCCAAATAACAACAGTTTGTCTATCATTGTTACATTCTCCATAAGCCTCGTCCTCTCTAGTGTTTCTATTTAGAACTACTATAATTCAATTTGCTCGATTTGTCAACATCATTTGCAACAAAAACGAAGGTATGCATTACATACCTCCGTCATAAATTAAATATCTTCGATTTGCCAGTCGATAGGTTTAAGCCCCCGCTCTTCTAAAAACTGATTTGTCTTACTGAAGGGTTTACTGCCAAAGAAACCTCTGTATGCCGATAACGGGCTTGGATGCGGTGCTTCCAGTATCAGATGATTAGGGTTCGTTAACATACTTTTCTTCATCTGTGCCGGTCTGCCCCACAGGATAAATACAATGGGACGATTTTGTTCATTTAATGCCCTTATAGCCGCGTCTGTAAATTGCTCCCAACCCTTTCCATGGTGAGAATTTGCCATATGCGCACGCACGGTAAGTACCGTATTCAACATCAGTACACCCTGCTTCGCCCACTTTACAAGATAGCCGTTGTTGGGTATTTTGCAGCCCAAATCATCCTCAAGCTCCTGATAAATATTTACAAGAGACGGCGGCAAATCCACATCCGGCTTTACCGAAAAGCAAAGACCATGGGCCTGCCCCACATTGTGATAGGGGTCCTGACCGATAATAACCACCTTCACTTCATGTAACGGTGTCAGATGAAATGCATTAAAGATATCATCTGCAGGCGGAAACACCTGCGTCGTACTGTATTCCTGTTTTACAAACTCAAATAATTCTTTATAGTATGGCTTTTGAAACTCTTTGCTCAAGGGGTTCAGCCAGTCATTTGTAATCATTGCCATTTTATGTCACTTTCCAACAAAATAAAAATCATTTGTTATTCAAAATTATATTCTGACAGAAACGCCTCTTCCTTTCAGATATTCCTTTACCTGCATAATTTCAAGCTCTTTATAATGGAACAATGAAGCAGCTAATACAGCTTCCGCCTTAGCGTCAATAAGTGCATCATAAAAATGCTCCAATTTACCGGCACCGCCGGATGCTATAACAGGAATACTCACTGCTTCAGCTACAGCTTTTGTCAGTTCTAAATCGTAGCCTTCTTTGGTACCGTCACCATCCATACTGGTAAGCAATATCTCTCCGGCGCCCATTTGCTCAGCCTTAACAGCCCACTCCACAGCATCCATACCCATATCCACACGTCCACCGTTTTTGTAGATATTCCAGCCGCTTCCGTCCTCGCGTCTCTTGGCATCAATGGCTACTACAACACATTGACTTCCGAATTTCTCAGCCGCATCACTGATGAGCCGGGGATTCATAATCGCTGCAGAATTAATTGCAATCTTATCAGCGCCTTCACGTAAAATAGCCTTGAAATCCTCTACGGTACGCACACCTCCGCCCACCGTAAAAGGGATAAACACCTTACTAGCCACCTGACGCACCCACTCAAGCTGCGTCGCACGACTGTCAGAGGATGCTGTAATATCCAAAAACACTACTTCATCTGCTCCTGCCTTATCGTAAGCAGCCGCTACATCTGCGGGGTCTCCGGCATCTCTTAAATTCACAAAATTAATACCTTTTACTACTCTGCCATCCTTGACATCCAGACAGGGAATAATTCTTTTTGTATGCATAATTACTTCTCCTTCGTCACATTAATAAAGTTCTGCAAAATCTTTAATCCCACCTCAGAACTCTTTTCAGGATGGAATTGGCATGCAAATACATTATCCTTCTCGACGGAGGCATGTATGTAGGTACCATATTCCGTAGCCGCCTTTACGATGGTAGGGTCCTCCGCCTTGAGATAATAGGAATGTACGAAGTAAACAAATGAATTTTCTTCAATCCCTTCAAATAAACGCCCCTCGTTGGGGAATGACAGATTATTCCAGCCAATATGAGGAATCTTTAGTCCCTCCTCTGCCGGGATACGAAGAATCTTTCCATTCAAAAGATGTAAGCCCTCTACTCCGGGAGCTTCATCACTGCTTTCAAACATAAGTTGCAACCCAAGACAGATACCCAAAAAAGGTATCTTCTTCTCTACACATTTATGTATCGTATCTACCAGACCATATGCATGAAGCTTCTCCATGGCATCCCCAAATGCTCCTACACCCGGCAAAATCACACCATCTGCAGAAAGGATGGTTTCTTCATCCCTAGTCAAAACCACTTCTTCGCCCAGAAGAAGCATGGCCTTTTCTACACTTTTTATATTTCCTGCATCATAATCAATGATAGCTATCATTACCCTATCTCCATTCTGTCATGTTCTCTACTGTATGTTATCCACAAATCCTGTATCTGTCAACTCTTCTTCCTCAGGCAACAAATCCGGAAGTCCGGAAACACTCTGCTGTGGCTTCTGATTCCCAGGAATCTCCTGCACATCCGGAGCTTTGGGAATATCCCAGGAACCATATGCCTCCCCGGCAATAAGCGCCAGAATTTTCTTGGTATAGGTTACATCATCCGGAGTGGCGGCAATTTCCTTAGCCTGAGTCTCCGTCAAATTATATTTTTCTGAAAGAATCTGTATAACATTCTGATACAGTACAGCCACTTCCGAGGAAGCATTCCACTCCTGTGCAAACTCATATAATGTAGTATAATCATCAACCGTCTGAATCAGACTATCCAGCGCTTCAGCCTCTGCACCTTCCTGCGCAAAGATTTCATATTCTCGGATCCATACCCGCATCCTCATAATACTCTCAGATTTATAGTACATTATCTTTTCAGTTTCACTCAATGCTTTTCCATACAAATTTTGATAACAGGTCTGATAATCCTCCTTATAATATGCATTGATGCCTTCCTTCTTTGACATATAGTCACTCATTATATGATTTATAACAATAATTATCAAAGAGAAGCTAATACATATTAACATTATCAGTGATACGCGCTTCTTAGAAAGCTTCTTTCCGGGCTCCTCCACAACCGCCACTTTGGGAGCCTTTGCTTTCTTGGGCTTCTTTACCTTTTTGGGCTTCTTTTCTTCCTCACCCTCATTCTCCGCTTCTTCACCTGTTTCAGGGTCTTTTCCTTTTTTATTCTTTTTCTTTGACTTCTTTTTCCCTTTTTCAGCATCCATTTCTTTTAAAATATTTTCATTTTCCTGGGAAAGCTTAATCTCAGACGCTTCATCCTCCTCATCATCTGACTCCGTCAAAAATTCAAAAACTTTTGCAAAAAAGCCCTTCTTTTTCTCCTTGTCCCCTTTTGTACGTTCATTTTCCAAATCCGGTACTTCTTCAAGCGATGATAAATCAAAGGAATCATCACCAAATACATCATCTGCAACTGTAAGAGCCTGTAAAATATCAGGCTCCACCTCGGACTCACTGTCATCGCTTAAATCAACTGTTTCAAGGCCGCCAAACAAGTCATCTTCCGCTATCGGTTCCGCTTCAGAAACATTTTCAGCAAACATTGACATAAAATCATCGTCACTCGTTTCATCTGAAACAGCTATAGGGATATCCTGTATTTCTTCCTGAGCCTCTTCTTTCGTCTTTTCCTTTGCTTTTGCTTCCTTTTTGGCACGCTTTTCCAAGCGCTTTTGCTCCTTTAGCAAGCGCTTTTCTTCCTTTAACTGTTTCTTTTTTTCTTTTGCCAAACGTTTCTGCAGCATTTTGTCATCTTCAGCAGGATCTGTACTTGCTAATAATAGTTCAATTGCATCATCATCTTCATGGAAAGCTGTTATCTCTTCCTCTATCGCCTCTTGCCGGATCAGATTTACAATTTCTTCATCCACTGCTTCGTTATGGTCAGATTTATCCAACATATCGTGAATATCCTGTAATTCTCTGTCTTCATACTCCTGAAGCAAATCCATCAAATCTGTATCGATTTCAATATTTTCGTTTTTTGTCTCTTCATATTCTGCAGCTGACAATAGCTTCTCAATATCTTCCTCAGACATGGATGACAATTCCTCTACCACCGGAGCATCCACATTCACATTTTCAATCTCTTCATATGTATCCACGTCATCTAAACCGGCGATAACAGATTCCAAAAATTCTTTCTCTTCATCTGTACTCTCCGGCTCTTTCGCACTGTCTGTGATATCATCCAGCTCAGTTGTTTCCACATCATTATTCAAATCTTTTAACAGATTATCTAAATACTCTTCCTGTGAAGGCATTTTATTTCCTCCGCTCACCAATTTGTCTGTTTCTTTTTTAGTTTATCACAAGGATAGTAACCAATCAATTGCATTTTCAGATATCGACTTACCTTTCTCCTTTAACTCTTCGGTAAGGTGATATAACTTCTCATTCACTCTGTAAAACTCTGCTTTATTATTATAAAATGCTATTTTTTCAAAAGGGAATCTTATCACTGAAGGAAATTGCATTCCGACTCCCAATTCCAAAATGAGTAACTTTTTATTTAAAGTTCCCTGTAACCACTTGGTATAAATCTCCCAATCATGTAAATAACCGTTTTCATTATAATTTTCAGTATATACATTATTTAAGATAAGCGGTGCACCACACTCCGGACATTGGCCCAACGATATATTTACATCAAAAGTATCATCCTTTACTTTTAACCTAGCACTGATTTTTTCATAATCTTCTTGAGTAAGTGGTTCTAAAACACTTTCACAACCCTTTTCACATTGTTTAAAAGCACTGCCTCCGCATGGCATTACAAGCCGCCCTTCCTTCCATGCAACCTGACGTATGGAATCATTCATAGAGACAGACAATACAAAATAATTTTTACTTTCCAGACACTTTGCAAGCTTAGATAATGCATCACCTACAAGGCTTTTGCCTTCCTCTCTGCATATCTTCTGATAAGCCGGAAGCAACCAGGGAGATGAAGATTCTACAACCTCTCCTTTTCTTTTTTCATATCCGTCTATGTTGTTTAAGGTTCTTCGGTCATCAAACTCTTCACCCAAACCAATTAGCACCATATCCGCTTCTTCAATTTTCTGCCATATGTTACACACACTTAAATCCTCTTTCCTCAGTCATATTATATAAAGGACAAAAAGGCTGGGAACCTTCCCAGCCTTTCAAGTATTACTCATCCAAATGTCTGCTTGCAACCAGCTCATCAATAATCTTTACCAGATTACCGATTTCCGGTTTCGACAGCTGCGCATCGGCTCCCAATGCATCACCCTTTTTCTTCATCTCCTCATTTACCAAAGATGAGAAAATAACTACCGGTATATTTTCAGTTGCATCATCTGATTTAACAAGCTTTGTCAGTCTGTGTCCGTCCATCTCAGGCATCTCAATATCGGTAATAATACAACGAACATGCTCATGTAATGTACCGTCTGCCTTACACTGGCAAATTACATCATAGGCTTTCTGACCATTCTCTGTATGAATCAGATTATTATATCCTGCAGCTCTCAGGGAGTCCACAATAAGCTTATTTAACAAGGGAGAATCCTCAGCAATTAAAATAGGTACATTACTTCTGCTTCTTTCTCCCAATGCCGTTATTTCTGAAACTTTAAGTCCGGTTTCAGGGTTAATATCGCATACAATCTTCTCAAAATCAAGAATGATTATCAGCTTATTATCTTTTTTTACGATACCTGTAGCCACACTGTCATCAGCTGTAGAAATCGTAGCATCAGGCTTAATAATATCTTTCCATGAAACACGATGGATTCCCAATACACTTTCAACATGAAATGCAATATCTAATTTATTAAAGTTTGTGATAATAAACAAACCATCCGGTGTTGATTCTCCTCGACCCAGACAATTCTTAAGATCAATTGCCGTCATCATAATATCTCTCGGCATAAAAATACCTTCTACGCTGGGATGAGAATTGGGTACCGGTGTAACACTCTGATAAGGAATTATTTCTCTAATCTTAGCTACATTGATACCATAAGAATTACCCGCCAATGTAAATTCCAAAATCTCTAATTCATTTGTTCCGTTTTCAAGTAAAATTTTTGTATCCATATTTACACCTCACTGCTTTCATCATTTGGGAAATATCTACTGTAAACATATTATAACATATTTTACAGAAAATGAAACTATTATCTGAAAAATTTGTTAATATTTTTTTATTATTTTTACTCTAAACAATCTCTTTATCGTGCATAAATTATATTTCTATAAGATTCCAACAAAAAAAGAGTAGAATATCTACTCTTCACAAGGGCTTTGTACCCTCAAAACCGAACATGAATCAATCTTCTTTTCAAGACTTTGGATAACTCCCTCAAACCTTGGTTAAGCCTTCGACCGATTAGTAA
>SVFJ01000126.1 GCA_015056925.1 Lachnospiraceae bacterium | reverse complement strand
TTTGAAAAATTTTCTTCCCTGGTCCAAGACTCTTCCAGAAAACTGCAGAAGAATACTGAAATAACAACAGCCGCCCAAGGGCGGCTTAAATTTTGTCTAGGTACTTATGGTCGGGCGTTTACGGTCAACCACCCTGTATCACGATTGCTTGTGGCATATAGCCACTGGTAAATTATATCATAAGAACAATAAGAACACAAGTTCGAAAAAACAGGAGGCAATATGAGAAAATTTTTTACTATGATATTTATGATGATGACGCTGTGTGTGTTCACTGCCTGTGGTAAGACAGAGGAGATGAAGACCACCTCTACAAGTGCAGAGATGATAGAGGTTTCCGAAACATTACCGGAGGAAGGGATTCTCACAAAGGAAGGATATGTGCTTCTAACAGGTCAGCATAATATCGAAATAGAGATTGAGAATTATGGAACGATTGCGCTGACCTTGGATGCAGATATTGCACCAGTTACAGTTACTAATTTTATGGATCTTGTAAATGATGGCTTCTATAATGGATTAACCTTTCATCGTATTATCAGTGGGTTTATGATACAAGGCGGTGACCCGCAGGGAAATGGTATGGGCGGTGCGCCAAGAAAGATTCAGGGTGAGTTTGAGGCAAACGGTATTCAGAATGATTTGGCGCATACAAGAGGTGTCATTTCTATGGCTCGTTCTAAAGCGAATGATAGTGCAAGCTCTCAGTTTTTTATTATGCATCAGGATTCTCCACATTTGGATGGCAGCTATGCCGCATTTGGTTATGTAACAAGCGGTATTGAGGTGGTAGATGCTATTTGTGAGGCTGTTCAGGTAGAGGACCGTAATGGAACAGTGACAAAGGTGAACCAGCCTGTTATCAAAGAAATTCGTGTTGTGGAATAGGTTTGATTTGATTCTAAACAAATAATTCAAGATTTTTGGTTGACATTTTCATCCAAAATGAATAAGATTAATATTAGTTTTATAAACAAATACTTTGAAGGTGCATAGTAGCACTATATTTCCTGTCAGAGAGTGGAGGTCACCGGCTGTAAGCCTCCTCAGTTCAGATATAGCTGTCGAATTTCCCACCGGAGTAGCTTGGCTGAAGCGCAGTGTGCGTGGTAGGTCAAGACGTCAGAACACGTTACGTTTTTAGAGCCATTTTCATTAGAAGATGGGAACTAGGGTGGTACCACGATAATTCGTCCCTTGCATAACAATATGCAAGGGACTTTTTTAGTCCTTAAACATTACTTGTGTAAGATGATTTGCATGAGGTAGGAGTCAAATGCGAGATGTAATTTTAGTATTTGTGTAATGAATCCATGTGATTGCGCCTTGCGAAGAATATTAGTTTTTCTTAGTGCTTTGAAAGTAGACAACAATTTGACGACACGATGTCGGCAAAAGGCTTATACTGAGCCATGGACGGTGAATATAAGCCGGTTGTGTACGTTAGAGTATACTTAGAACAAAGCACCTAGAAAATCTTATATTCGTAGCTCGAAGCAAGAACAGGATTCTTAGCACAAATAGCAGAAAATAGAAAGCATTTGACGGTGTAGTAAGGCGAGGATGGAAAGGAGTTTACAATGAACGCAAATTTAGAACAGATTAAGCAGGAGATTATCTCCGGCGCAGAAGAGTTGAATTCTTCTAAAGAAGTATATGAGTTCAAGAAGAAGTTTTTAGATGGAAAGACAGGTAAGATTGGTCTTTTAATGAAGGAAATGAAGAACATTGCACCAGAAGAAAGAGCAAACTATGGTAAGGGTGTGAATGAGTTAAAGGAGTGGGCATTAGGCTATTTAGGAGAGCTTGATGTGAAGATGAAGGCAAAGGAATTACAGGACAGATACGAGGCTGAGAAGATTGATATTTCTCTTCCGGCTGAGATGTCAGAGCAGGGTAATCTTCATCCGATTACATTGATTCGTAATCAGTTAATCGATATCTTCCAGGGCATGGGCTTTGAGGTATTCGAGGGTACTGAGATTGAGACAGATTATTACAACTTTACAGCTTTAAATACACCACAGGATCACCCGGCAAGAGATATGCAGGATACTTTCTATCTTTCACCTGAGTTCTTACTTAGAACACAGACATCTGCTGGTCAGATTCATGTAATGGAGAATAAGAAGCCACCTATCAAGATTTTATCACCAGGTAAGGTATTCCGTTCAGATGATGATGCTACACATTCACCAATGTTTACACAGATGGAAGGTCTTGTAGTAGACAAGGGTATCACGCTTTGCGACTTGCAGGGTATGTTAGATGTATTCGTTAAGAAGGTTTATGGTGAGGGTACTAAGACAAGACTTCGTCCTTCTTACTTCCCATTCACAGAGCCATCAGTAGAGGTTGATTGTAGCTGCTTCGAGTGTGGTGGAACAGGCTGTAAGCTTTGCAAGGGTACAGGCTGGATTGAGATTTTAGGTGCAGGTGTTGTGAATAAGAAGGTACTTGAGAACTGCGGTATTGATTCAGAAGAGTACAGTGGATTGGCATTTGGTATCGGTATTGAGCGTACAGCAATGCTTAAGTATGGTATTAACAATATTAAGCATCTCTTTGAATCAGATTTAAGAGTATTGAAGCAGTTAAATGACTAGAGCATGAAAAGTAAAACTAAGGCAGTAAAGAACACTGCCTAAGATTTACTAAGTTTCATGCAAGAGAATGTCTTGGAAAGCCATTCTCCACAGATAATGAATAATTAAGGAAAGTAGGTAGATAGATATGTTAGCTCCTTTGAGTTGGATTAAGGAATATGTTGATGTAGATATTACACCACAGGAATTACAGGATAAGCTGTTTTCTTGCGGTTTTGAAGTAGAAGAGTTATATGAGGTTGGTAAGGATATCAGCAAGGTAGTAGTAGGTCATGTGTTAGAGTGCGAGGCAATTCCTGATACACATTTACATGTATGTAAGGTGGATTGTGGTGAGCACGGCGAGTTCCAGATTTGCTGTGGTGCTGATAACGTAGTAGCAGGCGGTAAGTTCCCAACAGCACTTGTTGGTGCAACAGTATACGCAACAGCGAAGGATCACAAGACAGTGGAAGGTGTTATGACCATCGGTAAGGGTAAGCTTAGAGGCTATGAGTCTTTCGGTATGCTTTGTTCAGGCGTTGAGCTTGGTGTCAGCGAGAATATGTATCCGGGTGCAGGCTATAACGGATTATTAGTACTTCCGGAGGATGCTCCTGTTGGTGCAGATGTTAAGCCTATCTTAGGTTTGGATGACTGGATGTTTGATATTGCAATTACAGCAAACCGTCCAGACTGCCAGAGTATCTACGGTATTGCCAGAGAGATTGCAGCAGTATTAGAGAAGGAGTTAAAGACTCCTGATTTAAGCTATACAGAGACAGATGCTACAATAGAGGGATTCAAGGTATCAGTAGATTGTCCAGACCTTTGCCCAAGATACAGCGCTCACTATGTAACAGATGTTAAGATTGGTGAGTCTCCTGCATGGATGAAGAGAAGACTTGCACTTGTTGGTATTGATGCAATTTCTAATGTGGTTGATATCACAAACTACATTTTAAAGGAATTAGGTCAGCCAATGCATGCATTTGATTGTGCTGATATCGAAGGAAATGCAATCAATGTCAGACGTGCGAATGATGGCGAGAAGATTGTGACATTAGACAATACAGAATTGACATTAACAAATGCCAATATGGTAATTTGTGATGGTGTTAAGCCGGTTGCTTTAGCTGGTGTTATGGGTGGTTTGAACTCAGAGATTAAGGACACAACTAGCAGTGTATTATTCGAGTCTGCTAAGTTTGCCCGTGATAATATCAGAAAGACTTCAAGAGCTGTAGGTAAGCGTTCAGACTCAAGCGCACGTTATGAGAAGGGTGTAGATGAGTACGCAACTGTAATGGCAATGAAGAGAGCACTTCACTTAATCGAGGAGTTAGAGTGCGGTAAGGTTTCTCGTATGCATGTTGATGTGAATACAGGAAACAGCGTAGAGCCAAGAGAGTTAACAGTCAGCATTAATAAGGTAAACGGTGTATTAGGTATTGTTGTACCAAATGATGATATTCTTCGCATTATGACAAACCTTGCGTTTGCTCCTAAGATTGAGGGAGATAACTTAATCCTTCAGGTTCCTGCATTCCGTGAGGATATTGAGAATTATCCTGATATTGCGGAAGAAGTAATCCGTATGTACGGTTACGACAAGGTAGTTCCTACCTTCATTCCAACAGCAAAGGTTACAACAGGTGGTTTGAATCTTGTACAGAAGAGTGAGCTTAGATTAAAGAATGCACTTTGCAGTGTTGGTGCATATGAGTGTATTCATTATTCCTTCTTCTCACCTTCAGACCTTGATTTATTAAGACTTCCTGAAGATGCAGTAGAGCGTACAGCGATTAGATTGGTTAACCCTATCAGTGAGGAATTATCTCTTATGAGAACAACACTTGCAGCATCTATGATTAACGCAATTGTTCGTAATCAGAAGAAGGGTAACTTAGAAGGAAGATTATATGAGATTGGTAATGTATTCATGCCTAAGTCACTTCCTCTTACAGAGTATCCTGATGAGAGAGCAAAGCTTTGTGTTGGTATCTTTGGTGAGAAGGAAAGCTTCTATACTATGAAGGGTATCGCTGAAAAGATTGCAGATACATTACATGTAGAGTTCACCTATGAGAATATGAGCAATACATTCTTACATCCATATCAGACAGCACGTATTATGTGCGAAGGTAAGGAGGTTGGTTACTTCGGTAAGCTTGCTTACGATATCGCAGACGATTGCGACCTTCGTACACAGGTATTTATCTTAGAGATGGATTTGAAGGAGTTATCTTGCTACTATGGTAAGAAGCCTGTATTTATTCCGCTTCCAAAGTTTGCAGAGGAGCAGAGAGACTTGGCGCTTGTCGTATCTAAGGATGTTACATGCGGACAGATTGAGTCTGTTATGAAGGAAGCCTGCAAGTATATTACAAAGATTTCACTCTTTGATATTTATGAGGGTGAGCAGATTGCAGCTGACCAGAAGAGTATGGCATTTACTGTTGTATTCACACCAAAGGACGAGGCATTTACAACAGAGTCTGTAGATGCATTCGTTAAGAAGATTTTGAAACAGTTAAATAAGGCTTATGGAGTAGAGCTCCGTAGCTAATTATATGAGAACAACCAGCGTAAATGTACGCTGGTTGTTTTTATAGGATTTAGAATTTTTGATATTCTGTTTCTTCTGTATAGCCTAAGCTTTGCATATATTTTCTGAATTTATCCATAGCTTCCTGGAAACGATAGAAGCTGTCAAGCGTAAGCTCAAATTGATGAAGTGCAGCAGCCTTATCGCCGTCTTGAACTGCATACCACGAGTTACAAGCATGGGTATGAATATCTTCATGTCTTTTGGTGAGGTCTCTGAATTCGGAACTATTGGTAATTCTTGTGTCAGTCTGTGCTTTTGCCCATTTACCAAATTTGCAACCGCCAGGATTGTTAAGCTGCTCAATTTTTAGTTGCTCAAAGCCTGCCAGATTATTATAAATACGCCATGTCAGTACAAAGTGGTCAATCTGGAATACATGAAGACTATCCTGCATGGTAAGTGCTGAAAATCCTTTTGCAATATCATTTCTGGTAGTATCAATATAGCGGCCAATGCGATATAGATGGTTACCTGTCGTAATACAATCCTGAGATAAGATATCATAGCTTTCTGCGATAGAATCAATGGATTGCACGAAATTATTGGTTACATCAGTTTGAACATTTACAGCATCGTAGATGTTCGTAATGCGGTCGTTAATCAGTTTCATTCGCTCACTCATCTGATTGATGTCTTCAACGGACTGCTGTACCATGTCATTTCCTTCTTCAAGATGCTTTGTAGTATCATCTACAAGTGTAATCAGTTCACCGATACTTGTGCGAAGTTCGGTAACATACTGAACAACAGTATCAGCGGAACGGGTAGTGTTACCCGACAGCTCTCGCATCTGTGTTGCAACAACATTGAAGCCTTTACCTGCTTCACCGGCTCTTGCAGCTTCAATAGAAGCATTTAGGGCAAGAAGACCACTTTGGCTTGCAATCTTTTTTACCATATCAATAATCTGGGTAATCTGTTCTATTTTTTCATGGAAATCCTGGACTTTATCATTGATGCTTCGAATTTCATTGGCAGAACTGGTTACGGCATCAATGGTCTTGGTCATATGTTCCACACTGCTTTGAGATACTTCAATGGCATTATGCGCATCATCTTTTATATTTTCGATTTCATGAGATATGTCACCGATGGATGCTTCAAGTTCTTTACTGGAGGCGGACATATTCTGAATAGCTTCAGACTGCGCTGTTACCTGTTCTAGCATCTTTTTGACGCAGGAATTATCACCGATGTGCTCCATACCTTGGTTTAATTTCATAAGGGATGGGTTATTTACCTTTTTTAATGCTAGTAGAACATCATTCAAAGAATCTACGAGGGTAGTATCTTCGAATTCCTCTGTGGAGACTGGATTATGATTTCCGGCAATGATTTGTTGCATCGCGTCTAATAAAAGTTGTTTGTCACGATTTGGATCTGTTTTATTTTTACTTTTCTTTAACATGGCACCCATCCTTTCTTTAACGTTTATACTTGATATTATTTTATCAACAATATTAAATAAAAGCAACTAAAGTCAGATAATTTACTAATTTAGGTTTGTCGGGCTAATGGACGGTATTCTGCCCTTCTCCACGAAACGGTCTATGGTTTAACGCAAAAGTAGACGCTACGAGTAAAGTTTTAAATCCATAGACCGTTTCTTGGGTGAAGAAGGGAAGAGTACCTGTTTATCTCCTAAAACTGTATGAAAACATCCAGACTTATTAATTAACTAAATTTAGATTTAGGGGGATTTCTAAAGAATAAATCTATAAAATTTATGTAATCTTTATTTGCCTGAAGAACCTAGCCTTTCTCTGTTTGTAATATTAAAAATATCGAAGTTGGAGAGATAAATGACTTGTCTAGTCGGGGAGAATATGAGTACCATCCCGACTGGAAAGACAAAAACACTTGTCTAGTCGGGGGAAATATGAGTAACATCCCGACTGGAGAGACAAAAACACTTGTCTGGTCGGGGAAAATGTAAGTAACATCCCGACTGGAGAGACAAAAACACTTGTCTGGTCGGGGAAAATATGAGTAACATCCCGACTGGAGAGACAAAAACACTTGTCTGGTCGGGGAGAATATGAGTAACATCCCGACTGGAGAGACAAAAACACTTGTCTGGTCGGGAAAACATTTGAAATACCTAAACTAAAATGATAAAAATCTCATGTTGAATCACATTATCTTGTTTCCACTAAACCTAAATATAATTGACTACAAATCTATTGTTTAGCTACCTCAAGCTTTGCCTGACTGATGCAAAAGAACAGACTCTATTTGTCGTAAAAAGTATTGTGGAGAGTATTTAGTGGT
>SVFJ01000015.1 GCA_015056925.1 Lachnospiraceae bacterium | reverse complement strand
AGATGGTTAATCTAATTGTTGCACAGAGAGCATATGAGATGAACTCGAAGGTGATTACGACCTCGGATGAGATGATGCAGCAGGCAAATCAGTTAAAGAGATAATTGGTTTTATAACAGTGTGCTAATCGGGAAAGACGGGGGATGAGATATGGAAATTGGTTCAATGAGTTCATATACAGATTATATAGCAAGTACAGCAACAAGTCAGACGAAGTTGGCGGAAAATATCAGTGCAGGAAGTTCTGATGATGAACTGTTGGAGGCGTGTAAGGAGTTTGAAGCGTATTTTATCGAGCAGGTATTTAATGCGATGATGGAGACGACAAAAGCATTCTCAGATGAAGAAGAGAATACTTATGCGACAAAGATGGTTGATTATTTCAAGGATACTGCTGTACAGGAGTTGACAAATCAGGCGACAGGGCAGAATGGTTTTGGAATTGCCAAGACACTATATGAGCAGATGAAGAGACAATACTCGGCATTGACACCTGAGGAAGTGGCGGCGATAGAGTCCGGCACAACAACTAAAAAGGAATAATTATAATGCCGGTCTGGAATAACAGACCGGCTTTTTGTGTGAAGGAATTCACACATATAGGGAGGAAACATTGGAAACAATCAAGGGTTATGTAGAACATATCATATATAAGAATGCGAGCAATGGATATGGTGTCATTAACGTTATTGTAGAGGAAGATGAGCTTACCTGCACAGGGATATTTACCCATTTGGATGAAGGGGAATGCATTGAAGCAGAGGGGAGCTATGTGGAGCATCCTGTATATGGCACTCAGTTCAAGGTAGAACGGTTTCGAATTGTGCCTCCGGAAGATGCTGTTGCGGTGGAACGATACCTGGCATCAGGAGCAATTCGTGGTGTTGGGGCAGCACTTGCAGCAAGAATTGTGAAACGCTTTGGTAATGATACGATTCGTATTATAGAAGAAGAACCGGAACGTCTTGTAGAGATTAAGGGAATTAGTGAAAGAATTGCAAGAGAAATTGCGGAGCAGATGGAAGAGAAGAAAGACATTCGTGAGGCGATGATTTTTTTGCAGAAGTATGGAATATCCAATACACTGGCGGTTAAGATTTATAATCAGTATGGTATCGGATTATATAATGTCATGAGAGAAAATCCTTATCGGCTGGCAGAGGATATTTCGGGTATCGGATTCAAAATTGCAGACGAAATTGCTTCGAAAATAGGTATTCACACAGATTCTGATTATCGTATTCGGAGTGGTATTTTATATACTTTGTTACAGGCAGGAGCAGAGGGGCATGTCTATCTGCCTCAGAAGCAGCTTTTGGAAAAAGCTGCCTATATGTTGGAACTGACACCTGAACAGATAGAGCCTCAGATAGCAAATTTGGCAATCGACCGTAAGCTGGTGATAAAGGACAAAGCAGGCGAAAAGTGTATCTATGGTATGTCGAATTATTATGCTGAATTAAATTGTGCCAGAATGCTTCGCCAACTGCAGGATAGTTTTGATGGAGCAGAAAGACTTACCAAAGTAGAGAGGGACCGACTTGAGAAAAAACTTCAAAAGCTTGAAATGGCAAATGGAATGCAGCTTGACACTTTACAAAGAGAGGCTGTTATAGGCGCGATTGAGAATGGTGTGTTTATTCTGTCCGGAGGGCCCGGAACAGGTAAAACGACGACCATTAATATGATGATTCGATATTTTGAGGCGGAAGGATGCGATATATTCCTGGCAGCACCAACGGGACGTGCGGCAAAACGTATGACAGAAGCTACCGGATTTGAAGCGAAGACCATACACAGATTGCTGGAACTAAACGGTGGTGTGGAGCAGGAAGGCAGTAGAGCGAGTTTTGAGAAGAATGAGCTGAATCCTTTAGAAGTGGATGTGATTATTATTGATGAGATGTCGATGGTGGATATTTATCTGTTTCAATCACTACTCAAGGCGATTGTGCCGGGAACACGTCTGATTATGGTAGGAGACAGAAATCAGCTGCCATCGGTGGGACCGGGACAGGTGTTGAAGGATTTGATGGAGAGTGAATGCTTCTGTCATGTGGTTTTAGAA
This sequence comes from Lachnospiraceae bacterium, assembly GCA_015056925.1. GTDB lineage: Bacteria > Bacillota > Clostridia > Lachnospirales > Lachnospiraceae > COE1. The sequence continues at coordinate 50,329 of SVFJ01000015.1, read as the reverse complement.
AAGATATTCAGACAGGCAGGAGAAAGTGATATTGTAGTAAATGCCCATAAGATTAATCAGGGGTTGCAGATAGGGTTGGATAATAAGAGTAAGGATTTCTTTTTCCTGGAAAGGGATAATGTGAATGTTATCTATAAGCACATGATACTTCTGATAACGGAGAAAATGCCGAAATATGTGAATGCAAGACCTTATGATATACAAGTGCTGACACCTATGCGAAAGGGAGCTCTTGGTGTTGAAGTGCTAAATCAGATTTTGCAGAAATATTTAAATCCTCCGGATGCCAAGAAGGAAGAGATAGCTCATGGGGATGGAGTTCTCAGACTTGGTGATAAAGTTATGCAGATAAAGAATAATTACCAGATGGAGTGGGAGATTGTAAGTAAATATGGAATTGCAATAGATAAGGGACTCGGTGTATTTAACGGTGATGTTGGTGTTGTAAAGGAGATAAATGCTACGGCAAAGACAGTTGTTATAGAGTTTGACGATATGCGCAGAGTGACTTATCCAATAGGGAATTTGGAGGAGATAGAGCTTGCTTATGCGATTACAATCCATAAGTCACAGGGAAGTGAGTATCCTGCAGTTGTGATGCCGCTTCTTACGGGTCCAAGAATGCTGTTTAATCGTAATCTGCTATATACGGGTGTTACCAGAGCGAAGAATTGCGTTACGATACTCGGAAGTAAGGATACGGTGTATCAGATGATTGCAAATGAGAATGAACAAAAGAGATATACGGGATTGAAGGATAGAATATGCGAAATCAGAGACGGTATATAGAAAAACTGATACAGCTTTTTTACCCAAGGCGATGCCCGGTGTGCGATGATGCGGTTCCTGTAAAAGATGAACTTGTGTGTAGCACCTGTAGGAAGAAAATAAGGTATATTGAGGAACCTAAGTGTCGCAAGTGCGGGAAAGAGCTTCGTCGGGAAGAAAAAGTATTTTGTGTGGATTGTACAAATCATAGGCATGTGTTTGATTATGGTTTGGCATTATATGATTATCAAAGCATGAAAGAAAGTATTTATCGTTTTAAGTATAAGGGGCGAAAGGAATACGCAAAATTTTATGCGCAGGAGATATGGAAACATTATGGCCGGGAGATTGTGCGAATGGAGGCGGATGTTCTGATTCCGGTTCCGTTGCATAAATCCAAGCTGAGGGTGAGAGGATATAATCAGGCGGAATTGATTGCACAAGAACTTTCAAGATTGTCGGGGATTCCGTGTGAAACTCAAATTGTGCAACGAATCCGAAAAACCATTCCACAAAAGGAATTAGATGGCGTTGGAAGGCAAAATAATTTGAAAAAGGCTTTTAATATCCCTTCAGATGTTGTAAAATTAAATAAAACTATAGTTGTTGATGATATCTATACAACAGGCAGTACTATAGATGCTGTGTCGGGGGAACTTAAACAGCGAGGAATAAGAAATGTCTATTTTATTACACTTTGCATAGGCGAAGGGATATAACGGAGGTATTTTCATGAATATTCGGAACTGTAGAAAATGTGGGAAGGTATTTAATCATATAGGGGGAATACCGATTTGTCCTGCGTGTAAGGAAGCGGTGGAGAAGCGCTTTCAGGATGTTAAGAAGTATGTTAGAGAGAATCCAAGGTCGGACATTCGTCAGATTGCGGCTGATTGTGAAGTTGAAGTACAGCAGATTCAGCAGTGGATTCGAGAAGAACGACTGGAGTTTACGGATGACTCACCGATTAAGCTTCCGTGTGAGAATTGTGGTGCAATGATTCGCGCGGGAAAATATTGCGATGCTTGTAAGAATGCAATGGCAAGAAATCTTACGGATGCATTTGGCATGAATAAGCCAAAGGCAACAGTGGTAGAGCCGGCGAAGAAGCATAGCGATGGTAATAAGATGAGATATTTAGACAAGCACTAGGAGACAGACATTAAAAATGCTGAATGAAGAACGTATTAAGTTAATGACCAAAATGGCATCATATGAAGCAAATGAGGGTAAGCGTAACATGACGATAGGGAATTACTTTCGTGGTGATTATATCAGCGTGCAGGTAATTAAGTCTATTTTGCATGGGACGATTGCCTTCTTCATCGTGTTTGCGTTATTTGTTTTTTATGATTTGGAAGTATTGATGGCAGATATCTATAAGATGGATTTATTGGATTTGGGAAAGACGGTTATGATATATTATATTGTATTTGTTGTCCTTTATGCAGTGATTTCCTATGTGGTATATGCTTACCGATATGCAAAGGCAAGAAAGAGTTTGAAGATATATTACAATAATTTAAAAAAACTTGCGTATCTCTATGATAAAGAGAGCAAAAGGTATGAGTAAAGACAAATAATACTCTGAAAGGATACGACTATGACGAATTTACTTGTTCTCAGAGAGCAGATGAAAAAGATTTACAGCAGATATGAAGCCTATATTACACCGATATTAAAGTTTTTATTGGCTTTTATTTCTTTATCCATGATTAATCATGCCATAGGATATATGAGCAGCCTGAATAATATAGCAGTTGTATTGATTTTGGCATTAATGTGTTCATTTTTACCGATGAATTTGACCGTTGTTATTTCAGCAGTGGTTACGTTGGCGCACTTATATGCATTTTCGTTGGAGTGTGCAGTTGTAGCTCTTGCTATATTTTTACTGTTGTTTATTCTTTATTTTAGATTTTCACCTAAAGATACGATTGTGGTGTTGCTGACACCTCTTTGCTTTGGATTGAAGATTCCATATGTGGTTCCGCTGGCGATGGGGTTGATTGGAACTCCTGTTTCGGCTGTGTCGGTAGCATGCGGAGTAATTGTGTATTATGTCGTTACGTATATGGGGGCAAGTGCTGCGGCATTGAATGCCTTTGATGCGGATGGCGTGATTCAGAAGTTTAGATATGTAATCGACGGAATTATAGGTAACAGAGAGATGCTGGTTACCTTGGTTGCATTTGCGGCAACAATAATGGTTGTATATTTTATTCGCAGATTAAGTGTAGATTATGCGTGGACGATTGCGATGATTACGGGTACATTGTTTAATATTTTATGTATGCTGCTCGGAGATTTACTGTATAGTACGAATGTTTCCGTTATAGGATTGATTTTGGGAAGTATTGTATCGGTTTTTCTGGTAAAGGTGCTTCAGTTCTTTGTGTTTAACGTTGATTATTCCAGAACGGAGATGGTACAGTTTGAGGATGATGAATACTATTACTATGTAAAAGCAGTTCCGAAGAATACGGTAGCAGCTCCTGAGAAGCGTGTAAAGACAATCAGAGTGCCTGATAAGGCGGTAAATCATCCGAGAAAGGATGTACGCAGATAATAATAAAGGACTGGAATGGTAGCATATGAAAGAACAGATTATTTCTTTGATAAATGAATATAGTGCGTCTTTTAATAAGCTAAGCATAAGATGGGAGGATGTAGTGGAAGTTATCATTATATCCTTCTTAGTGTATCATTTGTTAATCTGGCTTAAGAACACAAAAGCGTGGTTCCTGATGAAGGGTGTTATCGTTATTGTTGTTTTTATTTTCATGGCATACCTGTTTAAGATGACCACCATTCTGTGGATTGTTGAAAATGTAATCGGTATTGCAGTTACGGCACTGGTTGTTATCCTTCAGCCTGAGTTAAGAAAGGTGTTGGAGGATTTGGGTAGGAAGAATATTCTGTTTTCGGTGCTGGCGTTTGATAAACAGACCGTGGAGAAGTTTTCGGATAAGACAATGAATGACTTGGTAAAAGCCAGCTTTGAGATGGGAAAGGTTAAGACGGGAGCACTTATGGTAATTGAACAAAAGGTGCGTCTTACAGAGTATGAAAGAACCGGAATAGAAGTAGATGGTATTATTTCCAGTCAGTTGTTGATTAATATTTTTGAGCATAATACACCGTTACACGACGGTGCTGTTATTTTGTGCGGAGACAGAGTTGTATCGGCAACCTGTTATCTTCCACTGTCTGATAATATGGAGATTAGCAAGGAGCTGGGAACCAGACATAGAGCTGCAGTCGGTATATCGGAAGTAACAGATGCCATGACGATTGTTGTTTCAGAGGAAACAGGACATGTCAGTGTGGCATATGAAGGTAAGTTATATCGTAATTTGGATGCAAAGGGGTTAAAAGAGATGCTTCTTATCGCACAGGATAAGGAGATTGAAGAGAAGAAGCACAGATTATGGAAAGGAAGGGCTAGAGATGAGAAAGAGACTAACGCATAATCTTGGATTGAAAATTCTGGCTGTCATGTTTTCTGTTGCTTTGTGGTTTGTGGTAAATAATATCAGTGACCCTACCGAATCTAAAACCTATAGTAATATTCAGGTTGAGGTTCTGAATGCTGACTTGATTTCGGATGCCGGTAAGGTGTATGAGATTCTGGAGAATACAGATAAAATTACAGTAAAGGTTACCGGTAAGAGCTCTGTTGTGGATTTGCTGGAGAAGGAAGATATCCGTGCGGTTGCAGATATGGCAGACCTGACTTTTATGAATACGGTTACGATTAAGATTTCCAGTGCAAGATATAATCAGCAGCTTGAGTTTGACAGTAGTGTGGAGAATCTAAAGCTTTCTATTGAAGATTTGAAGAAGATTCAGATGGTGATTAATACATCAACATCGGGTCAGCCGGCAAATGGTTATATTGTCGGTACGGTTACACCGAGTCAGAATATTGTTAGAATATCGGGACCGGAGTCGGTAATAGACAGAATTGACCGCGTAGAGGCGGTTGTAGATGTGAGAGATACTTATACTTCGGATATTAATACCAGTGTAGGTTTGAAGCTGAAGGATGAGAATAATGATGTGATTCAAAGCAACGCAATTGAGATGAATATCTCTAATATTGATGTGGCTGTCTCAATTTTAGCGACCAAAGAGATTCCGTTGAAGTTTGCAGTATCCGGAATACCGGAAGACGGTTATGTGGCAACCGGAAAAGTAGTAAGCAATCCTGCTACAATTACGATTGCAGGTAAGAAGGGGATTGTTGATGCCATTTCTGAACTGTCGATTGTGGATTCTTCTGTGAATATCACGAATCAAACGGAAGATTTGGTGTCATTTATCAATATAGAAAAGTATTTGCCAAGTGGAATTCAGTTGGCAGATGAGGGACTTAGTGGTGAAGTCAGTGTGACTGTAGATATAGAGCCTACTGTCACAAAAACGTATCATATTCCGGCAAAGAATTTTGGAATATCCAATGCACCGCAGGGATTTGATGTAACGATTCAGGAATTTATGGACAACACAGACACATATACTATAGCATTGGTAGGATTGGCGGAGGATGTAAATCAGCTGAATGCCAGAAGTATTATCGGTGTGGTAGATATGGATTTGATAAAGCAGAAATATGGACTTAGCGAATGGCAGAGAGGTGTCTATGTTACAGACATTATCTTTGATTTGCCTGAGGATGTAAGCTTAAAGGAAAAATATCGAATGACTCTGATTGTGACAGAGCGGGAATCCGAAGAGGAAGACGGCGAAGTGAATGAATTAAAGGAGTCGGAGGAATAAAGTTGGAGGAGTAAAAATGGCTAGATTATTTGGAACAGATGGAGTAAGAGGTGTTGCGAATGATGAATTAACACCTATGCTTGCAATGCAGTTGGGACAGGCGGGAGCATATGTCTTGTCTAAGGAGAAGGCGCATAAGCCTACAATTATGGTGGGTTGCGATACGAGAATATCGGGAGATATGCTGGCAAATGCTTTGATGGCGGGTGCATGCTCTGTAGGAGCAAATGTAGTTTATGTTGGAGTGCTTCCGACACCTGCAATCGCTTTTTTGACAAAGAAGTACAGAGTGGATGCAGGAGTAGTTATTTCAGCATCACATAACCCTGTTGAGTTTAATGGTATTAAGTTCTTTGATGGAAACGGATTTAAGCTTCCGGATGCATTGGAGGATGAAATTGAGGCATTGATTCAGAGCGGAATGAAGGATATTCAGTTCCCGACAGGTCCAAGTGTTGGTAAGATTAAGTATCGTACAGATGCAAGAGAAGAGTATATCAATCATGCTGTGAATTCGGTTGCAATTGACTTGCGTGGCATGAAGATTGTGGTTGATACTGCGGAAGGAGCATCTTATTATACATCGGTAGAAGCATTGAAGGAATTGGGAGCAGAAGTTGTTGCGATTCATAATAATCCTGATGGGACGAATATTAATGCTAACTGTGGTTCTACACATATGGAAGAGCTTCAGGCAAGAGTTGTTTATGAAAAGGCACAGATTGGATTAGCATTTGATGGTGATGCAGACAGACTTTTGGCTGTGGACGAGAATGGTAATACGGTAGATGGTGATGTGATTATGGCGATTATTGGTAATCATATGAAGTCTAAGGGTGAGCTTAAGGATAATACCATTGTGGCTACGGTTATGAGTAATCTTGGATTTTTCCTTATGGGTAATGAGTGTGGCATTCATATTGAACAGACCAAGGTTGGCGACAGATATGTATTGGAAAGAATGCAGGAGATAGGTGCTAATCTTGGAGGCGAGCAGTCAGGTCATATTATTTTGTTGGATGAGAATACGACGGGAGATGGTTTGCTAAGTGCATTACATCTGCTGGAGGTAATGGTAGAGACAGGTAAGTCTTTGTCAGAGCTTGCAAAGGTTATGACAGTGCTGCCGCAGGCTTTGGTTGGAGCGAAGGTTCCGAATCATAAAAAAGAAAGTTATATGGAGTATGCAGAGATTGCAGAGGCAATAGAGAAGGTTACTGAGAAGTTTGCCGGAGAGGGAAGAGTACTGATTCGTCCTTCCGGAACAGAACCGCTTGTCAGAGTTATGATTGAAGGCAAAGACCAGGAGATGATAGAGAAGGAAGCCAAGGCGCTTGCTGAATTGATTCAGAATGTAATGCTTTAATCATGGTACTTGTATTAATTTTTTGATAGTGATATACTTAGCTGTATCATTTTTTGGAGGGAAAGTAATGGTAAGCCAAAAGGTAGTAATTAAGAACCCGACAGGGCTACATCTTCGACCGGCAGGTATATTATGCAAGGAAGCGATGGAGTATAAGTCGCTGATAACCTTTACATTTCGTGGAAATACAGCAAATGCGAAGAGTGTGCTGAGTGTTTTGGGCGCATGCATTAAATGTGGCGATGAGATTGAATTATTTTGCGAAGGAGCAGACGAAGAAGAGGCTTTGGCCGGTATGGTGAAGGCAATTGAGGATGGTCTTGGTGAATAGAGGATAGAGAGTCAGCCCGAAGTAGTTCGGGCTGTTATCATAAGAGGGAGGAAAGGATATGTTGAATTATAAGAGATACAAGAAGAATCCGGTAGTAGATTATCCGGAGAGAGAATGGCCGAATAAAGAGATTGAAAAAGCACCGATTTGGTGTAGTGTAGATTTACGTGACGGTAATCAGGCATTGATTGAACCGATGGTAGTACAGGAAAAGATTGAGATGTTCGAGTTTCTTGTGGATATGGGATTTAAGGAGATAGAGATTGGATTTCCATCTGCCAGTCAGATTGAGTTCGATTTCCTTCGTCAGTTGATTGACAGACGTCTGATTCCTGATGATGTTCGTGTGCAAGTGCTTGTTCAGTGCCGTGAAGAATTAATCGACAGAACTTTTGAAGCGATTGAAGGCTTGAAAGAGGTTGTTGTACATATTTATAATTCAACATCTACACTTCAGAGAGATGTTGTATTCAACATGGATAGAGAGCAGATTATTGATATTGCCATCAAGGGTACAAAGATGGTGAAGGAGCGTGCTGCGAAGTTTCCGGGTAAGATTATTTTAGAGTATTCCCCGGAGAGCTTTACAGGTACAGAGCTTGATTTTGCATTGGATATTTGTACTGCTGTTCAGGAAACATGGGGTGCAACCAAAGAGAATCCGATTATTATTAACCTTCCGTCTACTGTTGAGATGAATACACCGAATGTTTATGCTGACCAGATTGAGTGGATGGACAGACATTTTAAGAATCGTGAGAGTATTATTTTGAGTGTTCATCCGCATAATGATAGAGGAACAGGTGTTGCGGCAGCTGAGCTTGCGCTTCTTGCAGGTGCAGACCGTGTAGAGGGTACACTGTTTGGTAATGGTGAGAGAACAGGTAATGTTGATATTTTAAATATTGCATATAATATGTTTTCACAGGGTGTGAATCCTGAACTTAAGATAGAACATGTGAATGAGATTATCGAGATGTATGAGAGATGTGTAAAGATGCCGATTCATCCAAGGCATCCGTACGCAGGTAAGCTTGTATTTACAGCATTCTCCGGTTCACATCAGGATGCTATTAATAAGGGTGTTGCAGCAATGCGCGAGAGAAATAATCAGTATTGGCAGGTTCCGTACCTTCCGATTGACCCGGCTGATATAGGTAGAGAGTACGAGCCGATTGTACGTATTAATTCACAGTCAGGTAAGGGCGGCGTTGCTTTTGTTATGGACACCTATTTTGGATATAAGCTTCCAAAGGGAATGCATAAGGAATTTGCGAATGTTATCCAGAAGGTTTCTGAGTCTAAGGGTGAGGTTTCTCCGGAGGAGATTATGCAGCACTTTAGTGAAGAATATTTGGAGAAGAAGGAGCCGATTCATTTCAAGAAGATTCGTGTGAATGATTTGATGGAGCATGCGGAAGCAGCGTTTGATACTTCTGTTGAGGTTACTTATACCAATCATGGAGTTGAGAAGACATTTACTGCTATGGGTAACGGTCCGATTGATGCTGTTCAGAGAGGTTTGCAGGAGGAGCTTGATATTAGAATTAAGGTATTGGATTATGAAGAGCATGCTTTACAGAGTGGTGCGAATTCTAAGGCAGCAGCCTATATTCATATGTTGGATGCCAATGAGGGCAGTGTAACCTATGGTGTTGGCGTAAGCTCTAATATCACAAGAGCGTCTGTCAGAGCTATTTTCTCTGCAATTAACAGATTGGGTTTGGGCGATAAGTAGAATTTAATGGAGAGCAGATATGAAGAAGATTATAGTAACGGGCTGTAACGGACAGCTGGGACGTGCGATTAATCAGGTATATGCCAATAGCACGGAGTATGAGTGTGTAAATACTGATGTGGCAGAACTAGATATTACCGATATTGATGCAGTGATGAAGCTTGTAGATGAGGTGAAACCATATGCGATTGTCAATTGTGCAGCACATACGAATGTAAATGCATGCGAGACGGATGTTGATAATGCATATAAGATTAATGCAATTGGACCTCGTAATTTAAGTATTGCGGCGACTAAGAATCAGGCTAAGATGATTCATGTATCAACAGATTATGTATTTAGAGGAGATGGCGACAAGCCGTATCTGGAGTTTGATGAGGTTGGTCCGATTAGTGTATATGGCAAAACAAAGCTTGCAGGTGAGAATTTTGTAAAGGAATTTGCCAGAGACCATTTTATTGTGCGTACAGCATGGCTTTATGGTGATGGTAAGAACTTTGTTAAGACTATGTTAGGTTTATCAGAGAAGTATGATAAGGTAAGAGTGGTGGGTGACCAGTTTGGTTCTCCAACCAGTGCAATAGAGCTTGCCAAAGCAATTGCATATTTGCTTCCAACGGATAATTATGGTACATTCCATGGTACTTGTGAAGGTTCTACCAATTGGGCTGATTTTACTCGAGAGATATTCAGAATTGCCGGTAAGAAGACGGTAGTTGAGACGGTAACAAGTGAGGAGTACAGCAAGGGCGAGACAGGTATTGTAGCACCAAGACCAAAGAATTCTGTATTAGAGAATTATATGTTGAAGCTTACTACAAATCATATGTTTGCGCAGTGGGAAGATGCGATTGCAGAATATTTAAAGAATATGTAGAGATGATAAAACAGGAGATGGAATTCATCTCCTGTTTTTGTGAAATAGGAACGTGCCGAAATGTAGTAGAAGTTATGTGTTGCCATCTGATGATACTATTTTATAGCCAGTTCATGGTGGCGATACCAATCAGTATACCAAGTATAGCTCCTACTAATACCTGAACAGGGGTATGGCCTACGAATTCCTTGAGTTTGTCCTCGCGGGATAGTTCTTTGTTCATACTATTAAACAAGTCCATCATTTCGTTGATAATTTGCGCCTGAATACCGGTTTCACGACGGACACCGATGGCATCATACATAACAACGATGGCAAAGATGGATGCCATAGCAAATTCATAGCTTTGTACACCGTATTGTATAAGAGCGGCAGTGCTTAAAGCGCATACAGTAGCAGAATGAGAGCTTGGCATACCGCCACTACCCACCAAACGTTCTGCAACAAAGCTTTTGGTGAAGTATAAATGAATTAATGTTTTGAGAACCTGGGCAATCGTCCAGCCTAATACGGCTGAAATTAAAATTTTATTTTCTAACAATAATGATAATGTGTTCATATTGACTTCCTTACATAATTACAAAATTTCCATACTATTATAGTCTTTTTGTATGTAAAGTACAAGCATAACAGTGGTAAAGATAATATGAAAGAGAATAAAGAATACACAAATAGCTAATATAGTGTAAAATATGGTCAATATTGATTTATAAAAAGGAATAATAATACATTGTTTTAATAAAAATAAAAATGTATACTTTATTAGTGTCCGAAATATCAATGAAATGGTAAAGGGTGAAAAAGAAAAAGTGAAAGATAGAGCGAAGATTATTAGAGAGAGTACACATTGGCTTTTGTATTTGGGGTGCCAAGCCAGTCAGATAGGGTATCGGTATTTAAGGGAAGCAATATGTGTGGTTTGTGAAATGCCGGATACAATAAGTTGTGTGACAAAGTTGCTATATCCGGAGGTTGCAAAGCGTTTTGGTACAAATGATAAGCAGGTAGAACGAGCTATTAGGAATACGATAGAGACTGCATGGGAAAAGGGACATCCTGAAAACATGCGGGAGATATTTGGGATTTGTAATGGTATGCAGGGGTGTGTTCGACCGACCAATACAGAGTTTATAGAAGAAATAGCGAAAAGGGTAATGAATAATGAGGGATAAAGGCAGGGTAGAGATACCTTTGTTCTTTATCCTTTTAATTTATGTTACTTTATGATAGAATAAGCATGAAATATGCATTTTGCGGAAAAGAATGATGAATTAAGGGAGTTACAGGGATGAAAACATATGAGAAACTGTTAAGTATAATTGTTCCTTGTTATAACGAAGAAGAGAGTGTGCCGTTGTTTTATGCTGAGACAATGAAGCAGGAACAATATTTTCATGATAAGAATATAGAGTTTGAATTTATTTTTGTTGATGATGGCTCAAAGGATGCCACCGTAGCAGTTGTGAAGGCACTGCGTGAGAAGGATGAGAGAGTACATCTGGTATCTTTTTCGAGAAACTTTGGTAAAGAAGCTGCAATTCTTGCGGGATTAGAGAAGGCAAAGGGTGACTATACTGTGCTTATGGATGCGGATTTGCAGGACCCCCCTGCATTGCTTCCGGAGATGTACGGATATATAGAAGAGGGCTATGATTCTGTTGCAACAAGACGTGTGGACAGGAAGGGAGAGCCGCCGATTCGTTCTTTCTTTGCTAGACGTTTCTACGGGTTGATGAGAAAGATTTCCAAGACTGAGATTGTAGATGGTGCAAGAGATTATCGTTTTATGACAAGACAGGTTACAGATGCTATTATATCCATGAGAGAATATAATCGTTTTTCAAAGGGCATTTTTGGCTGGGTTGGTTATAAGACAAAGTGGATGGAGTATGAGAATGTGCAGCGTGTAGCGGGCGAAACTAAGTGGTCTTTCTGGAAGCTGTTTTTATATTCTTTGGATGGTATTATGGCTTTTTCTACAATGCCGCTGGCTATTGCATCTTTGTTTGGAATCTTGTTCTGTGTTGTGGCATTTGTATTTATGATTTTTATATTTGTTAGGGCTATGATTTATGGTGACCCGGTAGCGGGCTGGCCATCAACGGTATGTATTATTTCGCTTATAGGTGGCGTACAGTTTCTTTGCCTTGGCGTAATGGGGCAGTATATGAGCAAGCTGTATCTTGAAGTGAAGGATAGACCAAAGTATCTGGTTAAGGAAGAGTTTTAATGGAGGAAGTATGCACCATATAGAGGACGGGCTGGTTAGTATTGTTGTGCCGGTCTATAATGCGGAAAGGTTTTTAGAAGACACTGTAAGGACTGTGCAGAACCAGACTTATCAGAAATGGGAACTTTTACTTGTAGATGATTGTTCGAAGGATGAGAGTAGGACAGTTATATTACAGTTTGCACAGCGGGATGACAGGATTCGATTGATTTGTCAGGAAACGAACCAGGGAGCAGCCAGAGCAAGAAATCGTGGTGTGAAAGAAGCAAAAGGAAGATATTTATGCTTTTTGGATGCGGATGATATATGGGAGCCTAATAAGCTGCAGGAGGAACTGGCCTTTATGAACGAGAGACAGGCCGGATTCGTGTTTACAGGTTATGAGTTTGCAGATGAAACAGGCCGCGGTTTGGGTAAGGTTGTAACGGTACCGGAGCAGATTACTTATCGTGAGGCGTTAAAGAATACCACGATTTTTACATCAACGGTGATGTTCGATAGAAAACAGATAGAGAATCAATATCTTTATATGCCGGAGATTCCCAGTGAGGATACGGCAACTTGGTGGCAGATATTAAAGAGATATGGCGTTGCATATGGATTGAATCAGAATCTGGTGAAATACAGAAGGAGCGAGAATACTTTATCCTCTAATAAATGGGTTGCGATACAGAGAATTTGGGATTTGTATCGAAAACAGGAAGGATTTTCTGTGATTAAGAGTATGTACTGTATGTTTTTTTGGGCAGTGCGTGCGGTATTAAGACGTGTGTGAGGTGTAGACAGTGAAGCATTTGGAATCAGTAAAGCGAATTATAGTATTACAGCTGTGCTTATTAGGAATTGTTGTACAGACAGCTATGTATGGTTTTGTGTGGTTGAGTGTATACAAGGATGTTATGTATAATACATGGTTTAGGACTTTTTATTTCAAGGGATATCTTTTATTATTTGCAATATATTTTCTGTTACTATTATTCTTTACAACGATGTATGGAGGGCTGAAGCTAGGATATTTAAAGGCATTTGATGTTTTCTTTTCACAGGCATTTTCACTTTTGTTTGTTAACGTGATTTCATATCTGCAGATTTCGCTTTTGTCTTTAAAGCTTGTTAATGCAGGACCGATGCTGTTATTGTTTTTGGCACAGGTCGCATTTTCGGCTGTTTGGACTTTTCTTTGCCAACATTTTTACAGCCAGCTTTTCCCGCCTAAGAATTTATTGCTGATTAGCGGAGAGCGTCCGATTGACGATATTATGCAGAAGTTTGCAGAGCGTAAGGATAAATACAATATTGTAAAATGCATGAGAGAAGAAGTGGGACGTGAGGAACTGGAGCAGGAGATTCTGCAAAGATATGATGGTGTCATCTTATGGGATTTGAGTACAGTAATGCGTAATAAGCTTTTGAAGTTCTGTTACAGCAAGGGTGTGCGCGTATATATGATGCCGAAGATTCCTGATATTATTGTACAGGGAGCAACACAGCTTCACTTATTTGATACACCAATTGTTTTTACGCGTGAGTATGTGATGAGCTTTGAGCAGCGGTTTGCAAAGAGATTTATAGATGTTGTATGCTCTCTTATTTTGATTATTTTATCATCGCCGTTTATGCTGGTAACTGCAATTGCAATAAAGTGTTATGACGGAGGTCCGGTGCTGTATAAGCAGGTTCGTTGTACAAAGGATATGAGAGAATTTTATATTCTTAAGTTTCGTAGTATGAAGACAGATGCCGAAAAGGACGGAGTGGCGCGTCTTGCATCCAAGAATGACAGTAGAATTACACCGATTGGTAAGTTTATTCGTAAGGTGCGAATTGATGAGTTGCCGCAGCTTTTTAATATTTTAAAGGGTGATATGTCCTTTATAGGACCAAGACCTGAAAGACCTGAGATTATTCAGCAGTATATTGAGGATATGCCGGAGTTTACCTTCAGAACGAAGGTAAAGGCAGGACTTGCAGGATATGCTCAGGTATATGGTAAGTACAATACAACTCCATATGATAAGCTGAAGCTTGATTTGATATATATTGAGAACTACAGTGTGTGGATGGATTTAAAGCTGATGCTTTTAACCTTGAAGATTTTATTCCAGCCTGACAGTACGGAAGGTATTGATGAGAATCAGATAACCGCTATGCGTCAGATAAAGGAAGAGGAAGATAAGGGTTAGTAGAGAGGGATGGTTTAGCAGGATGGAGACAAAGGAGTATTGGAAAGAAGGTATAGACAGTAAGGAATACCTTATATGTTTTTTGTTTCAGTTAAGAAAGCTTATTCTTATAGGAGTGGCCGGTGCCGTAATTGGCAGCGGTCTCTATTTGCTTATAATGATGATAGCGGCGAGAGTGCCGGTTTATCAGTCAGAGACGGTATATTATATTGATTTTGCAGAGGGGCGAATTGATGCAAAGGACTACTATAATGATTTTACATGGAATACGGTTATTGGAAGTGATTTGATTCTTGGAAGAGTAGTAGAGCAGTTGCCGGGCCATGAGCGTAGTGTTGTAAAGGATATGATAACGGCTGATATTCTATCGGATGTGAGATATCTGACAATTACTGTGCAAGGGGAAGATGCTGCACAGGTAGAAGAGATAACGCTTGCTTTGGAAGAGGCGTTGGTATACTTTGGAACAGAGTTTGACGGAGTGGATGTAAGAGATACTTTTGATAGTGTAGTTAAGATAGACGTAAGCGATACCTTTGACAGTATTGTTAAGATAGAAGATAGTGGTGTAAATAAAGTTGTTCAGCCTTTATTTACATGGCGCGCAGTGTTTTTGGGATTTGTGATTGGATTTTTTGTGGCGTGGTTTGTGTTTAGTGTGAAATTTGCAGTGGCAGATGCTTTTTATACGAGAGGAAATATTGAGAGGTATTTAGGGATTACCGCTTTAGGAATCAGATACCGTCAGGGTAAGAAGGCTTCTTCGGCAAATGTGCAGACTGAGGAAACAAGGGATGGCGTGATTTTGTTGATTCCTTTTGGTGAGTCATGCAGAAGACGGACTGAGGATATGATGCGTGATTTGAAGATACAGGGGCGCAAGGTGGTCGGAGCTGTTTTGATAGAGGCAGATGCTAAGTGGATGAAGCTTTATTATGGAGCTTTAGGAGGAGAAGAATGCGATTAGAGGTACTTGTTTCAGCAGTGAATCAGGATGTGTATACATTGGCAGAACGAATGAATTTGCAGTGTGATGCTATTATTATTAATCAGACAGACCATTTTTCTTATGATGAATATGAGCATAAGGGATATACGATTAAGTGTTACAGCTTTAATGAGAAGGGCGTAGGGCTTAGCAGAAATAATGCACTGCTTCGGGCTACAGGAGATATTCTTCTTTTCTCTGATGAGGATATTGTATATGAAGACGGATATGCCGAGAAGGTATTACAACAGTTTGAAGAATATAAGAATGAAGATATGTTGTTGTTTAATATGAAGGTAGGTGAAGCAAGAGCAACCTATTATACTGAGAAGGCACATCGCGTTCATATATGGAATGCGGGGCGATATCCGACTTATTCTTTTGCTGTTCGTAGAAAGAAGCTTCATGCAGCGCATATTACATTTTCTCTTTTGTTCGGAGGAGGAGCACAGTATAGTAATGGAGAGGACAGCTTGTTCTTAAAGGACTGTTTGAGTGAGAATTTTCGGGTATATGCAGTTCCTGTATTACTTGGGGCAGAAACAGAGAGAGAGTCTACATGGTTTCGTGGTTATCATGAGAAGTTTTTCTTTGATAGAGGGGTTTTATACCATTTTTTATATGGTAAGCTTGCAATTTTGATGGCGATGCGCTTTTTGCTTGCGCATGGAAAGGTGATGTGTCAGACAATACCGATAAAGGAAGCGTTTCGTTTGATGAGAAAGGGAATCCGGGAAGGAGCACATTAGTGGGATACGTTAATTTACTTTCTGCGTTGCTTTATATAGGAATCTCAATCCTTACGATGGCATTGGCTTATAGGGTGAAGGCACTTAGGACCAATACATGTGAAGTGGGAAGCCGCAGAGGTTTTACAAATAGATTGTATTTAATAGGAATATTTATTATTTTGTTTATGGTATCTGCGCTTCGATTTGATGTCGGAAATGATTATGAACAGTATACAAAGACAGCGCACGAGGCATTTGTTGGTGGATATGTAGTGACGGAGCCGGGATTTAACCGGCTTGTCAGATTTGTGTATACGATATTAGGCGGCGAATATTATGAAGTGATTTTTGGAATATTTGCATTTGTAACGATAGCTTTGTTTTTGAAAGCGTTGTATGAGCAAAGTGAAGATTTTTTCATGAGTTTTTCGTTGTTTATGCTTCTGGGAATATATTTTCAAACATTCAATACCGTTCGTTATTATTTTGCACTGGCATTGGTTTTGTATGGAATGCGTTATGTGACAGGAGTCAATACCCGTAGGGATTTTGTAAAGTATATCTTGCTAATGATAATTGGCGCATTCTTTCATAAATCGGTGTTGATTACAATTCCGGTATTTTGGTTAGCAGGTCTTGCATGGAAGAAATGGCATATAATAGTTGGTATATTGCTAAGTATCGCATGTTATTTATTGAAGGATGTTTTGCTTCAGATAGCACTTATTTTGTATCCTTCCTACCGTAATACTTCCTTTTTGGAGGGGAGTAGTATTAGCTATATGTCTGTTGCTCGTTGTATGGCAGTGTTAGGATTATATGTCTGGTACATTTATCATGATAAGTCCGCAGAGGATGAGGAACTTCGTTTTTATGCGCAGCTTAATTTATTGGCCATGGTTGTTTCGGTGTTTTTTACCTTTTTACCGGTAGTTACCAGAATTGCATATTATTTTTCTGTTTCGCAGCTTCTGATGATACCTATGATTGTATCGCGGATTTCAAAGGAACGAGACAGAAAGCTGATGAGAGTATTGGTATATTTGGCATGTGCTGCTTATTTTGTTTTCTTTCTGGTGGATGCAGATAAGGATGGTGTTAAGCTGATACCATATGATACATGGATTTTTAGTAGTGAAAGATATCTCTATAAATAGAGTGCGGAGGAAGTCATGCACAAGGAAAAGATGTTTAGTATAATTGTTGTGTGTTTGAATGCGGGAGAACGCCTGCAGAATACGCTGGAGAGCATTTGGAAACAGAGCTGTTCTGACTATGAGGTGATTGTGAAAGACGGTGGCTCTACCGATGGTTCTTTAGCATGTGTCCCTGATAAGGATAATGTACATTTGTATATAGAGAAGGATACCGGTATATACGATGCAATGAATCAGGCAGTCAGATATACCAAAGGAGAATATCTTCTGTTTTTAAATACTGGCGACTTATTCTATGATGTGTGTGCACTTGAGAAAATAGCAAGTGTTATCAAAAGCAAAAAGCAGGAAGATAAGAATTTTGCCGGTATTGTATATGGAAACTTATATCATTTAGGATTAGAGACCATAATCTATGCATCTTCCGTAATTAATGATTTTACCTGTTACCGTAATGTGCCATGTCATCAGACTTGTTTTTATCATAGAAGTATGTTTGATGAAAGAGGATACGACACAAGGTATAATGTAAGAGCGGATTATGAGCATTTTTTGTGGTGTTATTACGTAAAGAAGACCCGATTTGTATATACAGAGACAATCGTTGCGTCCTATGAGGGAGGCGGTTATTCTGAGACCAAGGAGAATCGTAGACGTTCTGCTAAGCAGCATAAGGAGATTGTGATTCGGTACATGGGAAAGGGGAAATATATAAAATATCGCGCGATATTATTGGCAACTCTGGCACCTGTAAGAAGCAAGCTGGCGGAGAGCGAAAGGTTTTCTAAACTGTATAATAGTTTAAAGGCATGGATTTACAAGAGGAAGGGATAGAGCATATGAAGGTTTTGTGGTTGTGTAATATTATGATACCTTTTATAGCAAAGAGTCTGAAGCAGAACTTTATGGTAAAGGAAGGCTGGTTATCAGGTTTGTCGGAACAATTGATAAAGCATAGTGAGGAAAATAATATAACACTTGCTATTTGTTTTCCGGCTTCTGAGAACTGCGGATTTGTAAAATGGGACGATTCCCTTTTTGTGAAGAATAGAACGCAAGGGGTAGACTATTATATTTTCAGAGAAGATACAGTGCATCCGGAGCTTTATGATGCATCTGTGGAAGAAAGTTTAAAGGCTGTTGTTGCGGATTTTGACCCGGATATTGTTCATATATTTGGGACGGAGTTTCCTCATGCACTTGCGATGACAAAGGCATGGGGACAACCTAAGAGAACATTGATTGGTATTCAGGGACTTTGCTCTGAGATTGCCAAAGTATATATGGCGGATTTGCCATATTCGGTGCAGAAGAAGAGAACCTTCCGTGATATATTAAAAAAGGATGGATTGCAACAGCAGCAGCAGAAATTTATTCAGCGAGGTAAGAATGAGATAGAAGCGATTAAGCTTACCGGACATATTACGGGAAGAACTGATTTTGACAGAGAGGTTACAGCGAAGCTTAATCCAACAGCGAAGTATCATTTTATGAATGAAACGCTTCGGGATGACTTTTACCATGATTGTTGGGATATTGATAAGATAGACAGATATTCGATTTTTTTAAGTCAGGGTAATTATCCGATTAAGGGATTACATTATGTTTTGGAAGCATTACCTGAGATTATAGAAAAATATCCACAGACGAAGGTTTATATAGCGGGTGATATTATTACTGCAAATGAGACCTTGAAGGATAAGATTAAGATATCAGGATACGGAAAGTATCTGCTTGGTTTCATCAAGAAAAACAATTTAGAGAATCATGTGGTCTTTTTAGGTACTCAGTCAGCGGGAAGAATGTGTGCCAGACTTTTAAAAACGCATGTTTTTTTATGCCCGTCAGCTATAGAGAATTCGCCGAACTCGGTAGGTGAAGCGATGCTTTTGGGAGTGCCGGTGGTAAGTGCAGACGTAGGCGGAGTGCATAATCTTCTGACAAATCGCATGGAGGGGTTGCTTTATGCGCCGGGAGATAAGAAAGAGATGCAAAGGGCAATTTTGCGCGTTTTTGCAGATGATAAGCTTGCGATGTCGTTATCAACGAATGCAAGAGAGCGTGCGGCTAAGACACATGATGCACAGACGAATTATTTAAGATTATTGGAGATTTATCATGAAATTGACGGTGGTTTCTAACTATATTAATCATCATCAGATTCCTGTAGCACGGGAGTTATATAATAAGCTGAAGGATGATTATGTATTTATACAGACAGAGCCCATGGAGGAAGAGCGTGTAAAAATGGGCTGGGCAAATGAACTTGATAAGCTTCCGTTCCTTAAGCTGTACTATAAAGAGCCTGATGTATGCTCACAGCTGATTATGGAGAGTGATATTGTTATTTTTGGCGGCATAGAGGATGAAAACTATATTAAGCCAAGATTGGATGCCGGTAAGATAGTTATTCGCATGAGTGAGAGACTCTATAAGGAAGGACAGTGGAAATCAATATCACCCAGAGGACGTAAGAAGAAGTATGAGGACCACGGGAAGTACAAGGATGCGCAGGTATATCTTTTGTGCTGTGGTGCTTATGTAGCTTCGGATTTTGGATTGATTCATGCATATCCGGATAAGATGTTTACCTGGGGATATTTTCCTGCGATTTATGAATATGATTTAAAGACATTGTTTTTTAAAAAGCTTCACTTGGATAGCTCGGGAAAAAAGTGCGTCAGACTTCTTTGGGCAGGACGCTTTATTGATTGGAAACATCCCGAATATGCGATTAAGGTAGCGCGTGATTTAAAGAAAAAAGGAATATCTTATCAGCTGGATATGGTTGGTGGCGGTCCGTTAGAGGAGAAGCTAAAGGCTATGGTGACAAAGTATCGGTTGGAGAATGAAGTAATATTTCATGGATTTCAGCCGCCACAGAATGTAAGACGATATATGGAAGATGCGGATATTTTCCTTTTTACAAGTGATTATCAGGAGGGATGGGGTGCTGTATTAAATGAAGCAATGAACAGTGCGTGTGCTGTAGTTGCGGGCCATGGAATCGGTGCAACACCGTATCTTGTACGACATATGGAAAATGGTCAGGTATATAAGAACAAGTGTTACCGTGAGTTTAGGGAACAGGTTTTGGAGCTTGCAACCAATGAGGAGCTTTGTAAAAAGCTTGGTGAAAAGGCATATGAGACGATGTTAACCGTTTGGAATCCCAAAGAAGCATCAAGAAGACTGTATGCCTTTTGTGAGGGAGTATTAGAGGGGAAAATCATTTGCCGGAAGGATGAAGGCCCTATGAGCATGGCGCCTGATATCGCACCGCGTAAGGGTTATGAATATGTAAGAAGATAAGGGTTATTAGTGTTAGATGGAGGATGCATTTGTTGAAGAGAGTAAAGACGAAGAGCAGGCTGTATGTCTGTCATACCTTTTATCATGTATATGTTTCCTGTTTAAAGGAATTGAAGATTCAAAGAGAGTATAAGCATGATTACCGGAAGGGGGATATTGTGCTGAGCAGAATGTCTACGGATTTTGGTTCCTTGGACAAGAAACTGATAAGTTCTGACATTTTTGGAGAGGTTATTTGGCTGGATGAAAAGCACGAAAGCTTTTTCCCGGAGCTTGCTAAATATCGTGAGAATTACGGAAATATTGTAAAGCATATGGTGAACAGAATGATTTTTACCAAGCTGCTTGCGAAATGTGAAGAGCCTTATATGACGATAGATTTTAAGGCATATGAGGATATTTATGTCTTTTGTGATAGTGACCCGATTGGCTATTATCTGAACTACAAGCATATTTATTATCATGCGGTAGAGGATGGTTTGGATTGTCTTAAAAATCTCGATGATGCATTTGTTGCCAATAGTGGACATTTTAAGCTAAAGACATGGTTTTCCAAGCATAATCTGATATTTATCATGAATGGATATGGAAAGTATTGCCTTGATATGGAGGTTAACGACATCGGTGTGGTGCCAACAGAGTGCCCTTACCTGATAGAAGTACCAAGAAAACCATTGGAAAAGGCATTAACCTCTGAGCAGAAGAAGCAGATGATACGTGCATTCGTAGATGATGCAGATTCCCTTTTGACACAGATGAAGCCGCAAACAGAGGGAGAAGAATTTGCGATGTTTCTTACGGAGCCGCATCCTCAGGATGAAGAACTTCGAAAAAAAGTGTGCCTTGATGTGATAGAAAAATATTGTAAAGGATATCGGGTATTGATAAAACCGCATCCAAGAGATATGATAGATTATGTAGACCTATGTCCTGATTGTGTAGTGCTTCAAGGTAGATTTCCTATTGAAGTTCTGAATATGTTTGAGGGTATACGGATTAAGAAAGCGGTATCCATTCTGACAACAGCCATGAATGCGATAGAATTTGTAGAGGAGAAGATTAACTTAGGTGCAAGCTTTTGGGATGCATATGAGGCCCCGGAGAAGCATGCCTTTAATAAAAAGGCAGGGTTGAAACTTGCGAATGAGGGAATCGTGAAGGAAAATGGTAAAGATACTAAAAAAGATTAATATATTAATGGATAAAAAGCAGAAGCGGGCGATGCTTGGGCTGTTGGTTATGATGGTGGTAGCAGCGTTGTTGGAAACGGTTGCTGTATTGTTGGTAATGCAGGTGGTACAGGTATTGGTAGAACCGGAAACTCTGGTACAAGGCGAGACTTATCAGAGGCTTTGTGATTGGCTTCGACTTGAGAATACAGTTCAATTTTCAGCATTGGCAATTTTGGCGTGTGTTATTGTTTATGTCGGAAAAAACGTATTCCAGTTTATTATGCAGAAGAGTTTGTATAAATTTGTATTTACCAATCAGTTTAAGACGGCTGCTAATCTGATGCGCAGTTTTGTGAAGCAGGACTATGAATACTATTTAAACGCAGAAACGTCTGTCATTCAGAGGAGTATTACAGCGGACGTAAGCAATATGTATGCGCTGATTCAGTCAGTGTTGCAGATTACTTCGGAGGTAATTGTATGTATTTTCCTGTGTGTAGCATTGGCATCGAAGGATCCTGTCATGACAATTGTGATTGGTGTATTGCTTGTAATTACATTAGGCATAATTAAAAGTATTATTAAGCCGATTATGAACAGGACAGGTAAGGAGAATCAGGATTACGGCGCGGCTATGTTTGCATGGATTGCGCAAACGGTACAGGGAATTAAGGATATTAAGGTAGCCGGAAGAGAGCAGTACTTTATTGGTGAGTATTGTAAGGTAGGAGAAGGGTATGTGAAGGCGATGCAGAGGCAGAACCTTTTTAGTAATACACCAAAGCTCTTGATAGAAACAGTCTGCATGGCCGGATTATTGGTTTATATTTTAGTGTTAATCGTCAGTGGTCAGGATGTTTCAAGTATGATTTCTTTATTTGCAGCATTTGGTATTGCGGCGATGAGACTTTTACCGGCAGCCAGCAGAATTAATAATCAGATGACCAGTATGGCATTTAATGAGCCTTTTTTCTTTAATGTGAGTGATAATCTGGTAGAAGAGACCAATGAGGAAAATACAGACCTTTCCTATGCTGTAGTAGCTAAGGAGAAGCTTCCTGTAACAGAGGCAGTACATTTACAGGATATTACCTATCATTATCCGAATTCAGACAAGCTTATTTTTGACCATGCCAATGTAACCTTTCCAATCGGAAAATCTATCGGTGTAGTGGGTACAAGTGGTGCGGGTAAGACTACGATTATTGATATTTTATTAGGCTTGTTAAAGCTTCAGACCGGTAAGGTGCTGGCGGATGACAAGGACATTCAAGAGCATTATAGAGAGTGGTTACAGAACGTTGGTTATATTCCACAGATGATTTTCCTGTTAGATGCGGATATCCGTAAGAATATTGCCTTTGGAATTCCTGAGGATGAGATTGATGATGAGAAGCTTTGGTATGCCTTGAAGGAAGCACGGTTGGATGAGTTTGTAAAGACACTTCCTGAGGGAGTTCACACGGGTATCGGTGAACGTGGTATTCGTTTGTCGGGTGGCCAGCGTCAGAGAATTGGTATTGCAAGAGCTTTGTATCATAACCCGGAGGTGCTGATATTAGATGAAGCGACTTCGGCATTGGATAATGATACAGAGGCGGCAATTATGGACTCTATTAATAGATTACATGGTAAGAAAACATTAATCATTATTGCTCACAGATTACAGACGATAGAAAAATGCGATATGGTATATCGTGTAGAAAATGGTAAGATTGAAAGAGAGCGATAAATCGGGGTAGTAAGATAAAGCGGGTTAACGTAAAGGAAGGTGTGCTCGATGAAATTAAGTATTATAGTTCCTGTGTATAACATGGCAGGCGACAATAAGCTGAGGTACTGTCTGGATTCCTTGGTGAATCAGACGATTGCTGATTATGAGATTATAGCAGTAGACGATGCTTCTACAGATGAGTCTTTTAAGATTATGAAGGAATATGAAGCAAGATATCCTTGGAAATTCAAGGCAGTTCAGACCTTTGAGAACAGAAGACAGGGCGGTGCAAGGAATATCGGTCTGTCCATGGCGAAGGGAAATTGGGTCGGCTTTGTAGATTCTGATGACTGGGTAGCATATGACATGTATGAAAAGCTGGTGAAGAAGGCAGAGGAAACAGGTGCGGATGTCGTAGGCTGTGATTATAATATGACGGATAAGCAAAGTATGGAAGTCGGAAAAGTAGTACCGAATAATACAATGGAGCAGACCGGAGTTTTGGATTTTGAAAGATATCGTATGCTGGTGATGAATCCGGGAAGTATGGTAATCAAGATTTATCGCAGAAATGTGATAGAGGAGAATAATTTACGATTCCCTGAGAAAACTTTTTATGAAGATAATTGTGCTTCACCAATCTGGATGTTGCATTTTACACATTTTGAGAAGGTAGACGAGCCCCTTTATTATTATTATCAGCATGATACTTCGACGGTTCATGAGATTAGCATGGAGAAGTGTGAAGACAGGCTGATGATGGGAAAGCGCTTAATAGAGGAAAGCCGTAAGTATGGTTTTTACAAGCCGTTCCGTAAGGAGTTGGAGTTTGCGTTTACTAAGCTGTATTTTATGAATACCTTTTATTCTTATATGCTGGGAGTTAAGAATCCGCAAGTGAGTTTTTTAGAGTTGATGCGTAAGGGAATGAAGGAAGAGTTTCCTGATTTTGAGAAGAACAGTTATTATCAGGAGGCGTTTGATGAGGAACAAAAGAAGATGGCACATCTTTTGATGAAGTCACCATCACGCTTTAAGGTTTATTTTAAATCACTATACACCTATCGTAAGTTATTCAAAAAGCTATAATGGCAGATGTGTTTTGACGTGAGACGGTGTTTGTGCTAAAATAAGATGTTTCGTTTGAAGTTAACCATAGTGGAGGAAATAGATATGTTAAATAATAAGACAATATTAATCACCGGAGGAACAGGTTCTTTTGGTAAGTGTTTTACTAAGTATGTTTTGGAAAATTATAATCCAAAGAAGATAATTATTTATTCAAGAGATGAGTTTAAGCAGTGGATGATGGCAAATGATTTTGCAGACCATAAGGAAAAGCTTCGTTTCTTTATCGGTGATGTTAGAGATTATGAGCGTATGAAGAGAGCCTTTGAAGGGGTTGATTATGTGATTCATGCAGCTGCTATGAAGCAGGTTCCGGCATGCGAGTATAATCCGAATGAAGCGATTAAGACAAATGTAGTGGGTGCGCAGAATGTTATTGATGCGGCATTGAATACAGGTGTTAAGAAGGTAGTTGCATTATCGACAGATAAGGCGGTTAATCCGGTTAATCTTTATGGTGGTACTAAGCTTGTATCGGACAAACTCTTTATTGCAGCGAATGCATATTGTGGAGAAAGAGATTTGAGCTTTTCTATCGTTAGATATGGTAATGTAGCGGGAAGCCGCGGTTCTATCATTCCATTATTTAAGAAGTTGATTGAAGAGGGAGCAACAGAGCTTCCTGTAACAGATACACGTATGACACGTTTCTGGATTAGTCTTACAGAAGGCGTTAAGCTTGTAATCAAGGCTTTGGAAGAGGCTAAGGGTGGAGAGACCTTTATTAGTAAGATTCCTTCTTTTAGAATTCCTGACCTTGCAGAGGCTATGTCACCGGGAATCAAGATTAAGGAGATTGGAATTCGTCCGGGCGAGAAGCTTGATGAGGTAATGGTAACGGTAGAGGATTCCATGACTACTTATGAGTACGATAAGCATTATATTATCTATCCTCAGATGTTCTGGCAGGAGTCTAAGAGACCTCAGCCAAACGGTAAGAAGGTAGAGGAAGGCTTTTATTACTCGTCAGGTAATAACACAGAGTGGCTTACTGTAGAGGAGATTAGAGAGTTACTTAAGGATGTAGACTTAGAAAAATAAAGGCAAAGGTTAACGATTTATGGAGAGACCAGCAATTGCCGGCGGAAAGCCGGTTCGAGATACCAAATTATTTTATGGACATCAGTATATTGATGATGCAGATGTAAAGGCTGTAACAGATGTGCTTGTCAGTGATTATCTGACTTGTGGACCGAAGGTGACAGAGCTTGAAGAGAGACTCTGTAAGCTTACGGGGGCAAAGTATGCAGTAGCGTGCAGTAACGGAACAGCGGCACTTCATATTGCGGCTATGGCAGCAGGTGTGACAGAGGGTGATGAGCTGATTACCACACCAATTACTTTTGCTGCCAGTGCGAACTGTGCGTTGTATTGCGGTGCAAAGCCGGTATTTGCGGATATTAATCCAAAGACCTATAATATTGACCCTGATTGTGTGGAGTCAAAGCTTACGGATAAAACCAAGGCTGTTGTTGCGGTAGATTTTACAGGACAGGCAGCAGAGTTGAAGCCTTTGTTAGAGATGTGCCATGAACATGGTATTGTATTGATTGAGGATGCGGCGCATTCTATTGGTACACAGTATGATGGTAAGTTTGTAGGCAGTATTGCAGACATGACAACCTTTAGCTTCCATCCGGTAAAGACAGTTACAGGTGGCGAGGGCGGTGCTGTACTTACAAATAGCGAGGAACTTTATCGTAAGCTTGTACTGTATCGTGCACATGGAATTACCAGAGAGGCTGACTTGTTGGAGAATCCGTCTCACGGCGGCTGGTATTATGAGCAGATTGATTTGGGATATAATTATCGCATGACAGATATTCAGTGCGCATTGGTAATTAGTCAGTTGGATAAGTTAGAGATGTTTAAGAAGAGAAGATGTGAGATTGTAGCTCGTTACAATGAGGCATTTTCAAAGCTTCCTGAGCTATTTGTGCAGGAGGAGATTTTGGAGTCGGATACGGTAAGACATCTTTATATTCTGAGAATTAAGCCTGAGCTCTTAACAATTGACAGAAAGGGCTTCTTTGAGGCATTGGCTGCCGAGAATATATGCTGTAATGTACACTATATTCCTGTATATTGGCATCCACATTACCAGAGATTAGGTTATGAGAAGGGCTTGTGTCCAAATGCGGAGAAGCTATATGAGGAGATGATGAGTCTTCCGTTGTATTACTCTATGACAGATAAGGATGTAGAGGATGTGATTGCCGCTGTTGAAAAGCTGGTGGCTTATTATAGAAAATAGCGAAATAGAAAGCCTGGAGTTTCCGGGCTTTTTTCTGCATGATGTGCTTAGCATCGTATGCTTCTATCGTGAATATTATTTGAAGCGAAATGAAGGAGAGGATTTGAATGAAGAGTGTAGCAATTATTACAGCCAGAGGCGGCAGTAAGAGAATACCAAGAAAGAATATTAAGCCTTTTCTTGGAAGACCGATTATAGAATACAGTATTGAGGCAGCATTACAGTCAGGGATGTTTAACGAGGTTATGGTGTCAACAGATGATGAGGAGATTGCACAGGTTGCCCGTAGGGCAGGAGCTAAGGTGCCGTTTATGAGGAGTGATGCAACCGCCAATGATTTTGCTACCACAGCAGAAGTGATTGAAGAGGTATTGCATTCTTATGAGAGAATCGGTAAAAGCTTTGAACAGGTATGTTGTATTTATCCTACGGCTCCTTTTGTAACGGCTAATGCAGTTAAGACGGCAATGATGTTATTAGAGCAGGAGAAGTCTGATGCTGTGATTCCGGTGGTTAGATTTTCTTTTCCACCACAGAGATGTGTGGTTATCAACGACAACAGATTAGCTCCTAAGTGGCCGGAGAATATGAAGCTTCGTTCACAGGATTTAGAGCCATTTTATCATGATTGCGGACAGTTTTACTGCCTGAATGTTAAGAGTTTTCAGGAACAGAAGGCGATTTGGATGAAGGATGTAGTACCTTTTGTACAGGATGAGAGCTGTGTACAGGATATTGATACTTTAGAGGATTGGAAGATTGCCGAGATGAAATACAGGATTCTAAAAGGAATAGAGGAGTAAGAAGATGAGTGATAGTAAAGTGATAGAAATCAATGGCCGTAAGGTGGGAGAGGGATATCCGGCATATATTATAGCTGAGATGTCAGCCAATCATGCGGGAAGTATAGAAAGAGCCAAGGAAATGATTCACGTTGCGAAGGAAGCGGGAGCAGACTGTATTAAGATTCAGACTTATACACCTGATACTATGACAATCGACTGTCATAATGAATATTTTGGTATTACAGCCGGAACTTGGGAAGGTGAGAACCTGTATGGACTCTATCAAAAGGCTTATACACCATGGGAGTGGCAGGAGGAGCTTCGAGATGAAGCAAAGAAGGTAGGAATTGATTTTCTTTCAACACCGTTTGATAAAACGTCTGTTGACTTTTTGGAAGAACTTGAGATGCCGTTTTACAAGATTGCATCCTTTGAATTAGTGGATATTCCGTTGTTGGAGTATATTGCATCTAAGGGTAAGCCTATTATTATGTCAACGGGAATGGGAAGCCTGGAGGAGATAGAAGAGGCGATTGCTGCTATTTATGGTCAGGGAAATCATCAGCTTGCCATTATGAAATGCTCCAGTGCATACCCTGCAAAGCCGGAGGAGATGAATCTTTCGACTATCGTGGATATGAAGCAGCGTTTTGGTATTCCGGTAGGCCTTTCAGACCATTCCTTGGGATATTTTAGTTCTGCAACAGCGGTAGCTATGGGAGCAAGTATTATTGAGAAGCATTTTTGTGTCAGCAGAGCTATCGAGAATCCCGATTCGACATTTTCTTTGGAACCACAGGAATTTAAGGAGCTGGTAATGCAGGTTCGTGAGGTGGAGAAGGCAAAGGGAGCTGTAACCTACGGTGTATCTAATCAGGAGCAGAGTAATGCCTGCTTCAGACGTTCTCTTTTTGTGGTAAAGGATATTGCAGAAGGGGAAGAGTTAACACCTGAAAATATCAGAAGCATTCGTCCGGCATATGGTTTAAAGCCTAAGTATTATAAAGAAGTGCTGGGTAAGAAGACAAATAAGGCATTAAAGCGTGGAACACCATTGCGCATGGAGGATTTAGAGTGAGATTAACTTTACGTGAAGTGACAGGAAAGGATATGGATTTGTTGTTTCGGTGGGCAAATGACCCACTAACCAGACAGAATGCATTTCAGACTGAGCAGATTCCATATGAAATACACAGAGCATGGTTTGTGCGTGTGCTGGCAGACAGAGATGTTATCATGTTTGTTCTTTGTAGCGAAAATCCTTCCTGTGAGATTGGACAGATTCGTATGTCTGTTGAAGATTATGAAGAGGAAAAACTTGCTTTGATTGATTACAGCATTGACCCTGATATGCGTGGAAAGGGCTATGGGAGCAAGATGATTCTGATGGCAGAGGAGCGCATGAGAACAGAGAGAACAGATGTGGTTTATTGTAAGGCGCAGGTGAAGTATTCTAATATTGCGTCTGCAAAGGTTTTTGAAAGATGTGGATATGACAGAGAGGATAAGGACGACTATATCGAATTTTCAAAGCGTATCAGAGGCATATAAGTGGGAAGGCAAGGTTATTGAATGAAGATTATTATTGCAACAATTAAGTCATGGAATATAGAGCGTGCGATGCGTTTAAAGGAGCAGTATGAAGGGATACATGAGATTCTGGTTATGACGCAGAAGGAAGAGTTAAATTTAGAGGCTGTAAAGGCATTTGCCCCAGATTATATATTATTGCCGCACTGGTCATACTTTATTTCTGAGGAAATTACACAGAATTGGAATTGTGTTGTATTTCATATGACGGACCTTCCATACGGAAGAGGCGGAAGTCCTTTGCAGAATCTGATTGTCAGAGGACATAAGGAAACAAAGATTTCTGCGATTGCTGTAACCAAGAAGCTGGATGGTGGTCCTGTGTATATGAAGCATCCATTATCCTTAGAGGGCTCAGCGCAGGAGATATTTATTCGTTGTTCGGATATTATTTTTACGGAAATGATACCGAAGTTTTTGACAGGTAATCCCCAAGCGGTAGAACAGACAGGAGAGCCTGTTATCTTCAAGAGAAGAACAAGAGAAGATGGAGAGTTGAAGCCGGATATGTCTTTGGAACAGATATATGATTATATTCGTATGTTGGATGCGGAAGGGTATCCAAGGGCATTTATGGATTTTGGGAAATATGAACTGAGCTTTGAGCAGGCACATGTTTCAGAGGATGGGACAAGTGTAGAGGCAAGGGTAGTGTTTAAGGAGAAAATGTGAAAATAAATTTTCAGATGTAATGGAAAGGGAAGGTTTTTGAATGAAAACAGTATTTGTAGTAGCGGCACACCCGGATGATGAGATACTGGGAGTTGGTGGAACCGTAGCAAAGCATGTTGCGGCAGGCGATAAGGTATATGCCATGATTCTGGGAGAAGGACAGACATCCAGAGGAGAGCGTAGAGAGGATATTAGTCAGGAGGTTGTAGACGAACTTCATAGGAATACCTTGGAGAGTGCTAAGGCAGTAGGTTATGAACAGGTTTATTTTGCAAATTTTCCTGACAACAGATTCGACAGGGTAGATTTACTTGATATTGTGAAGGAAGTTGAGAAAAAGATTCGTGAGTTGAAACCGGAGATTGTATACACACATTATAGTGGTGATTTGAATATAGACCATCAGTATACGGCAAGAGCAGTGCTGACTGCCACAAGACCGATAGGTGAGTATTCTGTAAAGGAAATTTACGCATTTGAAACTTTGTCGTCTACTGAGTGGAATTTTGATTATAGCGCACAGACAGGATTTGCTCCTAATGTCTTTGTGGATATTACAGATTATTATGAGAAGAAGGAAGCAGCAATGAACTGCTATGTATCAGAGCTGTGCGAGTTTCCGCATCCACGCTCTTTGGAGGGAATGGATGTATTGTCTAAGACACGTGGAATGGCGGTAGGAAAGCAGCGTGCGGAAGCATTTATGCTGATACGAAAGATAGGGTGATTGGTATGCTGGTCATTAGAGCTGATGGTAATTCTGCGATAGGACTCGGGCATGTGATGCGTTGTCTGTCTATTGCGGATGCTGTAAAGCGGCGTGGGAAGGATGTGCTTTTTGTTACGGTATGTGAAGAATGCACAGATATGATAGTGCAAAGAGGGCATCAGCTAAGACTTCTGGAGGGAGACTATCAAGGGGATAGTTATGATATGATTTCGGAACTGCCACAGATGGAGAATCTCTGTAAGGAGTTGAATACAGAAATTACATTTCTGGTAGACAGCTATCAGGTAAGTGAGGAGTATTATCAAAGGCTTCGCGAGCTTGGCAAGGTAGCATGTCTGGAAGATATGGGACAGCCATATACAGTAGATATGCTGATTAATTATAATATATATGGTGAAGATTATAAGGGGGCATATCAGATTAAGGCGAAGAATACATTACTTGGTGCTGCGTATATGCCGCTTAGAGCAGAGTTTCAAGAAGATATGGAATATGTGCTCAGAGAAGATGTTTGTAATGTTATGATTACAACAGGAGGTGCAGACCCATATTTTGCATCGAAGGCATTTGCGGATGCCTTTTTGCAGAGTGAGATATTGGCGAAAAGAGATATCGTATATCACGTGGTGAGTGGTCCTTTAAATTGTTTTGCGCAGGAGTTGAAGAGACATTATAGTAAGAATACCTCAGTGGTTGTTCATGAGAATGTGAAAAGTATGAAGGCGCTTATGAAACAGTGTGATATTGTATTAACTGCCACCGGTAGTACAATATATGAGCTGAGTGCACTGGGGATTCCTATGATTTGCTTTTATTTTGCTGAGAATCAGCGTCGTGGAGCAGAAGCAGTGGAACGCATATTAGGTGTGACGAATGCAGGAGATTTTTCGGCAGAGCCTTCAATGGTAGTGCAAAGAGCAGTAGATGCAGTAGAGAAGCTGGTCTCTGACTATGTTGTGCGTGAGGCGTTAAGTCGAAAGGAAAAAGCGCTGGTGGACGGACAGGGCGCAGATAGAATTGCGAAAGCTTTGAATGAATGGTAAGAAAAGGTAGGGGAATGTGTGAAGAAAGTAAGACAGTTGAATTTTGAAATACTAAGAATTATTGCAATGCTGATGATTGTGTGTCTGCACTATTTGGGCAAGGGTGGGGCATTGGTGCCTGTCACGGAGGAGTTTGGTCTGAATGGCTATATTGCATGGCTTATAGAAGCATTTTGTTTGGTGTCGGTAAATATTTATGTGCTGATTAGCGGCTATTTTGGAAGCGGTTCGACATTTTCGCTTCGTAAAATTGGTCGTATATGGCTTCAGGTTTTGTTTTACTCCGTGGTGATAGGAATCATAATGCTTACTGTAATGGGGATGTGGAAATGCATGGATATCTATACCATATTTGGATATGTATTTCCGGTTGTTACAGAGCATTATTGGTTTGCAACTGCCTATTTATTATTGTATGTGTTGATGCCGTTTTTGAATGCGGGATTTGAAATGCTTGAACAGAAGATAGTAAAGAGGATTATTATTCTTCTGGTAGTTTTTTCATCAGTTGCAAAATCGTTGCTTCCAATGGATTTGCCTTTAGATAAGGCAGGATATGATGTATTGTGGTTTATTTGCCTTTATCTGACAGGTGCTTATATCAGAGAGTACAGAATCGGCCTTTTAAAAAGAAGACTGCATGGTTTGATTTTGTATGTGGCTTGTTCGGTTCTTACATTTGCGGGCATGCTTGTGCTTAGAGCCTTGTATTTTGAGAAGGGTATGTTTTATGATATGCTGACCTATACATATTCCTATAACCATATTTTGTGTTTCATGGGAGCGGTAGGGTTGTTTATTGCTTGTGACAGAAGAGGCGCAAGGGCCGAAAACTGGGATGCAAAGGTTGGAGTTGGCAAACGTATGATTTATCGCATTGCAGGTGCTACCTTTGGGGTATATCTGATACATGAGCATGTGAATTTGCGTTATTGGTGGCCCGGTATTGCAGAGTGTGAAGTCTATGCCCAAGGTTCAACCGTTGGTTTTCTCTTACATATGGCGATTACAGTGCTTGTTGTATTTACAGTATGCGCAGTAATTGAGATAGTAAGACAAATGGTATTTAGACAAATTGAATTATTATGGATAACAAAGGAACGAAATAAGGATGCCAACAAAGAAAAATAAGATTGCAATAGAGGATTTTTTAACACTTATTCTATTGTTATTTCCTCTGAGAAAAGTGAATACAGGATTGGATTTAATGGATGGAGGCTATTCACTTGGAAATTACCGCTTTGCAGAGGTTATGGATGAGGTGTGGAAAATAGCTACTTACCTTGCAAATGCGTTAGGTGCTTTGTTGATGCATCTTCCTTTTGGGGATACCTGGGTAGGTATGAATTTCTATACGCTTCTTATGATAGGAATTGTTGCAGCAGTTAGTTATCGTTTTTTGATAAAGCGTTTTTCGAATAAATATCTGATATTCTTGGGTGAATTGGTTGCGTTGTCCCTTTGCTGGGCGCCATCTACCAATTTGTATCAGTATATGGGATATTTATTGATGTCCCTGGCAGTTTTGCTGCTGTATAGGGCGTTGGTGGAGGAGAAGGTATGGTGCTTGGTGGCAGCAGGAGTGTTGCTGGGGGCATGTGTACTTGTGAGGATGCCTAATGTTACTTATATGGCTCTGATTATTCCTGTCTGGTATTATGCATGGTTTTGTAAGAAAAATGTGTTAAAGCAGACCGGTTGGTGTATTCTTGGGTATTGCTTAGGTCTTGTTCCGGGGCTTTTGTGGATAAGTATCCGATATGGCATAGAAGCATATCCTAATATGATTAACTCATTATTTGGAATGACAGAGCAGGCAACGGACTATAAACCTACATCTATGATAACTGCTATGATAGAGGACTATGTGCAGTATGGTGCATGGCTCTTAGTTATTGCCGTTTATATGGTGCTGGGATTTATACTGTTTTCTTTTTTTAAGGGACGTTTTGAGAAATCTAAAAGGGCATTATATATATTGGGATTTGCTGTATTGTTAAGATTTTGTTATGGCAGAGGTATGTTCGGATTGGACTATCGTGACAATTTCAGTATGTATAAATGGGCAGTGGTTTTTCTGCTGGCTGTTATTTTGCTGTGTGTATATTTTGTTATGTCTGCAAGAAGTACCGGAGAAGAAAAACTATGGGCAGTTATGCTTCTGGTAGTGATATGGGTAACACCGCTTGGCAGTAATAATGGTACATATCCGATTATCAATAATCTTTTTATTGTTGCGCCTGTAGGAATATGTATGTTGTGGAAGTTCTGTCAAAGGCATCAAAGTAAGTTTGCACTGAAAGCAACAGTGATTTATCTGATTGCAGGAGTAAGTGTGCAGAGCATTTTATATGGTTGGGTATTTGTGTTCCACGATGTGTTACCGGACGGAGAAAAGCGCATAGAAGCGCAGATTACAGCTGCGCCATCCACAAAGGGACTTTATGGCACTGTGGATAAAATTCAGGCATTGGATGAGTTAGGTGGATATCTTTTGGAAAACAACTTATTAGAAGAGAGAGTCATTCTCTATGGAGATATCCCCGCCATTTCTTATATTTTTGATATGGAGCCGGCGATATTTACTACATGGGGCGATTTGGATTCTAAGGAGCCGGAACGATTGGAGACGGATTTGAATGGTTTGGCAGGATATATTGAGCTTAAGGGTGAGGCGCCTGTAGTAATTATGTCTACGAAAGTAGTCGAAGAACCGGAGGAAACTTTGGATGTTAAGCTGATAGCAATTAGAAAGTATATGGAAGCTCATGGCTATGTAAGAGGCTTTCAGAATGATGCATATGAAGTGTTTGTGATAGAGTCCTAAAAGGAGTAAGGAGATGCTTTTTAATTCTTATATCTTTATCTTTTTGTTTTTGCCATTGGCATTAGGCGGATGGTATTTGTTGAACAATAAAGAAAAATATAAGCTGGCACAGATGTTTTTGATAGGAATGTCTTTGTGGTTCTATGCTTATTTTAATATTTCGTATCTGGCAGTTATTTTATTGAGTTGTGCTTTGAATTATGGTATTAGTTTGGCCGTATACAAGAGAAACTCGTTGGCATTTCGTAAAATGATGTTGGTGGCAGGCTGTGTGCTTAATCTTGGTGTATTGGGATATTTTAAATATTACGATTTCTTTGTTGAAAATATGAATGCAATACTACAGACTGATTTTAATTTGAAACATATACTTTTGCCTTTGGGAATCAGTTTTTTTACTTTTCAACAGTTGTCTTTTGTAATAGACCGTTGTAAGGGAAATTCAGAGCATTATGAACTGTTGGATTATTTATGCTTTGTGACATTCTTTCCGCAGCTGATAGCAGGACCTATTGTGTTGCATAAAGAGCTGATACCGCAATTTCAGGATAAGAGCAGGAGACGCTTTGATATCAGTAATTTTGCATATGGTATTGCGTGGTTTACCTTTGGTTTGGCAAAAAAAGTATTGCTTGCGGACAATTTGGCACCTGTAGTTGAGTATGGATTTACGCATATCACAGGCCTGGACACGTTATCAGCATGGGTGATTGCATTGTCTTATACGATAGAACTGTATTTTGATTTTAGTGGATATTGTGATATGGCAGTGGGTATTGGTAAGATGTTTGGAGTAGAAATTCCGGATAACTTTAATGCACCATTTCGGTCTGCGAGTGTGAAGGAGTTTTGGAAACGCTGGCATATGACTTTAGGAAGGTTTTTTACCACATATGTATATATTCCGTTAGGCGGCAGCAGAAAAGGCAGATTCAGAACAGTTATCAATACCATGGCAGTGTTTGGATTAAGCGGGCTTTGGCATGGTGCGAATTGGACCTTTGTTTTTTGGGGGGTGCTGCACGGTGTAGCAGTATCGTTAAATGGTTTGCAGGCGGGTTTTAGCCTGAGACTCTTAGCGGGCGAAGGAAGAGGGAAGCGTGTGCTTCGTGTGGTATATAGAAGGGCTGCACAGTTGGTTACTTTTTTATTTGTGTGTATTGCTTTTGTGTTCTTTCGAAGTGATTCCATGGCAGATGGGATTCAGTACATGAAGCAGTTGAC
This sequence comes from Lachnospiraceae bacterium, assembly GCA_015056925.1. Classification (GTDB taxonomy): domain Bacteria; phylum Bacillota; class Clostridia; order Lachnospirales; family Lachnospiraceae; genus COE1. The sequence goes on along the minus strand of SVFJ01000015.1, from coordinate 14,727 downwards.
ATGGATGAGAGATACTGAAAGAATATTTATTGTGGCGGATTGTCTGGAGCTACCGGAGCTGTATATGGTAAATAAGATTTTAACTATGACAGTGACGAGTGTACTTTCGTATGTGAATCTGACGGCTCTTGTGGTGTTGCTTTTTATTGGCGTGTGGCTGATTGCGGGAAAGACCACCAGAGAGCGATTGGCGACAAGAAAGCTTACAGTTGGTTTTTCTTGGAAATTGACGATTCTTTTTGTGTGGTCGGTGCTTTCATTGTCCGGTGTAAGTACGTTTTTGTATTTTAATTTTTAGATGTTCAGAACTGAGCGAATGGACAAAACAAGCTGAGTATTCAGCTTTGAATAGAGTCTATATTTAAAATTATAATATTTAAAGTGGAGATAGCATGGAGAAAAAGTTCATAAAACATTTTTTGATACAAGTATCAATACTGCTTGCCTTGGCAGCTTTGCTTGTCATTGTGATTGACCCTTTTTTTCATTATCACGCACCCATTAGTCCGTTAAAGGCAGTGGTGACAAAGGCAGAGTATCAGTGCGTCGGAACTATAGACCATTTTGCTTATGACAGTATTTTGTTAGGGTCTTCTGTGGCTGAGAACTTTAATAACCGATGGTTTGATGAAGCATTTGGATGTAAAACAATTAAGGGAATTAAAGAGTCCGGGACTACGGCAGATTTGATTTATTATTTGGAAAGGGCATATGAAAGTCATGAAATTAGTAATGTCTTTTATAGTCTTGATTTGTTTGCGTTGTGTGCGGATACAGAGCCTACGATGTTAGCGGAGAACATGCCTTTATACCTGTATAATGAAAATCCCCTTGATGATGTGAAGTATGTTTGGAATAAGGCCGTTATATTTGAGCATATTCCATATATGGCAGCTATGTCTTTCATAGGTGATTATGATGAAGGGATGTCTTATAATTGGGGACAATATAAGACATTTTCAGCAGCAGATACGGTTAACAGATATAATAGACCAAGGGAAAAACAGGAAGAGAAGTTCGAAGAAGATATAAAAGCATTGATTGATGATAATATTTCTTTGATTGAAGAACAGATTATCGGACATCCGGAGACAGAATTTTATATTATGTATCCGCCGTATTCCATGTTATGGTGGGATAATTTATATTTGAATGGAGAACTGGAGCAGTCTTTTTATGCGTTGGGGGAGTCGGCAAGACGTCTTTCACAGTATAAAAATGTGCAGATTCGTTACTATCAGGCAGAAGAAAGTATTATACTGGATTTGAATTATTATATGGATAATATTCACTTTTCGGAGAAAATCAATGCTTGGATGGTGGAGCAGTGGAAGGGACAGGAGCATCTGCTGACAAATGAGAATTATACAGATTGGGTGGAACAGATGCGCCGGATTGTGACAGAGATAGAGTCTGTTCATATCAAAAAATATTATAATGAGTAGATAAGCATTGTAAAAATAGCAAAAAAAGTATAAGATAAGGTAGGAGATTATAGTTAATCAGTTACGTTAATGGCAAATAAAAGTAAGATAAAGATGGAATGTGAGATAAGTATGATTAATTTCAATGTACCTCCCTTTACGGGAAAAGAAATGGAATATGTAATGCAGGCAGTACAGAATCAGAAGATTTGTGGAGACGGTTCTTTTACAAAGCAGTGCAGTGAATGGCTGGAGGAGAAGACCGGGACAAAGAAGTGTCTGTTAACAACTTCGTGTACGCATGCTTTGGAGATGTCGGCACTTTTGGCGGGTATACAGCCGGGGGATGAGGTTATTATGCCTTCCTATACCTTTGTATCGACAGCAGATGCCTTTGTTTTACGCGGTGCAAAGGTAGTGTTTGTGGATATCAGACCGGATACTATGAATATAGATGAGAATTTAATAGAGGCAGCGGTTACGGATAGAACAAAAGCGATTGCTCCTGTACATTATGCAGGAGTGGCTTGTGAGATGGATAAGATTATGGAGATTGCCAGAAAGCATAAGCTTTTTGTAATAGAGGATGCAGCACAGGGGATGCTTGCTACCTATAAAGGCAGACCGCTTGGTGCAATCGGAGATTTTGGATGCTATTCTTTCCATGAGACTAAGAATTTTAGTATGGGAGAAGGCGGCGCTTTGCTAATACAGGACGAACAGTATATAGAAGATGCTGAGATTTTCCGTGAAAAGGGAACGGACCGTTCGAAGTATTACAGAGGGCAGGTAGATAAGTACAGATGGATGAGTTATGGTTCTTCTTATCTTCCGAGCGATATGAATGCAGCTTATTTGTGGGCACAACTAGAGCTTGCAGAGGAGATTACAAAGGCAAGACTTGACAGATGGCAGCAGTATCATGAAGGATTGAAGCCATTGCAGGAGAGAGGTCTTTTAGAGCTGCCGTTTGTTCCAAAGGAGTGTGTGCATAATGGACACATGTACTATGCAAAGGCTAAGAATTTGGAAGAAAGAACTGCATTGATTGACTATCTTAAGGAGAACGGAGTCTTATCGGTATTTCATTATGTTCCGCTTCATTCGGCACCAGCAGGATTGAAGTTTGGACGTTTCCATGGAGAGGATAAGTATACGACAACAGAGAGTGAGAGATTGTTTAGATTGCCGATGTATTATACCTTGAAGGAAGAGGAAGCGGCATATTGCATAGAGAAGGTAAAGGAATTTTATCGTGTATGACAGGGAAAGAGAATCGTCAAGGGCTTTTTCGTATTGGGAGTGTGATGGTATTTACGCTGCTATTAATGATAGGCCTGGCAGTATGTTTTGATACTTATTATGATTTGAATGATGATACAGTGATGAAAGATATTATATCCGGTACCTACACAGGAACACCGAGTGGATACAGTATACAGATGTTATATCCACTCAGTTACCTGATTGCGGTACTTTATACAGCCATTCCCGGAGTTCCCTGGTATGGCTTGTTTTTGTACTTGTGTCAATTTGGTGCGTTAGTAGTAATTGCATGGCGTCTTACAGGGCTTGTCAAAAGTAAAAAGCTTCAGGCGGGGATGCTTATCGTTGAAGCGGTTGTAGCAGCGGCAATGTTGTTTCGCAATTTTGTATATGTGCAATATAGCGTAACCAGTGGATTGTGCATGGCTGCAGCAATTTTTTGGTATATAGTAGGAGAGGAAGAAGAGAATTGGATTGCAGGGTTGAAGCAGAATGCAGTGGCAGTTGTGCTGGTGTGGTGTGCTTTTTGTATTAGGACGGAATTATGTATCATGCTTTTTCCGTTTCTTTTACTGGCAGGTTTGGTTAGGTGGCTGAGTGAAGAAAAGATTTTTACTATGGAGAATGTAAAGAAGTATATTTCACTGATTGTGGTTGCTTTAGTCGGAATGGTATTATGCTATACGATAGATGTATGTGCATATAGTTCTGCAGAGTGGGAGGATTTTCGTGATTTTTTTGATGCAAGGACGGATTTATATGATTTTTATGGGATACCGTCTTATGAGGAGCATCAGGAGTTTTTTGAGGAGGCAGGCTTGTCTCAGGAGTCGTATACCTTATTGCAGAATTACAATTTTTCTTTAGATGAAGAAATCAATACTGAGTTGATGCAAAATCTGGCAGAGTATCAAACAGAGCAGGCAAAGCAGGGAGAGAATCTGTATTGGATAGCAGGAATGGTATTTAAGAATGCTCCTAAGCAAGCTGTGTGGCTATATAAAGAATACTTATTAAAGCAAGTACCGTATTTGATAATAGCAGCATATGTGTTGTATTTCCTTTTAGCCTTTTTAAGAAAAAAGAGTGGCTGCTATTGGAAGATATTGTTATTGTTTGGTGTTAGAAGTATTCTGTGGATGTATTTATTCATGGCGGAAAGAATACCTGAGAGAATAACCACACCGTTGGAATGCGCTGAACTAATGGTGTTAATTGGGTGGATTGTTCAGGAAGTTCGTGTACAGAGTGCAACAGCGGTTATGAAAGAGCGTGCACAACATGGGTATATATATATGAAACAGATGGGCACTGTTCTGCTTTTGGGATTTTGCGGTGTCATGACTTTTGTGATTACTGTGGAACAAACCGGGCAAGAATATATGAGAAGGATAGAAGCGAATCAGCGTTGGGAGGCTTTGATTTCATATTGCAAAGAGCATCAGGAAAACTATTATTCGGTGGATGTATATTCTTCCACATCCTATCAGGGAGACATTTATTCGGAGAAAATATTTAAAGAGGTGGATAACTCGTATCGAAATTTTGATGTTTGTGGAGGCTGGGTAGCAAAGAGTCCGCTAATGTATGAGAAACTTGAGAAATCAGGAATTGAAAATTTGGAGAGGGCATTTCTTTTGGAAGAGGATAATGTTTTTTTTGTGGCAGCATGCGATAAGGATATTAGTTGGCTGAGAGAATATTACACAGAAAAAGGTTATGAAATAGAAATTGAAGTTATTGACACAATATATGCGGATGTAGAGGAAGCATTTTATGTATATGATTTAAGAACCATCAATTAGCAGATGGCAGAAAGGTATTGTTATAGAGATGGAACCGACAAAGAAAGATGTAAGGGTGGTTGGTGAGAAGATTTATCTGCGACCAATTACAATGGAAGATACAGATTTGGTGGTAAAGTGGAGAAATGATGAAAAAGTTGTTCGGAATTTTATTTACCGCAAGCCGATTAGCAGGGAAGAGCATATAGGTTGGATGGAACAAAAGGTAGCGACCGGAAGGGTAATTCAGTTCATTGTTTGTGATAAACAGACGGACAAGCCGTTGGGAGTTGTGTATATTCAGAACATAGAAGAGGAGCATTCCAAAGCAGAGGAAGGAATATTTCTTGGCGAAGAGGAGGCCTTTGGAAGAGGGATTGGAACAGAGGCGGCTAAGCTGATGATTCGATATGCGTTTGAAACATTGGGACTTCATAAACTGTCGGCAAGAGTGCTTGCTTACAATACGGCAAGCTGTAAAATGCATGAGAGTGCCGGTTATCGGCAGGAAGCATATTTTAGGAAGGAATTGTTTCTGGATGGTAAATATGAGGATTTGATTTTCTATGGAATCCTTCATGATGAAGTATAGGGGTTAGATACAGACGATAGAAAGGTGTAGGAGAATATGCAGAAGGTTAGTTTTGTGATACCGTGTTATAGAAGTGAACGGACTTTGGAAGGGGTTGTTGATGAGATTCGAAATACTATGCAGCAGCTAGGAAAGTATGCATACAATATCATCCTGGTAAATGACTGTTCTCCTGATAACACATTAGAAGTGATTAGGAAGCTGTGCAGGCAATATGATAATATAATGGGCATTGATTTTGCTAAGAATTTCGGACAACATTCTGCGTTGATGGCAGGACTTAGAAAAGCGGATGGAGACATAGTAGTATGCTTGGATGATGATGGACAAACACCTGCAAATGAGGTAGGAAAGCTGCTTGAAGGAATTGAAAACGGAAGTGATGTGGTATATGCACAGTATGAAATTAAAAAGCACAGTATGTTCCGTAATTTCGGCTCTTGGATGAATGATGTGATGACAAGAGTGATGTTGGGTAAGCCAAAGGATTTGCATGTAACCAGTTATTTTGCTGTTAAGCGTTTTGTGGTGGAAAGTATGTTGGCATATCAGAACAGCTATCCGTATGTGATTGGTTTGGTTTTACGCGCAACTAAGAACATTATCAATGTGCCGGTTAAGCATAGGAGTCGTGAGATTGGCGCCTCAGGCTATACAATGAAAAAACTTTTGAGTTTATGGTTTAACGGATTTACTTCTTTTTCCATTTTGCCGTTAAGAGTGGCAACTGTGGTAGGTTCTTGTTGCGCCGGAGTAGGTTTTTTATATTTGATTTATACAGTAATTAAAAAATTGGTGAATCCGGCGGTTCCGGTAGGTTTTAGTTCCCTTATGTCAGTGATTTTGTTTATTGGAGGAATGCTGATGCTTATGTTGGGACTGATAGGCGAGTATGTCGGAAGAATCTATATTAGTATTAATAATTCGCCGCAATATGTAATACGTGATGAAATAAATGGAAAAACCACAGAAAATGAGTAATATTGTCATGTGGATGTGATTGTGATATAATATCGCAGATATTATGCTGGTTAAATGGAGTGTAATGAAGCAGTATGCAAAGGAGGGAGAGTATATGAGGAGAAGGATGAGCATGCATATGCCTGCTTTTATGAAGTTAACAGAACAAAATGTCAGAAGAAATACAATTCTTCAAATCATAATTGCTACTCTTGCTTTTGTTTTAGTGGTTAGAATCTGGCCGATGGGGCTTGTAAAGGAACATAATGTTTCCAAACAGCAGTCCGGAGCTGAGACGGAATATACATCGGCAGATAATTTTAAGAAGCCGGATAAGAAGCTCCAGGGAGTGAGATTTACAGGGAAGCATATCTATCAGATAATCTTATATATGTCGTGTGCAGAGTATGAGAAGGATGATTATGTTGTTTTTAGGTTATATGATAACAATTTTTCATGTATTTATGAGGAAGAAGCAGGATGTAATCTTATTGTAAAGGAAGGTGCTTTTTCAGCAACTCCGGACTTGGATGTGGTACCGGGGCAGGACTATTATTATGAGATTCTGATTCCGGATAGTGAAGAGGACAAACGTAAAGTTGAGGAACTTTTGATTCTTCCGATTGCTGATAAATTGCAGCTTGGCGTAGAAGAGAATCAGATTCTTTATATCGATGGTATTTACAATGATAAGGAAGCTTTGGTTGCAGATTTTGATTATACAAGTCCTTTGGCTTGGTGGAAAACGTGTGGGTATCTTTTATTGATAGCAGGAAGCGCTCTCGTAATATACGTAGGAGTGTTGTTTTTCATGGATTGCAGTTATGATTTATTGAGACAACATAAGCGCAAGGTCAAGTTGATACTTACTGTTGTGATGGCAATCATGGCATTGGTTGTCTTTTACTATACGGTTATTTTGGATACCTTTGGAAGGTCGATTGCCGATAAGGCGATGTACAGTATTGGGATATTGGCATTGACTGTTGGATTTGCATGCGCTGTCTGGCTGCCTAATACGAAGAAAATACTTTTAGATAAAAGGGTAGTGGAGCAGTCAACAAATATTTGGAGAAGTTATTTGCAGACGGTTTTCTTTGGATTGCTGTTTCATTCGTTATGCTTATATGTAAATGCAGAGAGAGAGTATACTCATATTGTGAATACGAGATGGATGTTAATCTTTTTCGGATTGGCTTTATTAATGATGCAGTCTGTTAAGACACTAATTAGCCGCATTACAGGTATCTGGTTGCTGCTTTCCGTTAGTGTGTCAGCTATATATTGTTTGTTGTTTGCAAAGGGAGATGCAGAGGCTCTTTATGTAATCAGGTTAAATGCTGCAATTATTGTAGTATGGGGATTAGTACTGGTACTTGCCTTGCTGCGTATGAAAAAGGATTGTTGGAAGAATATATCTAAGCTTTCATTTGGCGTTTGGATATTGTATGTTGTGCTTATGTACTGGTGGCGAGCAGACAGAACTTGGGTATTTACTGCGACCTTGCCATTTTTTGTGCTGCTATTATATAACCTGAGTGTGGCAGAAAGAAGCAGACTGCTTAAGAATGTTACCAATGGTATATTTGTGTCGTTTGGAATTTACATGTTATATTCGTTGCACCATCGCCCGTTTAATGCGTGGATATTATCCCGTTATGGCGGAATGTTTTTCACGGTTGCCTGTACCGGAATGTATTTAGTTGTTGTGACAGGGGCAGCATGGGGAAGGCTGTGCGGACAATGGAAAACCAGAGCAGGTTTCCTGTCGGGCGGCTGGAAGAGCTTGGGGATTTTGGGAGTTAGCGTAAGCTGTATTTTGTTAACGATGTCTCGTGCAGCTATGCTGACTGCGGCAGTCGATTTTGTGCTTGTTTTTCTTGCTGCATGTATTTTGTATAAGAAGCGTTGGAAACGTATTGCTAAGGAAATTGTTCTGTTGGGAGCAGCATTGTTTTTGTGCTTTCCACTAACTTATTCGGCGACCAGAATAGTACCGGCAGTTGCCAATGACCCGATTTACAGTAATTACGAGCAGGGGCAGATTTTTCGCGAGTATAACGTGTTTGAAGGAGACGCATCAAACGATATGGAGAAATATATGTCGATAGAAAGGTTTTTTGCAGTGTTGCTTGGTAGATTTCAAGTTGCAAGTGAACAATCAATCGATAATTCGGCAGTTACAACTGACTCGGCAGGGGAAGCAGATACAGTGAATTCAGCATCATCAGAGGAAAGCTCAACAGGAGTAACTCCTTCTGTAGAAAAGGGAGATACGGTTTATAATTATGTTGTAGAGACAGATTCTGATGTAAGCAATGGAAGATTTGATATTTATAAAGCATATTTTCAGGCACTGCAAATAGAGGGACATGATTCTATGGCAGTAGAGAATGAGGATGGCAGTAAATATGAGCATGCACATAGCTCATATTTGCAGGTGGCATATGATTTTGGAATACCGACAGGGATTGTATTTCTGATATTATGTGCTTTAACATTGTGGAATTCTATTGTTGCATGCTACAGATATGGTGCAAAACATGATATTTATCTGGTGGCGTTTTCACTGGTAGTCACATTTGGTGTTATCAGTGTAACAGAGTGGGCGTTTCATCCGTGCATACCGGTAGGATTTGCGTTTCTTTTGGTACAAATGCTTTTCATGCAAAGACCTGCAGAAAAAGCCAATAATAAGGGTTAGCTGTTTGGCGTGACCGGGGAGTAGTTAGACCAATGGCTGGATAGGAGCATATATGAAGCTTATCAATCGTATGAATAAACAGTTGATACATCGAAGGATTATTTTGGTTATTGTTGATATAATGACAGTATGTCTGGCAAGTATAATACCGCTATTACTTCGCTTTGAACTAAATTACAAAGCGATTCCGAAGATTTATCTGAACCCTGTTTTAAATTTTTTGCTTATTAATATTATAATTACATTAATTGTATTTTATGCATTCAGATTATACCATAGTCTATGGGCGTTTGCAGGAGTTGCGGAGGCGCAGAATATTGCGGCTGCGTGTTTTTTGTGTGCTGTTTTGGATTATGCAGGAATGAGATTGTTGGATTACACGATTCCAAGGAGTTATCCGTTTATGTATGCTTCGGCATTAATGGGTATTACTGTATTCGGCAGATTTTCTTATCGTTTTGCGAGAGGAATTAAGCATAAGAATCAGAATAAGAAGAATACCATTAGAGTAATGGTAGTTGGAGCCGGTGAAGCGGGTAATACGGTAATTAAAGAGATTGCTAACAGTAATTACAGTACAATGAAGATTAAGTGTATTATTGATGATGATACGATGAAATGGGGTCGCTATATTCAGGGAGTGAAGATTGTAGGCGGTAGAGATAGAATTGTGGAGTCGGCAGCTTTTTATGGAATTGATGAGATTGTAATTGCGATTCCATCCCTAAGTCGAGCACAAATGAAGGAGCTTATCGAGATTTGCCAGGAAACCAGCTGTAAGCTTAAAACCTTACCGGGGATTTATCAGTTGGTAAACGGTGAGGTAAATGTGAGCAAGCTTCGTGATGTAGATGTTGAGGATTTGCTGGGAAGAGACCCGATTAAGGTTGATTTGGATTCTATCATGAGCTATGTGCGTGATAAGGTGGTTATGGTAACCGGTGGTGGAGGTTCTATCGGAAGCGAGTTGTGCAGACAGATTGCAAGCCATCATCCGGAGCAATTGATTATTGTAGATATTTATGAGAATAATGCATATGAGATACAGCAGGAGCTTCAGCGAAAGTATCCTTATCTGAATCTTGTGGTATTGATAGCATCCGTGCGCAATACGAGCAGAATCAATCAGATTATGCAGAAATATCGTCCGGATATTGTGTATCATGCAGCGGCGCATAAGCATGTTCCGCTTATGGAGAACAGTCCGAATGAAGCAATTAAGAATAATGTATTCGGAACATGGAAGACAGCACAGGCAGCAGTGCAGAATGATGTAAAGAAGTTTGTTATGATTTCAACGGATAAGGCGGTGAACCCGACTAATATCATGGGGGCATCCAAACGTATCTGTGAGATGATTGTGCAGACCTATAACAGACATTATGATACAGAGTTTGTAGCAGTTCGTTTTGGTAATGTATTGGGAAGTAACGGAAGCGTGATTCCGCTTTTTAAGAAGCAGATATTGGCAGGAGGCCCTGTTACGGTGACACATCCTGATATTATCCGTTATTTTATGACGATTCCTGAGGCAGTGTCTTTGGTATTGCAGGCAGGTGTTTATGCAAAGGGTGGAGAGATTTTTGTCCTTGATATGGGAGAGCCTGTAAGAATATTGGATTTGGCAAAGAATTTGATTCGTTTGTCAGGTTATAAGGTAGATGAAGATATCAAGATTGAGTTTACGGGATTGCGTCCGGGTGAGAAGCTTTATGAGGAGCTTCTTATGAGTGAAGAAGGGCTGACGGATACCGATAATAAGCTGATTCACATAGGAAAGCCGATAGAGATTGATGAGGAGCTGTTCTTTAAACAGTTAAATGCATTAAAGCTGGCGGTGGAAGCGGAGACAGAGGATATCAGACCGTTGGTACAGGAGATTGTACCGACTTACGTTCCAAAGGAAGATTAAGCATATAGAAAAGGTATGGTGAGATAATGGCAGAGAATAAAAAAAGAATTTATTTGTCCTGCCCTACAATGCATGGGGAAGAGCAGAAGTATGTTCAGGAAGCATTTGATACCAATTGGGTTGCACCATTAGGACCAAATGTAAATGCATTTGAAGAGGAGATAGTAAAATACACAGGTTGTGGCTATGCAGCGGCACTCAGTGCAGGTACAGCAGCAATCCATTTGGCAGTTAAATTGTTAGGTATCGGGCAGGGAGATGTTGTTTTTGTATCTGATTTGACCTTTTCCGCTACGTGTAATCCTATTTGTTATGAGAAGGCGACACCTGTATTTATTGATGCGGAGCCGGATACATGGAATATGTCACCAAAGGCACTTAGAAAGGCATTTGAGAAGTATCCTAATCCAAAGGCAGTTATTTGTGTACATTTATATGGAACACCGGCAAAGCTTGATGAGATTATGGAGATTTGTAAGGAGCATAATGTACCGTTGATAGAAGATGCGGCAGAGTCATTGTCATCTACCTACAAGGGACAGCAGACCGGTACTTTTGGAAAGTTTGGTATTTATTCCTTCAATGGCAATAAGATTATTACAACCTCAGGTGGTGGTATGTTGGTAGCGGATGATGAGGCATTGATTCGTGAAGCGAGAAATCTTTCTACACAGGCAAGAGACCAGGCAAGACATTATCAGCATTCCAAGATAGGCTATAATTATAGAATGAGTAATGTAGTAGCGGGCATTGGCAGAGGACAGCTGTTACATCTGGAAGAACATAAGCAGCGTAAGAACGAGATTTACAGACAGTATCAAGAGGCGTTTGCTGATATCAAGGATATTACCATGAATCCGATGAATCCGGATGGAGATTCCAATAACTGGTTGTCCTGCATTACCTTGCGTGAGGGATGTGTGGTGTCTGTAAATGAGATTATGGATGCTTTAGAGGCAGAGAACATAGAGTCAAGACCAATATGGAAGCCGATGCATTTACAGCCGGTATTCGCAGGCTGTGATTTTATGAATCATAATGAGGGTGGTATCAGTGTTGGCGAGGATATATTTAACAGAGGTGTGTGTCTGCCAAGTGATATTAAGAACACCCCTGAGGATATGGAGAAGATTATTGGAATTATTTGCGGTCTGTTAAGGAAATAGGGGTAGAAAGGAATTGTCATGTATCGTAGATTTATCAAGAGATTGTTAGATATTGTTATTTCGCTAACAGCATTGATAGCATTAAGTCCTGTGTTATTGATTGTTGCAATATTGGTAAGATGCAAACTCGGTTCACCTATTATTTTCTGTCAAGATAGACCTGGATTGCATGAAAAGGTTTTTCGTTTATATAAGTTTCGTACGATGGCTGATAAAAGAGATGCAGAAGGGAAGCTCTTGTCCGATGAGATGCGTTTAACAAGGTTTGGTAAACTTTTACGTTCTACAAGCTTGGATGAATTACCTGAGTTAATCAATATTTTAAAGGGAGATATGAGCATAATTGGGCCAAGACCATTATTGGTCAGATATTTGCCATATTATACTGAAGAGGAACGGCATAGGCATGATGTTAAACCGGGACTAACTGGTTTGGCTCAGGTGAATGGTAGAAATGCCCTTGGCTGGGAGGCAAGATTTGCATATGATTTAGAGTATGTTGAGAAGCTTAGTTTTAAAATGGATATAAAGATTATCTGTATGACAGTAGGGAAGGTTATTAAACGTTCGGGGACTCTTTCGGGAGACTCGCAGACTGTAATGGATTTTGATGTATACAGAGAATTCCATAAAAAGGAGCAGAATGAAGAAAATCAGAATTTTTGAGACAGGATGGAATGGAACACCAATTGTACCTATGCAGGAGAATGTGGGAGAAAATGATTTCTGGATAAAAAGGGATGATATGATTCCATTTAGCTTTGGTGGGAATAAGGCAAGAAAAGCTTGTGAGTTTTATCGGGATATCAAAGAGAAAAATGCAGATGTGATTATGACATATGGTAGTAATGCATCAAATCATTGCAGAGTCATTGCCAATATGGCATATGCTATGGGGCTTCCCTGCCATGTGATTTCACCAGAGGGGCATGAAGAGCCTTTGTATAATACGAAGTTGGTACAGCAGTTTGGAGCAAAGATAGAATATTGTCCGATTACAGAGGTTGCAAATACAATTGAAAAAAGAAAGAAGGAATATATGCAGGCAGGAAAGCTGCCTTATTTTATCATGGGCGGCGGTCATGGTAAGCTTGGAACAGAAGCATATGTGAAGGTATATCAAGAGATTCTTGCATATGAAAGAGAAGAAAATATACATTTTGATTATATTTTTCATGCGTCAGGCACAGGAACTACACAGGCAGGACTTGTGTGTGGAAAAATACTGAACAAAGACTATGAAAGAAAAATTGTCGGAATCAGCATTGCAAGAGAAGGTGATAGAGGAAGACAGGTGGTTAGAGAAAGTATACATGAGTATCTTGGTAGTCGGTTTGAAGAATTATATAGAGAAGATGATTTAGTATTCGTGGATGACTATAGGTTAGGTGGCTATGGGGAGAGTTCTTTGGATGAAATCAAAATGATTCAAAAGATAATGGCGCAGGAAGGGATTCCAATGGATGCTACATATGTAGGAAAAGCATATTACGGAATGTGTTGTTATATAGAAGAGCATGGTATAAAGGGAAAAAAGATTCTTTTCATTCATACAGGTGGTACGCCACTGTTCTTTGATTCATTAAATGATGATGAGTATAAGAGAGGAAAATAATTTATGAATTTGTTAATATTAAGTGCAGGTACAAGGGATAAGGTAGTGCAATACTTTAAGAAGACATTTGCAGGTGTGGGTAAGATTGTAGCGACCGATTGTAGTCCGTATGCGCCTGCAATATATGAAGCAGATGGATATTATATTGTACCAAGAATTACTGAGCCTGGGTATATGGATATTATTTTTGATATTTGCAGAAAAGAGAATATCAATGGAGTGCTCTCTTTGATTGACCCTGAGCTTTCGCTTATTGCAAAGCATGAGAAGGAGTTTGCTAAGCTAGGAGTTACGGTAATTGAGTCCTCCTATGAACTGTGCGAAAGAACTTTGAATAAATGGGAAATGTATTGTTGGATGAAGGAGCATGGTTATCCATGTGCTAAGTCCTATATTGATTTGAATAGCTTCTATCAGGCGGTAGAGGTAGGTGAGGTTTCTTACCCTGTATTTGTGAAACCGATGAAGGGAAGCGCCAGCCTTCATATTTCCAGGGCTGATGATAAGGAGACTGTAGAGTTCTTGTTTCATCAGGGAGAACAGATGTTGATTCAGGAGTATATGGATGGTCAGGAAATCGGTGTAGACTGTTATATTGATATGATAAGTAAAGAGGTTGTATCAATATTTACTAAGAAGAAGCTGGTAATGAGAGCAGGAGAGACAGATAAGGCAGTTTCCTTTGCAGATGAGCATTTATTTGAAGAAGTAGAACGCTTTGTGAAGGAAAACGGATTTATTGGTCAGATAGATATAGATATTTTTGAAAAGAATGGTATTTATTATTTCTCAGAGGTGAATCCGAGATTTGGTGGCGGATATCCTCATGCATATGAGTGTGGTGCAGACCACATGACTTTGATAAAAAATAACCTTGCAGGGGCTGCTAATCCCAAGCATATTGGAAAGTATGCGCTAGGGAAGGTTATGATGAAATATAACGAGCTTATGCTGGTGGATGAGATAAAAGAGTGAAACTATGAAAAAGAGAGTATTGATACTGGCAAATTCAGCAAGCGGTTTGTATGATTTTAGAAATGAATTGTTGTTGAAGCTGTTAGAGAATTATGAGGTACATGTAAGTCTGCCCGATGCAGATAAGGTACCGCAGTTAGCAGAAGAAGGATGTATTTTGCATCATACGCCAATAGATAGACGTGGAGTGAATCCTATACGAGATTTTGCTCTATTGCATAAATATTGGAGTATGTTAAAGATGGTTAAGCCGTCGGTTGTTTTAACATATACGATAAAGCCAAACATATATGGTAATTTATGTAGTCGATGCATGAAGATACCGTATA
>SVFJ01000014.1 GCA_015056925.1 Lachnospiraceae bacterium | reverse complement strand
TGTTACGGGTGTATCCGGATTCGACGAATCATAATACATCGCCAGTGCATCCAGACTCTCCTTAGACAGACTGCTTAGTGTCTCTGACTGATTTGCCTTAAATAATGCGCCTCTTACCTGTGTTTCATATGCCTCCGCATCTGCTACAAGTCCCTTTTTCTCCTTCGCCGCTTCACCAAAGCGTGCAAAGATTCCCTGCTTGCAGGCTTCTGCATATGCTGTCTTTGCCTGCTCCACAGACTGCAATGCCTTCTCCAGCTCCTCCTGTAACTGAGCGGATGACATCGCTGTTAAATCTTGCTCTCTCACTACTCTTTCCTCCATATTTCATCCTTTGTAGTAATTTCATCTTACGATTGCGGTGTTCTTATGTCAACTAAAATATAACAAAAGCCCGGCATTGCCGAGCTTTCGTTATATTTTCTTATGAGGGGGAGATAGTGAGTGTTTCAACTACCTGTAACCTACTATACGATATAAATGTGTCGCTTTTGTGTACAAATCATAAAAAATGAATTATCTTTATAAACAATCCATAAAGGAAGTTACTGGTAGTATTTCATCACCATCTGCACTGTTACATTTCCACGGAACTCATTAATCTCAGGATAATACACTACAGACAGACTAATATCTTCAGTTCTTCCGTTATAAAGCGCCGCCACCTGTTGTGATGTGTATTTCGTTTCCAAATATTCATGAAAGCCTTCTATGTTACCAAAATAAATCATTTCATAAAGCTTACCTGCCTCATCCGCAACCGTATACTTTCCGACATTCTTATTTTGTCCCAAAAGTCTTCCCTTTATAAATCTAACATTCTTCTGTGCAAACTGCGGCTTTGGATTGCCATTTCCGAAGGGTTCTAATTTATCCAGTTCCTTTACAAAAGCCGTATCTGCATAGCTCATCGGCATTGCAACATCAATCACTACCTTCTCTTCAAAATCCTCATCCGTCAGATTTGCATTACGATTAATCGTCTCTCTAAATGTATCAATGTCTTCCTTACGAAGAGAAAGACCTGCCGCAAGTTTATGACCGCCATACTTGGTAAAGAGCTCTTTGCACTTAGTCATTTCCTCATACATATGAAATGCTTCTATGGAACGCCCCGAGCCCTTTGCCCCCTCCTCTGCATTCGTTAATACAAAGGTTGGCTTCCCGTACTTTTCCCTAATACGTCCGGCTATGATTCCCGCAAGGCTCTCATGTACATCCGGCAGATAAATGACCAGCACCTTGTCCTTCCCAAGCTCTCCTGTCTCTATCTGTCGTACTGCCTCCTCCACACCTTCCAGTGTCAATTCCTTACGGCTGTCATTCATTGCCTTCAGGTCTCCCGCCAGCTTCGCAGCCAATGATTTATCTGTGGTCTTAAAAAGCTCCAACGCATGTACTGCCGTATCCAGTCTTCCTGTTGCATTCAGGCAAGGTCCCAGTACAAATCCCACTGTATATGGCTTAATATGTCCTGCATCCACTCCCGTCACATCAATCAATGCCTTTAGTCCTGTATTTCTTGTATCAGACATCAGTGCCAGACC
Source organism: Lachnospiraceae bacterium (assembly GCA_015056925.1). Classification (GTDB taxonomy): domain Bacteria; phylum Bacillota; class Clostridia; order Lachnospirales; family Lachnospiraceae; genus COE1. Next base: position 51,760 of record SVFJ01000014.1, on the reverse strand, counting down.
GCATTTGACAATAATACGGTTCTCATCCTTAAGCTCCATGACATCACCAATGGTTGCAAAAGCCGCCAGTTCCAACAGCTCTTGTCCGAGGTCTGAATATAAAACTTCCTTCCATGAAATCTCCTGTTTTGCAGCAATCAGTGCCAACACCAGCTTATATGCCACCACCGCACCGCAAATCTCCGAAAAAGGATAGCTGCAATCCTGACGCTTCGGGTCTACCACAGCCGCAGCCGGCGGGAGCTTATACATTCTTCCTTCCGCAGTATCCTCATACGGCACCTCATGGTGGTCCGTTACCACAACTGTCATACCAAGCTCATTGGCATAGGCAATCTGGCTATATGCTGCAATTCCGTTGTCACAGGTTACTACCGTATCTGTTCCGGCATCTTTGGCTTCCTCTATCAGATTCTCATTCAAGCCATAACCATCCTTAATACGGTGCGGTATTGCTGTATCAACCCTCGCCCCACAATAGGACAGACCTTTATACAAAATATAAGTGGAACAGATTCCATCAATATCATAATCCCCAATAATACGAATCTGCTTCTCCTGTTCAATCTTCTCCAGTATAATTCCTACCGCCTTCTCCATATCGCACAACAGTAACGGGTCATACAAATCCTCACTGTCCCCATACAAAAACTTGCGGATATCTTCTTCCTCTATCACATCTCTGTTACGAATCAGTCTTGCTAACACAGGGCTAATCCCAAAACGCTCTGCAATCCCATTAAAATCAGCTCTTTTGGCTGTAACCATCCACTTACTCATATGTAAACTCCACTACCGCATACACTTCCTGCTCTATCGAATCCAGCTGTACAATCATTCTGTCTTCTGTCTGATATACAATCGGTACAATTTCATCATTCATAAGAGCCGGCTTCTTATACTCTGTCCTAAGCTGCTTTACCGTCACACCATCCGGCAGATACTCATATGCCATAGCAATATATTCCGTATTATTCACATGATGATTGGTATCTATCTGAGACTTACGAACCTTGATATGTTCTATCTCTACGCCCTCTCCTGATACAGCTATCTTACGGGGCGCATAATCCATATCCAGCTTTTCACTTGTCTGATAATGCTGCATCATTTCATCCGTCGGTTTCACCGGACGCATCGCTTCTGTATCCATGTGACTCCACATGGAGTTCACTCTTACCAGGCACTCTCCATCCATGCTTTCTATCACAAAATTACGATATCCGATAAATCCTTTAAAATCATAAGGAAATGTAGTAATACGTACTTCCTCACGAAATCTTGGAATACGGTCAATCACAATCTGCCATGCTCCAAGCACCCATGCTCTGTGTACCTTTGCCAAATACTCAATATCAGCACCTCTGCTCTCTGAATCAAATATTACTACGTCCTGTAAATATCTTACCAATCCCGGTATCGATAAATTCAAATCCATATCTATTTCACTATAACTTACTGTCCTCTCCATCGAATACATACTTTAACCTGCCTCTCTCCACTGAACTTTCTTGTACTCTCTATAAGAAAATATATCGAATCACACCAAACAAAATCAAATGTATCGGATAAATCAAATAAAAGAAATTCTTATTCTGCCTTCCTCTTTCCCCATTATAAAAATAAATAGGAATAAATGCGATAGGCGCTGTCTTTTCAAAAGAAAATGCAATTGCCCCCACCAAACTTCGGATGAGCGGCGGATAATCCCTGCAATAATATAACAAAACAATCAGCACAATCCCCATCCAATGATAATCCATTTCCAAAAGCTCTGCCAAACCTGCACCGGTTGCTACGCATAACACCGACGCAAGCACCCGATACTGTCCAATATCCAATCTGCCCGCCAAAGGCTTTGGAACCTTCCACATTCCTTTTATACGTTCCAAACAGTATATTGTACACAATCCCGTTGTTAACGAAAAATAAACATTCTGTGACTGCGGATAAAACGCCGTCTGCATCAATGCAAAATTAAAAGGAACTTCTGATATCAATCCAAACAAAAAACATCTCCAAATATAATTATGCACATTGTGAGTATGATAAAAACCCTCTACCAGTAAAAAGCAATAAATCGGAAAAGAAATTCTGCCAATATATCGAAACACCTGATAATACTCATAAATCGCGCCCTGCATGTGTGCATACAGGACCAATCCTGCATGGTCTGTCAGCATTGTAAGAATCGCTATCCACTTTAATCCGTTACCACTTATCCCTCTTCTGCTCATTTTACACCTGCTACCCATCTTTTAAAAAAGTGTTGCCCAGCGGCAACACTCTGCAAGAATCAGCCAAGCTGATTCTTGTTTTACTTCCACCACTTTCGAGCACTTTCCTATTTCTTAAAAAAGAAGCCGCAATTCATTGCGGCTTCTTTAATTATTACCACTCAAGATATCCTTCTGTCTGCCTGCGAATCTCCTGGTTATACTGCTTTACCGTATCTGAAGGAATATAATCCTGTACATCAAAAAGAAATCTATGAAGCTCTGTCACATTTGCTTCCAAATCATATGGAATCACACAGCTTCCTTTATTACTTACAAAAGCATTTGCTCTATACTTCTGAAACGGCATTCCCGTGTTATCTACAACCCTGTATAAAGTCAATGATGATGCCAGCTCCAAAATCTCCGCTGAGCTAAAAGAAGTAGATACTGACGGAAGAACCGCATTAATCGCATTATTAATATCTACCAAAGACTTTGTCTTTGCCTTTTCCAGTACTGCAATCAAAACATTACGCTGTCTCTGCGTTCTCATAAAGTCACTTCCGGCTGTATATCTGATTCTGCAATATGCTGTTGCCTGCATACCGTTCAAAAGCTGTAAACCCGGTTCCTCTATCGGCGTGAACTCCAAATCCAGCTCCTGAGCCATCATCATCTGATAGGAGTTCAGATAATCGATTTCTTCTTCCGATATCTCCATCTCAATCCCATCCACAGACTCAACCGTATCAATAAGACCACGGAACCCCACCGTTACATAATCAGAAATATTCAAATCCAGATTCTCATTCAGCATTTGAATCGCACGCTCCGGTCCACCCTTAGCATATGCTACATTTGCCTTATTATAAGTATCCTCACCTACATTCAAAAACGAGTCTCGATAAACAGAAATCAGCTTAATCTCCTTCGTCTTTTCATTAATAGATGCAATCATAATCGTATCTGAACGTGTTCCGGCAAGAAGCTGTCCCTCTCTGGAATCTACTCCAAACAAAGCAATATTCCGATAGGTAATTCCCTCTTCTTCCCCCGGCGTTACGATAGGCTCCTGCGTCGATAAGTCCGTATCTGCCGGCTGTCCATTTGCTATATCTTCTTCTCCTACAACCTCACCGGCGTAGATTGTCATATCCTTTTCCTGTATATTCAAGGATACTCTTTGTACATTGTCAGCCAATTTGGAAGAAAAGAAATAAAATACAATTCCCAACACAAGAAATATCACTTCTACTACATATAACGCTACATTTCCTGCAATATTCTTTCCTCTCATAGACTCACTTTTCATTCTTACACATCCTCTGGGACTCTGACAGCAAACTGCACTGTCAGGCGATTACTCCCCCTTTGATGCAATCTTAGACTTTAATACATACCAAAGCGCACCTGCAATACATACTGAAGAATATGTACCACATACAATACCTACCATCAATGGCAATGCAAACTCTCTAATAGATGATACGCCCATAATAAAGAGTACTGCTACCATAAGGAAGGTAGTTAATGAAGTAAAGATACTTCTTGTAAGTGTCTGACCGATACTTCTGTTTACCACATCTGCCAGCGTATCCTTCTTACGCATCTCGGCAAGATTCTCTCTGATACGGTCAAATACAACAATGGTTGCATTAATTGAATAACCTACAATTGTTAACATGCAGGCAATAAATGTACTACCCACAGAAACCTTTGCAACTGCATAGAATGCAAGTACTACCAATACATCATGTACAAGCGGCACTACCGCTGCTGTTGCAAAGCGAACATCCTTAAATCTAAACCAAATATAAATCAACATGCATACAGTTGCAATCAAAACTGCAATAATTGCATCATTTCTCATCTCACCGCTGACTGTTGCACTGATTGTCTCTGCTGTGATAAGGTCTGCATCTACTGCAAACTTCTCAACCAATACATCGGATAAAGCCTGTCTCTCCTCAACCTCAAGAGTTCTTGTCTTAAAAATAACCTGTGTCGTACCCGCTACCTTCTGAGGCTGTACATTGGCATCCTTTGTAATCTTCTCAATCTCAGGTGTAACCTTCTCATCAATTTCTTCAATTGTCATATCTTCATTAAAGGTTACATTGGTTGCTGTACCGCCAACAAAATCAAGACTGTAATTCAACGCATTGCCATCTGATGCCTTATTCACACCCATAAACACAAATCCAAGAAGAATCACTGCAGTTGAAATACTAAAGAACCACTTCTTCTTGCCAAGGAAATCGATTGGCTTCTTCTCCTGTGTCATACCATAGAACTTAATATCCTTAAAGCCGATTGCATAGAACGCCTTTAACAAGTACTTAGTAATAACAAGTGCAGTAAACATCGATAACACAATACCAAGTGCCAAAGTCTGAGCAAAGCCCTTTACAGTACCTGTTCCCTTAATTCCAAGCACTAACGCTGCAATCAAGGTTGTTACATTACCATCCACAATCGCTGACAATGCTTTCTTAAAACCGATATCAATAGAAGAACGAACTGTCTTACCGGTTGCAATCTCTTCTTTAATTCGTGCAAAGATAATAACATTAGCATCTACCGCCATACCGATAGAAAGGATAATACCTGCGATACCCGGTAATGTCAGTGTAAGCTCAAACATGTTCAAACAAAGAACTGTTAAAATCGTATAAATAATCAGTGCAAATGCAGATACAAGACCCGGTATACGATATGCAAAAATCATAAAAAGCATAACCAGCACAAGACCGATAGCACCTGCCATTAAGCTTGTCTTAATCGCTGCAGAACCAAGCTGTGCTCCAACCACATTAGAACGAAGCTCTTCAAGCTCAAGCTTCAAACCACCGATACGAATCTGACTTGCAAGAATATCTGCCTCTTCAAAGGTCTTCTGACCTGTGATAATCGCCTGTCCACCTGTAATAATACTGTTTACTCCCGGAACACTGATAAACTCGCCGTCATAATAGATACCGATAGACTCACCTGCATAGTAAGCCTTCTCAGTTGCATTTGCAAACTTCTGTGTTCCTTCCTCTGTAAGACTTAAAGAAACTACAAACTGGCTGTTACCCATAGAATCCTGCTGTGTACCTGCCTGTGCTGCCGATACGTCTGTACCAAGTAATACAACACTGCCGTCTGCAAGAAGCTCATCTATGGATTTGTTCAACTCATAAACAGGTTCCCCTGCTTCAGTAACACCTGTCAGAGCATAATTCTGATTACCTGACGCATCTGTCTGCGAAATAAAGTACAAAGCACCCGGTCTTCCCAAATCCTGCAAAATCGCATTGGCATCCGATACACCCGGAATCTCAATATTGATACGGTCCGTACCCTCCTGATATGCAACCGCCTCTGTACTGTACACTCCAACTCTCTTCTGCATCTTATAAGCTGTATCGTTCATATCCTCAACAGAAGGCTCCTCATCGCCAACTACCTGATATGTAATACTAACACCGCCTGCCAAATCAAGACCAAGCTTAATCTCTGATGCTGCTCCTGCTTTCTCTGTTCCGATACCAAATACTGCAACATAGCCCAATGCCAATGTTACAATCAAAGTAACGACCAGAGTGATAATACCCTTACTCTTCTTCATTATATAGCTCTCCTTTATTCTTCTTCAGCTAATGCTGCCTTTATCATAATTGCACATTCCACACGCTTTCTCTGAAGCTCACAGCCTAAGTCATAGGCATCATGAATGTTACCATGGAAGTTATAGGAATTTGCCGCGCAGCCCCCACTGCAATAAAACTTAGCAAAGCAATTCTTACACTTCTCCTTGGAATATACATTACAGCTCTTAAAATCATCGCGAACCTTGGTATTCGTGATTCCTGTATCTACATTACCTAACAGGAACTCCTCCTGACCAACAAACTGATGGCAAGGATAAAAATCTCCCCAAGGAGTTACCGCAAGATACTCTGTACCGGAACCGCAGCCTGATAATCTCTTATATACACAAGGGCCACCTGATAAATCAACCATAAAGTGGAAGAAATTCACTCCCTTACCTGCCTTACGACGCTCAATCAGCTCCTTCGCAAGCTTATCATACTCTGCAAGAATCTGTGGAATATCCTCATCCTTCAACGCATAATCATCGGTAGGCTGTGCAACTACAGGCTCTACTGAAATCTGCTTAAAGCCTAAGTCTGCAAGATGACATACATCTGCTGCAAAATCAAGATTATGATGTGTGAAGGTTCCTCTTACATAGTAATCCATCTGATTACGGCTCTCCGCAACCTTCTGGAACTTAGGAACTATCATATCATAGCTTCCCTGACCGCCTCTGAACGGACGCATATGGTCATGAACTTCTTTACGTCCATCAATACTTAATACCACATTACTCATTTCTTTATTGGCAAACTCTAAAATCTCATCATCCAAAAGTACGCCATTGGTTGTCAATGTAAATCTGAACTTCTTATGATTAGGCTCCTCAAGACTTCTGCCATACGCAACCAGGTCCTTTACTACCTGCCAGTTCATAAGCGGCTCTCCGCCAAAGAAGTCTACCTCAAGATTCACACGGCTGCCTGAATTGGCAACTAAGAAATCAAGTGCCTTCTTACCCACCTCAAAGCTCATAAGCGCACGTCTGCCATGATACTCGCCCTCTTCCGCAAAACAATACTTGCAGGCAAGATTACAATCATGCGCAATATGAAGACAAAGTGCCTTCACAACTGTCTGTCTATTCATAAATGCTTCCACACTCTTCTCGTAAATATCCTCTGAGAAAAGCATATCAGCTTCCTTTAACTCAAAAATCTCATCTACTGCTTCGCTAATCACATCCTTCTCATAGGATAGATATCCACAAAGCTTCTCCTTAACAGTCTCTTTATCCTCCGACTCAAAATGATGCTCGTCAATGCATGCAATCATATCATAAACGATATCATCCACTACATGTACCGAACCACTGTTTACATCCAGCACAATGTTATAGCCGTTGTTTTTATATTGATGTATCAATGTACTTCTTTCCTTTCTAACTTACTCACTCTAATCACACATTTGAGGAATGTCCCCACTCCACAAAGAAGCAGCGATATTCATCGCTGCTTTCCAAGTCTAGTATGCGAAACTTCTTAATCTAAATTATTTAACCTGTTCGCAGCTCTGGTTTCCAACTGTGCAAGATGTCTTACAAGCTGACTGGCAGGATGTCTGGCACTCGCCACATCCACCCTTCTTCATAGACTCTTTATAATCTCTTGTGGTTAATGTTTTGATGTGTTTCATAACATAAGCCTCCTAACATATTTAAGTCTGAACAGACTTTCTCTTATACTTTATGTAGTATATCATACATTTTTCAATGCGAAAAGTGTTTTTGCAATATTTTTAGATAAAACCTAGTCTTCTACCAGTCTCAGACCAGCCGTATCTGTTACAGGAAGTGAAAATACAATTGACTTTGCCTTACTGTTCAAGCCCGCTTTCTCCATAATCGCCTTCATAATCGGATTCTTAAGCTCCGTCTTCGTAACAATGAACACCATTTCCTTCTCAGCTGCTATAGTTACGCCCATAAATTTCTCCGCTGCCGCAATACCGGTTCCCTTAGCATGAACTACCGTTCCCCCATAAGCACCTGCCTCTCTTGCTGCACTCATAATCAACTCTGTATATCCTGCTTCTGCTATCGCAATAATTAACTCATGTGATGTATTCTTCAAGGTCGATTCCTCCTCCTTCTGATATTCCTGTCCCTCTAGCAAAAACTGCATTGGCTTTTTGCCACCAATACTACTTAACGGTATCGTAAATGCAATTCCCTCTCCCGGTGCATCAATCTTAAGTGTTCGTTCAAGCTGTCTCTTAATCTCAACCCAGTCTGCATCCTGCACCACATGAAAGAGCACCGCCTTCTCTGAAGAATCAAGCCCCAAATAATCAAGAACATCATTCGATACAGTTCCTTCACCTAAACAGGCAAACATCACCGTATGACCACACTGCTCATATAATTCATGATAACGCTTTACTGCTTTCCTATCTATGATTGTTGTCATCAAATTAATACTCATATAACCCCATGCCTTTCCATCTCACCAAGCTTGTTCTATAATTCGATAATCTCCATGTCATCACTCGCAACTGCTGCAACAAACTCTGCCTCCACTGCTGCCAACTTACGCATCTTGCTCTCTTTAATCTTAAAGATAAGTCCCATTGCCTGAATGGTAATCAAAGGTGTCATCGCTACCATTGCAACAATACCGAAAGCATCCGTGATAATATTACCACCTACTGCTTCACAGGCTCCCATGGCAAAAGGAAGTAAAAATGTCGCTGTCATCGGACCTGATGCAACTCCACCGGAGTCGAACGCAATCGCCGTAAATATCTTTGGCACATAGAAGGTTAACACCAATGCTACAAAATATCCAGGTACCAGTAACCACAAAATAGATATACCTGTCAAAACTCTCGTCATTGCAAGTCCCACCGACACTGCTACACCGATAGATAAACTCATACCCATTGCCTTAGCTGAAATGGCTCCCGAGGTCATCTCTTCTACCTGTCTTGTCAACACAAATACCGCAGGCTCTGCCTTTACAATAAAGTAGCCGATAATCATACCAATTGGAACAATAATCCACCTGTAATCCAGCCCCGCCATAGTCTGTCCAAGATAGTTACCTGCAGGCATAAAACCTACATTAACACCTGTTAAAAATAATACCAGACCAATATATGTATAAACCAGACCAATACCAATACGAATCAGGGTTCTCTTATTAATATCCCTCGCCACAAGCTGAAATAAAGCAAAAAAGCCAATAATCGGGAATAAGGAAACCGCCATCTCATGAATATATGTCGGAAGCTCCTTTGAGAACAGCTTCCACAAATCTACAGTATTATCAATCATCGGTATCGACTCAGATACCGCCTCTGTCTGCCCGGGCTTAAATACCATTCCTAATATCAGTACTGCAATAATCGGCCCTATAGAACACATAGATACCAGACCAAAGCTATCGTCCTCTGCATGCTTATCACTTCGGATTGCAGAAATACCGATACCAAAGGACATAATAAACGGTACCGTCATAGGTCCAGTAGTAACACCACCGGAATCAAAAGCAATTGCTAAAAAATCACCCGGCACAAACAATGTCATTGCAAATACAATAATATAGAAGAATAACAAAATCCGTGAAAGTGGAATTCCCAAAAGCATACGCAGTATGGCAATCACCAAAAATACTGCAACGCCCAATGCCACCGCCAATATAATCGTCAGATTCGGAACTGAAGAAACCTGCTGTGCAAGCACCTGCAAATCCGGCTCCGATATGGTAATCACAAAACCCATGATAAAACTGATTAAAATTACGATAAAAACATTCTTGGACTTTGTCATAATGGAGCCGACACGCTCTCCCATAGGCGTCATGGACAAATCCACGCCCACATTAAAAAACAGCATTCCCACAATTAATAAAACTGCCCCCACCAAAAACGTCATAAGAACGCTAGGTGGTATCGGTGCTATTGTAAAGCACAACAACAGCACGATAATTAATATGGGGAACACTGCCTTAACGGTTTCTCTTAGTTTCTCTTCAAATGTAGATTTCATTGACTGCAAAAATATCAAGCACCTTTCGTATATATTACTTCCAGTATAACACAAATACAGCTAAGAAAGGGTAAAGATTTTACAAATTATCGAAGCATTCCGCCCAACATCCCGCTTCCCGTACATATAAACAGTGTAGTAATACAAGATGTAGAAAAAATTTCAAAATCCTCCTCTATAGCGACGGATATTCCGAGTAATACAGCATAATACACAAATCCCGCCAGCATCCCCCACGCAAACTTCCTGCTCTTGGCATTGATTGCATAGCATAAACCTGCCATCAGAGAAGAAGCAACATAGCATATCAATATTCCAATGTCTACGATTGTTTCACTTAAGTTAAATTGATAAAGCAAAAATGCCATTAGAAAAAGCATCACGGCAGTGATTATGTATGCTATCAGTACCCCTTTTAATAAACTTATCACTCTCTCATAATTCTTCATTTTCTTTTCCTCACTTTATAATTATTTCATTTTCATATTATGAACATATTATTGTTTTTTTCTTTTACCACTGATATAATCTATGCATATATTTTATATTTAATACTACTTTCATTTATAAAAGGAGGAATTTTATTTTGGATACCACTGGTGTCATACAACTTTGTACTTTAGTTATTTTATTATTTTTGTCAGGCTTCTTCTCATCTGCTGAGACTGCACTGACTACCTTAAGCATCGTAAAGGTTCGTTCCATGCTTGAGGAGAATCCAAGTAAACGTATGCTTACCTTACAGAAAGTTCTGGATAACAAGGGTAAGCTGATTAGCGCTATTCTGATTGGCAACAATATTGTTAATATCAGTGCCTCTTCCCTTACCACAGTATTCGTCATTAAGGTATTTGGCAATACTGCCGTCGGTATCGGAACCGGTGTCTTAACGCTTTTGGTACTTTTATTTGGTGAGATTGTTCCTAAGACATGGGCTATGTATAATAACGAGAAGCTGGCACTTGCCTATGCTCCTATCATATATGCATTAATGCAAATACTTACCCCGGTTATTTTTGTAGTAGATATTATTTCCGGTGCAATTTTGCGCTTATTACATATTGACCCAACCCAGAAGACAACCATGACAGAAAGCGAGCTTAAGACCTACGTAGATGTCAGTCACGAGGATGGTGTTATTGAACAGGAAGAGAAGAAACTGATTTATAACGTATTTGATTTCAGTGATTCTGTTGCCAAGGATATTATGATTCCAAGAATCGATATGACGAGCATTGATGTGAATGCATCTTACTCCGAATTATTAAATGTATTCAAAGAATCTATGTACACCCGTATTCCGGTATATGAAAACGAGAGTGATAATATTATCGGTATTATCAATGTAAAAGATTTTCTGTTGGTTCCCAACAAGAAGCTTTTCAAGATTCAGGACATTATGCGTGAAGCATATTACACCTACGAATTTAAGAAAACTGCCGATTTATTATTGGAGATGCGAAATATCGCAGCCAATGTCGCTTTGGTGCTTAACGAATACGGTGCCACTGTTGGTATGATTACCATGGAAGATTTGTTAGAAGAAATTGTTGGTGAAATCCGTGATGAATATGATGAAGACGAGAAAGACCTTATTCAGAAGATTGATGAGTTTGAGTATCTGGTAGATGCCAGCATGAAGCTGGACGATATCAATGATGTTCTTCATACAGAGTTTAGTTCTGAGGACTTTGACTCCATTGGCGGTATTATCATTGAATTATTAGATAGATTTCCTTCTGAGGGCGAGCAGGTAGTAACCGAATCCGGTATTACTCTCACAGCTACCGAGGTTATTCAGAACCGTATCGAAAAAGTTACGATTCTATTACCTTTACAGACTGATGAAGCCGACGAAGAAACTGAAGCTGCAGAAGCATAATAAAATCAGGCTCCCGAATTTTCGGAAGCCTGATTTTTACATTTCAGAAAAGAACTTGTATGTATCCATGATTTCCTTCGGAATATCATCCGTCTCCTTCTGCAACGCTTTCATTTTTAATTCAAATTCCTGTGTCTTCTTCTGACAGTTACGTCCATGTCTTGCCTGTGCCAATTCATATGCTCTTTGCCCATTAAGCTTAGTTCTTAACCCCTTTTCAAACGGACAATACGTTGCAAGCAGCTCTCTTGACACCTTATTAAGCTTCATTGAACCATTAGATTCATTCTTCACCCATGCCTCATAATCCATCAAGAAGATTTCTCTTGTATTATTTCTACCCTTCTGAATCTGCAGCTTAACCTTCTCACGCCACTCCTCCGAAAGCTCTCTGTTCTTACGATAGAACTGAATATAATCCATATATTCTGAAGTAAGTGACTTCACCTTGATATCATTCCACTGCATACCCTGAATGTTTCTGCAAAGCTCCCAACGGAATCTTCCAAACATCTTCACCATCATATCATCGATATTGGTATTAGTCAGCATAGGGAACACAAAACGTCCCGGTGTAGATTTACTCTTGCCTCCTACTTCCTGCCACATGGATGCATTAATACCAAAGAGCGGAAAGAGAATAACATCCGGATATACATTCTTCATCGTCGTTTCGTTGATAATCTTCAAATCATTATTCGAATAAATAACCTCTCGATAGAATGCCGAATAATCAATCTTCATAAGACGGATTACACTTTCGTTAATCGCCTTCTTTGTAACCAGAATCTTATCCAAATATCCGTAGATTGCTTCCTTGTACAGAATCGGCATATATGCTGTCGGCTGTCCATATACCACTCGCATATTGCTCATCATCATGTTACGAACCTCATACTCTACACGACGGTCCATATCATTGCCAAACTTCTTCATCTCCTCTTCTGTAATATCGCCCTGTTTCTTTAAGGTACGAAGATTCTCTATGTAATCCTCATCAAACTCGCTCTTGGATGCCTCTCTTCTTCCCTCCTGAATTGCTGTCAGCCACTCTACCATGGTATATACATTACAAGGACCATCATCCTCTGCAATCTCTATACCGCACAAGAACTCTAACTGCTCCTGCTCCAATAAACGCTCATCTAACATTCCAAAGTTTAAGAAAAGCTCAACTGCTTTTGGCACACCGCGATTCTCTATATACATTTTGCGGAAGCATGCCAGATATAACTCAAATACAATCGGTGTAATTGTCTTCTTCGCCTTCTTTACATCATCCTCCACTGATAATCTGTCAGGCGCCTTTACCAAATATTCCACATTGGTGCGTAGCTTTTCTGCCGCTTCCTCTTCCAAGCCGCCATATTTGATTACCTGCTCCATAGAACCCTTTAATGACAATACATCTCTCTTTACGGTAGCTTCCTTTTCTTCCTTATCCTTCTTCTCCGTCTCCGTCATTTCTTTTGTAATAACATCGGATACTCTTGCACGCATGGCTTCCATATCAATCTGTGCCACATTCTTAATCTGCTTCTTTAATGCATTGTACTGGAAGTCAACCTCTCTGACAATATCTGACAAAAGCTCCTGCATATCCTCCGGCACCTTACCGTTTCGGCGCATTTCCTGTCCCTGCACGCAGGCATACTCCAGCAAATTATGGTTGTCCCTATGCGCTATCAAGGATAGTAAATCCTTCAAATATTCCACCATAGCGGTAATATCTTCCTTAAAGGAATCTACCAATTCAAGAACCTCCATTACCTGATAGTCCACCATCTCTTCACTATATGAAAAGTAAAGCTTATTTGCTCCTAACGGAATCTTTGCTGCCGCTGCATAATATCCAAGCTTATCCTCACCAACCGCCTCTATCCTCTCATACATTGGCAGTTCACTCAGCTCCTCAAAATCAATCACAGGCATATCTGCATTAAGACACGCACTTTGATAATTCTCATAGCTTCTCTTTGCAAAGGTATAAAATCTGCTGACTCTGTCATATAAGTCCTGACGAATTCTTGCTACCGCCGTCACATATTTAAACTGTGATGCAATCATAATTGCACGATAATCTGCATTTTTATTAATAATATCTCTAAGCGGCTCCTGTCCTACTACAGGCAAAGCATAAATAACCGAATCCTCCATTGCCGTGTAGGTACCACTGTACTCTTCTCTGTTTAAATCATTTAACGCCAAAAAGGAACCCTGTGGTCTTACCAGCTTAAAATACCCACCTTCCATGAGCACCTTGCCTGACAACACGATACCTACCTGTTTTACCTGTTCCCCCTGCATAAAGATTACTTCATTCTTCTTTACAGCATTCTTCCCATTTACACTTAGCATAGCATGCCTCCATTCCGAGGACTATTCCTGTATTCCCGCTACGATTTCAAGCTGTTCTGCTTTCGTCTCTTCTCTCGTACAAACACAGACAATATAGTCCGGTATTGTTTCATATATTTTGATATCAGCAAGCCTCTCTCCGGCTTCATCCTGTATCTGCTGATATTTATGTTCCGTTACAAACTGCTCTATCCCCTCACCTATGCCGCGACCTGTCAGCTTCACATAGCTTTCCTTTGCTGCCCACATAGCATAAAATTCTTTTTTCTGTAATTCCTCATTATTTATCGCAATAAGTCTCTCATATTCTTTGGCATGATAAAAGCGTTTCGCCAATGTCAGCTTCACTTCCTTCATCACCTGAATATCGACTCCTACCGGTGTGTTATCCACTGCACACACTACCCATTCTCCTGAATGAGACAGTGAATAACAAAAATTAGCATATCCTTTCAATGCAGGTTTTCCATATGGCCCCAAAGCCACCTCTACCTGTTCCCACTCTTCCTTTGTATATCCCTGTTCCAAAAAGCTGTGTCTCAGCAAAAGACCTGCGCATATTCCTCTTTCTCTATCCTGCTGTTTTCTCAGTCTTTTCACACGTTCTCTTCTCTCTTCATCCAACATAGCCAGCAGCTTTCCCTCGTCTTCTGTCCTTACCCATGCTGTATTCGCTGCATATATCTTCATTTGTAAATCCTTCCATTCGATGATAGCCCCGACATAATCGGGGCTATCTTCACTTTATCATTAATATTTTCCAAAATCACCATCTAAGGAAATAATATCCTCATTATCTACAAAAGAATCTTCTTCCTCTTCAAAGAAGTCCTCTTCCATCACCGGCTTACGCATTCTTGCTGATAAAAGCTTGTACTTACCAACTGCATGTAACAGCTGACCTGCAAGATTAGATAATTCCGCACTCGCTGCCGCACACTGTTCGCTGGTTGCTGAGTTCGTCTGTACAACATCTGCAATCTGAGTGATACCGGCATTCACCTGTCCAACTGATGTTGCCTGATTTGCCGATGCATCTGCAATACGGCTCACTAATGTCGCAATATTCTCAACCGAACCCAAAATTTCCTCTAATGCCTTTGCTGTATCTGCTGCCAGCTTAGAGCCTATCTCTACCTTACGGATAGAATCATCAATCAGCTCAGCAGAATCCTTTGCTGCTTCTCCTGACTTGCTCGCAAGATTTCTTACTTCTTCTGCAACCACTGCAAAGCCCTTACCATGAACCCCTGCTCTTGCCGCCTCTACAGACGCATTTAATGCAAGAATATTTGTCTGGAATGCAATATCATCAATCACCTTCATAATCTTAGAAATATTCTCAGATGACTCATTAATATCCTGCATTGCTGCTATCATCTTGTTCATCTGTTCATTTCCGCGAATTGCACCCTCCTTGGTATTCTGTACCAATTCATTTGCTGTGTTTGCATCCTCTGCATTTATTTTAGCACCATTTGCAATTTCTTCAATAGATGCTGTAATTTCTTCAATTGCACTTGCCTGTTCTGTAGTTCCCTGTGCCAATGAATTACTTGCACTTGCCACTTCATTCGCACCGGATGCCATACGGTTTGCAGAATCACGAATCACCGAAAGATTCTTATTGTTATCACGAAGCATCTTCTTTAACGACTTACCCATCACATCCTCTTCGCTCGCCTGAGGACATACAACAGTCAAGTCACCATCGGAAACCTTTTCTGCCACACGAGCCTGGTTACCTATATGTCCAACCATATCCGTGTACGCATCTGCCATATCACCGATTTCATGAATCGTTGTAACACATTTCGTATCTACCCCAATATTACCCTTTGCCATCTCTTTTGCAATACCTGCAAGCTTCAAAAATGGTTTTAACACTTCCTTATCAATCGTAAAACCTGCAAGCCCTACACAGATTACAGTAATCACAATCGCCATAATAATCAGAAAATTGCTTCTCGAACTGATATAGTGTTCATTCTCTTCAGAAGGCTGTCCCGCAAAGAGCATTCCCACGCACTCTCCGTTATTCTCAACAAGTGGCAAATAATACGCATAATAGCTTTGATTATTAATCATCATATTTGTAGACTCAAATTCGCCTCTATTATTTAAAACAGTATTCACAACATCTGAATCAGCTTTCGTTCCAAGTATTCTCTCGCCTGTGGAGTCTGTCATTGTAGTTGCGCGTCTGACATCTCCATAGAAGAACGTAATATCTACATTATTCTGCGTCGCTATATTATCAAGGTATTCCATATTGGCCGTGATATTGTATTCACCCTTGTACATATCTTCGCCTTGCATAGAAAAACCTCCAGCCGACAATTCATTAATGGAATACGCAACTGTCGTTGCCACTGCTCTCAAACCATCTAATGCTTTATCCTGCATTCCCTGCCGCAACGCCATTGATGCTAACAACGTAACTGTAATCGCTGTAATTGCAACAGCCGTTGATGAAAGTAGCAGAAGCATTACTCTCAACCCTATCTTTCTTGCTTTTTTATCTCTTTTTTTCATTTGCATTCCCATAAAAGCGACATCCTTTCACGCCAAACGCCACCACGCTTTGCATGGTACCTTATTGGACAATAATTTAACTTACTATAATATATTGTAAATTGTTTATTCTTTAAAGTCAATACTTGTATTTGTCGCTCTTTATTACTTTTTTTGTTTTATTAATACTTTTCTATCAATATATTAAATATTTTTTCATACTCTCCAACGCATTCTTTTCCAGCCGTGAAACCTGCGCCTGAGATATCCCTATCATCTCCGCAACCTCCATCTGTGTCTTCCCCTCAAAAAAACGCAGCATGATAATCTCATTTTCTCTCTCATTCAACCTCTTCATCGCTTCGCTTAGCGAAATATTCTCCACCCAATGCTCTTCCCTACACTTCTTATCACTGATTTGGTCCATAACATATAATGTGTCACCGCCTTCCGAAAATACCGGTTCATAGAGACTCATAGGATTCTGTATGGCATCCAAAGCATACACAACGTCTTCCTTCGCCACACCTATCTCTGTCGCTATTTCCATAATAGTCGGTTCTCTCAGATTCTTCTTCATAAAGCTTTCCTTTGCATAAATCGCTTTATAAGCTGTATCCTTCAATGAACGGCTCACACGAATCGCACTGTTATCACGCAAAAAACGTTTTATCTCTCCCGCAATCATCGGAACTGCATAGGTACTGAATTTTACTCCCAGACTTCTATCAAAATTGTCTATCGCCTTAATCAAACCAATACATCCAATCTGAAATAAATCATCGGCATTTTCGTTCGCCTGCGAAAACCGCTTAATCACACTCAGAACCAGTCTAAGATTTCCCCTGATATATAATTCCCTTGCTTCCCTGTCTCCCTCCTCTATTTTCAGAAACAGCTCTTCTTTTTCTTCATTCTTTAACATTGGCAGCTTTGCTGTATTTACACCACATATTTCAACCTTACCCTGTGCCATAACTCTTCCTCCTATTTTCTATGCATCACGACGTAATTCGTCACAACACATATGTACAAGAGGTGCAAATACAGCCTTCCAAATTATTCCTTCATCATTTCCTTTTTTAATCTTTTCATGATTTTCTTTTCCAGTCTTGAAATATAGGATTGCGAAATCCCCAGATAATCAGCAACCTCCTTCTGCGTCATTTCTGTCCCGGAAGCATTTCCTATTCCAAACCTAAGCTTAATGATTACCTGCTCTCTTTCACTTAGCTTCGCAATTGCCTTTCTTAAAAGCTTTCGCTCTGCCTCTTTCTCCAAATCCTTATAAATCACATCTTCATCCGTTCCCAAAATATCCGACAGCAGCAGCTCATTTCCATCCCAATCCACATTTAACGGTTCATCTATGGAAACCTCCAATCTGGTTTTATTATTTCTTCTCAGATACATAAGAATCTCATTTTCAATACACCTTGATGCATAGGTCGCCAGCTTGATATTTTTATCACGGTTAAAAGTATTAATAGACTTAATCAAGCCAATTGTCCCAATCGAAATCAAATCCTCTACTCCTACTCCTGTGTTATCAAATTTCTTTGCTATATATACAACCAGACGAAGGTTATGCTCTATCAAGGTTGCCCTTGCCTCCATGGCATCCTCACTATCCAAACCATTAATCACTTCCAGCTCTTCCATCCCCTCCAAAGGCGGCGGTAATACTTCTGTCCCGCCAATATAGTGAACCTCCTGGTGTCCTGTCAACGCTGCAGCTTCCTTCTTTCTCAGACACAGCTTCATTCTTCCCGGTAAATAAATCTTTAAAATCATAGTCTTTCCTCTTTTCTACTGTTATAGTAATTCCTGATGCAATATCATTCTAAACCTGCCATCAGTCGATAATTGCCCGTCATATAATGCAACCATTTCGCAATACCGCTCTATACATTCATCCCTTTTCCAAATCTTTAATCCATCTACTTCTATCCCCATCAGCACACCGTTCTCCTCCCCTATGCTGTGAAAAGGAATATATGTGCAATCATTATTCTGCTCTAACCCCCCTGCTTCTTCCATCAATGCTTTCTCCACAATGGATACAGGCTTTCCGCTAACCGGTTCCCGTAAAATATTACCGGTATCATATAATGCTCTCACTTGTATCTTCTTCCCTCCGCTTAATATCTCTACATCACAATACACATCCTCTGTATCCTTTCTTTTGCAATATCTCAGATAAACCACCGCCACACCAAGTAAAACCAATACTGCAGCGCTAATCACCAATCCATGAAGTTCCTCCAGCTCCATCCGCATTTTTTCATAGACCTTTATATAAACAAAACTAATTGTATAGAAATATAATGCACCCCGTAGTAGCTTAGAAGCCTTGCTGCCACGATATGCTATTTTCAACACAACATACCCTTGCAGCAAATTACAAAATCCAACGCTTCGCCCCCCTCGTATCTGAACCAATAGAAAACCGCATGCCAGAAGTGCACCTGTCACAGAGGCTGCCAGAATCCTCTTCCACTTCACACGCTTATCCCATACAAGCGTAGTCAGAATCAGCACCGTCGCATCCAGCAATACATTCTCTATAAAATACGTATCCAAATATACCGTATAAATAGCAACCACCTCTTTGCTTAAGTATACAAAAAAGCCTGCTCATATTTTGTCATAATATGAGCAGGCTTTATCAATAATTCTCGAGTTTTTTCGCCCCCTCGCGGAGCGTTTTTGTATAATAGAAACGAAGTTTCCTAATATATGAAAAAAGAATGTGCTGAAAGCACATTCCGCACCGCAAAAGCGTCGCATTTATGCGACATCTTCCTTGCTTTTGCGTGTGCATCCTCGCAGAGCTGCTTTTTAGTTTGATAGGAATTTCCTATCAAACTAAAAAGGATTACCTTAATGGCAATCCTTTTGCTTGTCCAATATGTTTATTTCTTTAAAAAATCAGGTATGTTAATCGACTGAGGCTTCACATTACTTCTCAACTCAGTTGGCTTTGGCTGAAGCATTGGCTTCGGTGCCACCTGCTGAGACTGTACTGTATTAATGCCCGGAATCGGTTTGATCGGTGTCTTAGGTGTTACCGAGAATCCACTTCCTATCTTATTCACAGGCGCATTAGCCGCATTCTGGTCAAGTCCTGTTGCAATCACAGTAATCGTACATGCATCCTTCATCTCTTCGTTGAACATCGCACCAAAGATAATATTAACATCAGAACCGGTTAACTCCTGAACATAGCTTGCCGCATCAGATGCATCAAAGATAGAAATCTCTCCGGAAACATTCAGAATCACATCAGTTGCTCCCTTAATCGTGGTCTCAAGCAACGGCGACTCAACAGCCATCTTAACAGCCTGCATCGCTTTCTCTTCGCCCGTACCGTGACCAATACCAATATGTGCGATACCCTTATTCTTCATAACAGTCTGTACGTCTGCGAAGTCAAGGTTAATAACAGAAGGAACATTAATCAAGTCTGTAATACCCTGTACAGCCTGCTGTAATACCTCATCTGCCTTCTGTAAGGCCTGAGGCATGGTTGTCCGTCTGTCAACAATATCAAGAATCTTGTCATTTGGAATGACAATCAATGTATCTACGTGGTTCTTAAGCTTCTCAATGCCTCCCAAAGCATTGGTCATGCGCTGCTTAGCCTCAAAACTGAAAGGCTTTGTTACTACACCTACCGTAAGGATTCCCATTTCCTTAGCAATAGCTGCTACAACAGGGGCTGCACCTGTACCGGTACCACCACCCATACCACAGGTTACGAATACCATATCCGCATCCTTAATGGCCTCTTTGATATCCTCAGAATTCTCTTCTGCTGCCTTCTCACCCTTCTCAGGCTTAGCTCCGGCTCCGAGTCCCCTAGTCTCTTTCTCGCCAATCTGCAAAAGCTTAGGTGCCTTACAAAACTGCAATGCCTGCTTGTCTGTATTTATCCCAATAAATTCAACACCCGTAATCTTCTGGTCTACCATTCGGTTAACCGCACTGTTACCTGCGCCACCGACACCTACAACAATAATCTTTGCTGCAACATCTGTATCGTTAGTTATAATCTCGAGCAAGATTTTCTTCCTCCTTCACAATCCCAAATAAATTCCATTTAGTTTATCATATAATTTTTCGCGTAATTTATCAATCTTTTTTTTGCTTTTATTGATATTTTTTATGTCACCCCGCCACATCTTTTTCAAATGTGATACTTTTCTTGTCAGACGAATAGTTTTGCAGGTTCAGAGTTCCGCTTTGTCCCTCCAAAGAAGGCAATATACCCGGCAGCTGCATCAGCTTATCGTCCAGATTCTCCATCTTCCCCAGCAGAACCTTCACCTTCCCATATCCCAGTATTACATTATAATTCTTGTCAAACTGAATCTTTTGTACCTCTAACTCGTATTTGTTCAACAGCTTTGTAATCGTCAATATATTCTGAAATATCGTAGTATTGTCTATTGGCAGTTTCTCATATAAAACAATATAATCAAAATCCAGCCCCGTCACCTGTGGTACCCCTATCGTCGGTATCTTTGTAGACTCAATAACCACACCATCATTATCAAAGTACATATAGCTCCCAAGATACTCCACATACCCTGCTATCGACTTTTCATATACCTTTATCCGAATCGTATCATTGGATTCGATAATCACATCCATTGTCTCAACAAACGGAATATCCTTAATCTCACGATTGGAATATTTCAAGGAAAGAAACAACGAATTATCTCCCAAATAACCCGTCATAATCTTTTCCCTGATTTCCTCTGCCGAGTAATGCTTATTTCCTTCCACATATACAGTCTTCACCTGAAAATGAATGAGAAGAAAATACACAATCCCCAATATCAAAGTAATCAGCCCCAGCACCACTATCAGCCGGATTTTCAATCGAAGATAAGGTATTCCCCGCTCTCTTCTTCCCGTCATCATGTATTCTATCCCTCAATCTGCATCTATATTATTCACGCATTCCACGGCTTACGTTCAGCACCAGTCCTATCTCTATCAAAAGCAAAACTACCGACGAACCTCCATAACTGATAAAAGGAAGGGTAATACCCGTATTCGGTATCGTGTTGGTAACTACACCGATATTGAGAATCACCTGTATCGCAAAATGTGCCATAACTCCCACCACCAGAAGTGCGCCAAACAAATCCTCTGTATTATTGGCTATAATCATACAGCTCCAAATCAGTACAATAAACAGCAAAATAACCGCCATCGCACCAAAAAGTCCCAATTCCTCACATAAAATTGAAAAAATCATATCATTCTGCGCTTCCGGCAAAAAGCCCATCTTCTGCATACTCTGCCCTAAGCCCTTGCCCCATATACCGCCAGAGCCTATGGCATATAAAGACTGCAACGTTTGAAATGCCCTATCCGTACTAAAATCCTCCGGATGAAGCCATGCCTGAACACGTACCAATCGAAAGCTTTCTACATCGTCAGCACCTACCGCATATAAGACAACACCTACAACTACTGCAACAACCGATATCCCGGCAATCACAAACACCTTATAATCAGGTAATGCCACAAAAAGCATGGCTACCGCAATACCAAGAACAATAATGGCAGAACTTAGATTCTTTGTTACTGCATAAATCAAAATCGCTGCTATAGCAGGCGGAACAAATGCCAGTGCCAGCCCCGCCGTTGTACGTACCTTCTTTCCAAGCTTGGCAATCACCGCCGCCATATAAATAATCATACAGAGCTTGGTAATCTCTGCCGGCTGTACCGTAACCACCTTCAAATCCAGCCATCTGGTTGCGCCGTTGGCAGTAACTCCCAGTCCCGGAATCTTTACCAGCGGAATCACAAGAATGCCTACCAGACAAATCCAGATATCCAATTCCTTCCAGAATCGATAAGGAATCCTGACAGTTATTACCAGCGCCACCAAACCAATCACCGTAGACAGCAGCTGCTTTTTCAAGAAAAATGCAGGGTCACCATAATCCAATCCCGCCTTGTACGAACTTGCAGAATAAATCATCAACAAACCAAACGCAACCAAAAACAGTACAACAATCAATAGCACAAAGTCAAAATGACCATTTTCCCCTTTGTTTACCTCTCTTCGTCTACTCTGTCGTTCTCTCACACAATCAACCCCTAAGCTTATTTACATATTCCTTAAACATCTTTCCACGAACCTCATAATTCGGGAACATTCCCCAGCTTGCGCATGCCGGCGATAACAATACCGCATCTCCCGGCTGCGCCTCCTTCACGCAAATATCCAGTGCCTCCTCAAATGAATCCGCAAATACAATATCCGTGAATCCGTTTCTTCTTGCACATTCGGCAATCCTGTCTCTTGTCTGACCAATTAACACCAGCTTCTTCACCTTATTATCAAAGGCCAAAATCCAGTCATCAAACTCACCGCCCTTATCATAGCCTCCACCGATTAATACCGTTGGTCGGTCCATCGCTTTGATTCCCTGGATTGCAGCATCCGTATTTGTCGCCTTCGAATCATTATAATATACAACATTATTCTTTGTAGCTACGTATTCGATTCTATGTTCCACGGCCACAAATCTCTTAATCGTCTGCAAAATATTCGTCATCGGCACTCCTGCATGCATACTGATAGCAATTGCAGCCATCACATTCTCTATATTGCAGAGGCCAACCAGATTCATGTCTGTCTTCACATTCAAAAGCTTCTCTGACTCACCGTTCTTTGCAAGCCAAATATATTCATCTGCATAGTATAAACCGTTCTCCAGCTCTCTTGCTGAAGAGAAATAAACCACGCTTGCCGGGCATCTCTCTCCAAACTCTCTGGTATATTCATTCTCATAATTCAGCACGCAGAACTCATCCTTTGTCTGATTCATGGTAACCGCCTCTTTGGCAGCCGCATAATTCTCCATCGTATGATGTCTGTTCAAATGGTCCGGTGTAATATTCAAAATAGCTGATACACAAGGATGAAAATGCTCTATCGTCTCTAACTGGAAGCTGGAAATCTCAGCTACAGATACCGTCTCATCCTTCATAAGAGGCGCCGCCTCCGTGTAAGGATTCCCGATATTACCAACGATATAGACACTGTCATAATATTCCTGCATAATCTGTCCTACCAATGAGGTCGTAGTTGTCTTACCATTGGTACCTGTAATAGCGAGCACCCTGCCCTTTGCATAGTTATAAGCAAGCTCAATCTCCCCCCAGACAGGCACCTTCTTCTCTTTCAGTAAAAGAACAAAATCCAAATCTGTCGGCACACCCGGACTAAGCACTGCCAAATCCAGCTTATCACTAAGCTCCTGTGGGAATGCACCAAGCACAAGCTCTGCTCTGCTGTTCTCTCCAAGCTTAGCTCTTACATCAGACTCTGCCACCTTATCATTGCTCTCATATAACACAACCTCTGCTCCGTTTGCTTCAAGCAGCTGTGTAGAACCAATACCACTAATTCCGGTTCCTACTACCAGAACCTTCTTTCCATGTAAATCTATCATCTTATTCATACCTTTCTGATTCTCTCAAGTAAACATAATAACTCACTATCCATTATAATCCATATCTTCTAAATAAGGAAGAATATTTTCAAAAAGCTCTTTTACAACCGGCGCCGCTATCTGTCCACCATAATACATTCCCTTAGGATGGTCAATAATAACAAGTGCCATAACCTTAGGATTGCTTGCAGGCCAAAAGCCTAAAAAGGATGCAATATATCGCCCCGAGCTTCTTGGCAGTGTCTGACTGGTTGCCGTTTTCCCACCAATCTCAAATCCCTCTATATACGCCTTACTTCCACCGCCCTCCGATACCACCTTTTCCAGCATCAGACGAAGTTTCTTAGAAGTATCCTCAGACACAATCCCCTCCACCTGCGGATACACAAACTCCTCTATCGTCTCCTTATCCTCACTGATTACATATCTGCCAAAGTGGGGTGTTACCGTGTTTCCTCCATTAATAATCCCGGCAACCGTCGCCATAAGCCTTACCGGCGTTATCTGAAAGGACTGCCCAAAGGAAATGGTCGCAAGCTCTACATTACCAACATTCTCCAGCTTATGCATAATTGTCCCCGCTTCTCCCGGAAGGTCTATCCCCGTCTTATTCATCAGCTGGAACTTTGAAAAGTAATCAAAATATCGCTCTGCTCCGATACGAAGTCCCAGATTAATAAACACAGGATTACAGGAATTCCCAAATGCCTCCAAAAATGTTTGAGAACCATGACCGCTCACCTTGTGGCATCGTATCCTTCTGTCATCCACAGTCGTATAACCGGGACAATGAAATCCCTCCTCAAGCGTTACAACGCCTTCTTCCAAACCTGCTGCCGTAGTAATAATTTTAAATACGGACCCCGGCTCATAAGTATCATTAATGCAGCCGTTTCTCCACATGGCATTTAACAAATCCTGTTGACTTGGCGCTTTTACAGCTTCTCCTTCTTCCTTGTGTGTACTCTCCTGTACATAGATTTCCTGCAAAGTAAACGGGTCATTTAAATCAAACTCCGGCACATCCGCCATTGCCAGCAATTCTCCATTGTTGACATCCATGACAATCATGGACACTGCATCTGCCTGTTTTGTTTCATAAGTCTGCAATGCAAGCTGTGTCGCATACTGTTGTATATTCGCATCGATACTGATATGCAAATCACCGCCCGCTACAGGCTCTCTTCTTTTCTCGCCAACATCCTCTATCTCCACACCTCTTGCATCCGTCACCGTAAGAATCTTACCCTTTAATCCTGTCAGATACTCTTCATACTTAACCTCAAGCCCTATAATCCCCTGATTATCCGCTCCCGTAAAACCAAGTACTTTAGACGCAAGACTTCCATACGGATAATACCGTTTATAATCCTCATCTACCTTGACACCTGCCAAATCCATATTTCGAATCCGGTCACCTGTTTCCTTATCCACATTACTCTTAATCCTTTCTCTTGAAGAATACTTTTCCACACGCTTGCGTACATATTCCTCACTAAGATTAAGCTCCTTTGCCAAAGCAGCAATCACCTTCTCCGGCTCCTTTATCTGATTATAAATAACAGAAACAGTACATACCGTTTCATTATCCGCAAGCACTACGCCGTTTCTGTCAATAATTCTGCCTCTTGCCGCTTTAATATCTCTTTCTCTTTCATGCAACTCCTCTGCCAATTCTGTATAATGCTGCGAACAGCTAATCATCAAATATCCCACACGGATAATCATCATAAGCAGTACCATTACGCAAAGCACACACATGATAAAGGTCTTTCTCTTATGTCTTGTTTTAACTCCTGCCATAGAAAACCCCATAAAAGTGATTATTACTAATGTATTATCTCTTCTACGGGGTTATGTTTGATTTTATTCTTTTGTAAAAAGTATTGCGGTTTGCTACTGCACAGTTCCTTCTCCGAGATAACTGTCGTTTCTTTCTGCTTCTTCACCGGTTAAAGCATCTACCAGCTCTCCCGTCTGAGAATCCACAACATAATATGCACCTGCACCAAGAACCTGCTCTACCTCCTGCTGCTCAGCAACTGTCATTTCCTCCGTCTTAATAATATGCATATACGGAAGTACCTCTGTTAAGATATTACGCACAATACCGGTTGCATAATAAGCATGGTCCTGTTCCTCTTCATTCGGCTCATCAATGACTACATAAATTGCAATCTGTGGGTCGTCCGCAGGCGCATGTCCAATAAAGGAAACCACATAATTTGTTTTATCTCTCGGAACCTTCTCTGCAGTTCCTGTCTTACCGCCAATGGCATAACCTGCCGGCCTTGCCGTCTTACCTGTTCCTTCTGCTACAACAGCATTCAAATATTCCAGCATCTGCTCTGAGGTCGTATTGGAAATCGTCTGCTTCAATACCCTTGGCTCAATATTTTCAACCGTCGCCCCTGCCGAATTCATTATCTTATTCACCACATGAGGCTCATAATAATATCCGCCGTTTACAATAGAAGAATATGCAGATATCATCTGAATCATTGACACATTAAATCCCTGGCCAAAGGATGTGGTTGCCAGCTCCACCGAACGCATGGAATCCTCATTATATATTAACGCATCCGTTCTTGATTCACCCACCAAATCAATATTAGTCTTTAATCCAAGATTAAATATATTTTCAAACCGTAAAATCTGATTTTCACCAATACTCTCTGCCATTTTCATAAAAGCAACGTTACAGGACTGTTCCAATGAACCGCTGACATCCAATACACCGTGACCTCTTCTCAAATTACACTTCATGGTTGTATCCGCCACCGTATGGTATCCCGGACATTCATAGCTTTCATTTCCCTGTATCTTTCCTGTTTCCAATCCGGTTGCCAGCGTTAATGCCTTAGCTGTTGAACCCGGCTCATAGGTATCCGATATACAGAAATTTCTCCACAGCTGATTCAGCGTCTCATAGTAAGTTTCTTCTTCAATCATGGTATCAATTTCTTCCTGTGAATAATACGCCGACAAATCCTTGGGATTGTTCAAATCGTAATTCGGATAACTGGCCATTGCAAGAATCTCGCCGGTATGAATATTCATGATAATACATCCGGTATTCTTAGAGCCAAGCCCCTCACGGTAATAGTCCTTATGCTCTTCATTAAACTGAATCACATACTTTTCCACAATCGACTGCATATTCGCATCTATTGTACTCTGCAGGGTATATCCATCCACCGCAGCAACCGTAGTCCGCTCCACATTGGAATCATCATTAACATAGCCATACTCTCTGCCGTTGGTTCCGTTCAGCTCATCATTGTAATACTCTTCCAATCCAAAGGTACCGTTATTATCCGAACCTGTAAACCCAATCACATCACAAGCAAGTACACCGTTTGGATAATTTCTGATATATTCTTCTTCGAACCAAACACCATGGATATTCTCATTCATTGCCTCCATGGTTTCAAAAGCCTGTACTTCCTCATAGCTTAAATGCTTTTTCAAAACATAATACTGCGAATTCGGCTTTGCTTCTATGTAATCCATGATTGCCGCCCTATCCAGGCCAAAGCTCTCTACCAACGCATTCACCGTGGGCTGGGTACTGCCTTCATAGGCAAGCATTACCTTACAATCCAGCACGACATTATACACCTTCTCACTCACTGCCAGAATCGTTCCGTTTCTGTCCGTAATCATACCTCTCTTAAATGGCAGGGTCTTGGAATCATACTTCTGCTGGGACAATACCTTCTTTAAATACTCATCATGGTCCTCTGTCGTAATCATAACAAGTCTTACGCTCAAACCTGCAAAAGCCAGCAGTATGAGGATTCCCATAACTCCCAGCTTTTTACTCTTATATCGTTCTCTCCGCCGTCTGCGGTTTCTTCTGTCTCTTCGATTATTATTTCTTGCTGCCATACCTTATCACCCGACTCCTACTCAGGAATACTTCCATACTGTCTTACATAGTCACTGCCCTCACCTGTATATGTGATGACTTGACCTTCCTCTGCGTACTTCATCCCAAGCTCCTGTATGGCAACTCTCTTTATCTCCTCCAGATTCACGCCACTCATAATCCGCATATATTCCTCATCATTTGCAAGCCGCATGCTGTTAAGCTCACTTTGTAATGAAGATATATGGTTCATTCTATTGGTGATATCTGCCTGTAAATTAACGTATCCAATCAGTACGCCACCGGCAACTGCAATCGATACCGCAATAAATGCAACATACACCATAGACTGAAAGGATACTCTTTTCTTTCTCCGCCGTATCTTACGTTCCGTCTCTACCCGCACTCTTGGCTGCCTTGGCGCTATCTGCGGAATCTCTTCCAGTTTTCTTACTGTATTTCCATTTATATAGAGTTGTTGATTATCAGTATTTTGCCTGCTTTGTCTGTTCGTATACGTCGATGACGAACCTACATTTTTCATAAATCGCTCTCCTCGCTATGACCTTTCCGGCACCGATTCCCCTTACGAATACACTTCCTGCCGTCGCTTCCCTGCTTTTACATATCTTATAACTTCTCAAACACTCTCAACTTTGCACTCTTCGAGCGTGAATTCTCTTCAAGCTCCTCTTTGCTTGGCAAAATAGGCTTTCTTGGCGTTGCCTTTCCAAGCGGTGTTTTACCACATACACACACCGGAAATTCCGACGGGCATGTACATGGATTCTCCTTATCTCTGTATATCGTCTTGACAATTCTGTCCTCCAAGGAATGGAAGGTGATAATACAAAGCCTTCCTCCCGGATTTAACATCTCAATAAAATCATCCAAAGAATTACGCAATACATCCAGCTCATGATTACATTCAATACGAATCGCCTGAAATGTTCTCTTGGATGGATGTCCGCCTGTTGCACGCATCTTTGCCGGTATTGCTGCCTTGATTAATTCATTTAACTCAAAGGTAGTCTCTATCGGCTTTTCCTCCCTTGCCTTCACAATATGCTTGGCAATATTCTTGGCAAACTGGTCCTCTCCATAATCTTTGATAATACGATACAAATCCTTCTCGGAATAATCATTTACAATATCTCTTGCGGTCAGGCTCTGTCTTTGGTCCATACGCATATCAAGTGCAGTATCATAATTATATGTAAAGCCTCTCTCTACCGTATCCAGCTGATAGGAGGATACCCCCAAATCCAGCACAATACCGTCTACCTTCTCCACGCCAATCTCCATAAGTGCCGCCTTGGCATTACAATAATTATTACGGATAATGGTTACCTTATCTCCAAACTCCTCTAATCTCGCACTTGCTGCCTTTATCGCATCCGCATCCTGGTCAATTCCGATGAATCTCCCTTTATCATTAAGTCTCTTGCAGACATGATAGGCATGTCCGCCTCCGCCCAGTGTTCCATCCAGATAAATTCCATCCGACTTTATGTTTAGTGATTCAATTACTTCATCTAATAAAACTGATTTGTGTTTGAATTCCATAATTTGCACTCCTTATATCATTAATCCCAGTTCAGACATATGCTCTGCGATGTCCTCCATATCGTCATACTCAGAAGCCTCTTCCCATCTTGCCTTGCTCCAAATTTCAATACGGCTTGCTACGCCAACCAGTACAACATCCTTATCCAACTCGGCAAACTCACGCAAAACTGCCGGTACAAGGATTCTTCCCTGCTTGTCCACCTCAACGCTTGCTGCTCCTGCCAGGAAAAAACGTACAAATTTACGTGAATCCTTATTCATAAGCGGTAGATTCTTAAGCTTCTCTTCAAATGCAGTCCACTCTTGGTTATCGTACACAAATAAGCAGCCATCCAATCCCTTCGTCACAACAAATTCATCACCAAGTACCTCTCTGAATTTTGAAGGAATAATAAGCCTGCCCTTAGCGTCGATTGTATGATTGTATTCACCCATAAACATGGCAATCATCTCCCACTTTGAACCACTTTGTTCCACTTTCCACCACTTTTAAGTACATTTTACATGACTTTATATAAAATAACAAGCATTATATTCAAATTTCATTGGTAAATAGTGTGTTCTCTTTCCGCATAAAATGATATTTTTCTTTATTAATATTTCTTATCTATACTATTTTGTGTTGACAAAACACCACTTGGTTCATATAATGTGACTGTGAATTGAATATTATCTTCAGGGCAGGGTGCAATTCCCTACCGGTGGTATAGCCCACGAGCCGCAAGGCATGATTCGGTGCAACTCCGAAGCCGACAGTACAGTCTGGATGAAAGAAGATTATGATACACAGAGTTTGTTCTATTGCTCTGTGTTACTATAGTTGCTCTGGTATTTCGTATACCGGAGTTTTTTATTTACCGTATAGGTTTCTTTTGCGTGCAAACTCCCTGAACAATATGTTCCGGGAGTTTTTGTTTTCTATTATGGAGGTAACTGTTTATGAGAGACGAAGATTATATGAAGCTGGCAATTAATCTGGCTAAGAAAGGCTGCGGTCATACTGCTCCTAACCCATTGGTCGGTGCTGTCATTGTAAAGAACAAAGAAATCATCGGACAGGGATGGCATGAAGAATACGGCGGACCTCACGCTGAGCGAAATGCCCTTAACTCCTGTTCAAAGAATCCTCAAGGTGCGACCATGTATGTTACCCTGGAACCCTGCTGCCATCAGGGCAAGCAGCCTCCCTGCGTAGATGCCATTATCGGTGCAGACATCAGCCGGGTGTTTATCGGCTCCTTTGACCCCAATCCCCTTGTCAGCGGCAAAGGCATTCGCATTTTGAAGGAGCATGGCATTGAGGTGTATGAGAACTGCCTCAAAGACGAATGTGATAAACTCAACGAAATATTTTTTCATTTCATCCGTACCAAAACTCCCTTTGTTACGATGAAATATGCCATGACCATGGACGGCAAAATCGCTACCGTTTCCGGTGCCTCCAAATGGATTACCGGAGAGATTGCCAGACAGCACGTACATACCCAAAGAAACCGGCACACTGCTATTATGGTTGGGGTCGGTACCGTGCTCGCCGATGACCCGCTTCTTACCTGTCGAATAGACGGTGGCAAAAATCCTGTACGTATCATCTGTGATACCAAACTTCGCACCCCTTTGACTGCACAGATAGTAACAACTGCCCGACAGTTTCCTACTATTCTTGCAACCTGCTGTGAAGACCGCAGTAGGTATATCCCCTACGAAGACTTGGGATGTCGCATCCTCCCTGTTTCTTCCAAGGATAACCATATTGATTTGGTACAGCTTATGAAACAATTGGGACAAATGCAAATCGACAGTATTCTGCTGGAGGGTGGCAGTACCCTCAACTGGTCAGCTTTAGAAAGCGGTATTGTCCATAAACTTCAAACTTATATAGCACCTAAGCTATTTGGCGGCAGCTTATCCACAGGCCCCGTAGGAGGACTTGGTGTCAATCTCCCTTCTACTGCCTTTTTACTGCGTAACTCCAATATCCGTCAGTTAGGTGAAGACTTTTTGATAGAAAGTGAGGTAATACCGAATGTTTACAGGGATTATTGAAGAAATTGGCACCATCAAAAATATTAACAAAGGAAAAGATAATGCAACGCTCAGTATTAGTGCAAACAAAGTTCTTGAGGGGACAAAAATCGGTGACAGTATCGCTGTGAATGGTATCTGTCTAACAGTCACTTCGCTTCTATCCGACTGTTTTACTGCTGATGTCATGCACGAAACCCTGACCCGCTCTTCGCTATCCGCTCTCACCGTTCAGACTCATGTAAACCTCGAACGCGCCATGGCAGCAAATGGTAGATTTGGCGGACATATTGTATCAGGACATGTGGACGGTATCGGTACAGTCTCCAATATCCGACGTGACAGCATTGCCATCTGGTACACAATACAAGCAGCACCTGACATCATGCGTTATATTGTTGAAAAGGGCTCTATTACCATAGATGGCATCAGCCTTACTGTCGCGAAGGTTAGCGATTGTGATTTTGCAATATCCGCCATTCCTCATACAGTGGAACAAACCATTTTGAAGGAACTTAAGATAGGAAGTATTGTCAATTTAGAAACAGATATGATTGGGAAATATGTTGAAAAGCTAATAGGCTTATCACAAAAGTCCTCGACGAAAAGCACCATCACCAGAGACTTTTTATTGCAGAACGGATTTTAAATAGAATATCAGAAAGGCAGGATTATGAATATGATTGCATTTAACACTATAGAGGAAGCTCTTGAAGATTTGAAAAAAGGACGCATTATCCTTGTGACCGATGATGAAAATCGTGAAAACGAAGGCGATTTTATCTGTGCAGCAGAGTATGCCACCTCTGAAAACATTAATTTTATGGCGACACATGGCAAAGGACTTATCTGCATGCCTATGTCTGAAAAATACATAGAAAAGCTACAGATTCCTCAAATGGTTCAGCGAAATACCGACAACCATGAGACCGCCTTCACAGTATCCATTGACCATATATCCACAACTACGGGAATCTCAGCCGCTGAGCGTTCCATCACCGCCATGTCTTGTGTATCAGAAGATGCTTCACCAACAGACTTTAGACGTCCGGGACATATGTTTCCGCTCCTTGCCAAGAAAAACGGTGTATTGGAAAGAGCAGGCCACACAGAAGCAACCGTTGACCTGTGCCGTCTGGCAGGGCTCAAGGAATGCGGACTTTGCTGTGAAATCATGCGTGAAGACGGAACCATGATGCGAACCGATGAGTTAGGTGAACTTGCCCGTAAATTTGACCTGAAATTCATCACCATTCGTCAGCTACAAGAATATAGAAAATGTCACGACCTCCTTGTAGACAAGGTAGAAGCTGTCAAAATGCCAACCAAATACGGTGAATTTCAAGCTTACGGCTTTGTAAACCGCCTCAATGGTGAACACCATGTAGCTCTGGTAAAGGGTGATATCGGCGACGGACAGGATGTCTTATGCCGTGTTCATTCCGAATGCCTGACAGGTGACACATTTGGTTCTCTACGCTGTGACTGTGGTCAGCAGCTTGCCGCTGCCATGTCTCAAATCGAAAGGGAAGGCAGAGGTATCCTACTCTATATGCGTCAGGAAGGCAGAGGTATCGGGCTTATCAATAAACTAAGAGCATATAAGTTACAGGAGGAGGGCATGGATACCCTGGATGCCAATCTCGCTCTGGGATTTGGCGGTGACGAAAGAGAATACTATATCGGCGCACAGATTTTAAAGGAGCTTGGTGTGAAAAGTCTCCGTCTCCTGACCAATAACCCCGACAAGGTTTATCAGCTCTCAGAGTTTGGATTAGAAATTACCAAGCGAGTTCCAATCCAAATGGAGGCAACCACTCATGATTTATTTTATTTAGTCACAAAGAAAAACCGCATGGGACATATATTAAATTATCAATAAAGAAAGGTAAGGTTATTAATATGAAAACATTTGAAGGAAAACTTGTATCAAAAGAAATTAAGGTAGGAATTGTAGCAGCAAGATTCAACGAGTTTATTACATCCAAGCTCTTAGGCGGTGCCATTGACGGTCTGGTTCGTCACGATGTATCAGAGGACAATATCCACGTAGCATGGGTTCCCGGCGCATTTGAGATTCCTCTTATCGCATCCAAGATGGCAAAAAGCAGAAAATATGATGCCATCATTTGTCTTGGCGCAGTGATTCGTGGTTCTACAACTCATTATGATTATGTGTGCAGCGAGGTTTCAAAGGGAATCGCCTCTGTTTCCCTCGAAAGTGATATTCCTGTAATGTTCGGTGTTCTTACAACTGAGAATATCGAGCAGGCCATCGAAAGAGCAGGCTCCAAAGCCGGCAATAAAGGCTATGATTGTGCTGTCGGGGCTATCGAGATGGTGAATCTGATACGTGAGATGGAGGGGTAAACGAAAAGGTGTCACCCTTGTGACACCTTTTTACTTACACCACCCAATCAAACAGACTTATCTGATTTGACTCCGGGATATCTCCTAAGAGATTCAATTGTGACATCAATTCAATGACCGTCTTAGAAACCTTAGTACGGCTTCTAAAGTCATCCTTTGACAGGAACGGTCCGTCCTTTGCTGCCTCCATGATGGCATCCGCCGCCTTCTCTCCTAAGCCGTCGATACTGCTAAGAGACGGCATAATCTTTCCATCGATAATCTGGAAGTTACGGGAATGCGCCCTAAACACATCAATCGGCTCAAACTCAAAGCCTCTTGCGTACATTTCCTGCACGATACGCATATCCTTGAGACAATCCTGCTCCTTATTCGATAAAGTATCAGAACGTTTCTTATAATCTGCCAATACATCTTCTAAATGAGGTCTGCCCTGACACATAATCTCATAAGAAAACGCTGATGCACGAATACTAAAGTATGCACAGTAATAAGCCAGTGGATAATATATCTTACAGTATGCGATTCGCCATCCCATCATAACATACGCTGCCGCATGAGCCTTCGGGAACATGTACTGAATCTTCTTGCAAGACCAGATATACCAATCCGGCACATTATGTGCAAGCATTTCTTCTTCCCATTCCTTTTTAAGTCCCTTACCCTTACGAACACTCTCCATAATGGTAAAGGACAGCTCACTATCCATTCCCATATTAATCAGATAAATCATAATATCATCTCGCGTACAGATAGCGGTAGAAATGGTTGCCTTTCCCTCCTGAATTAAGGTTTGGGCATTACCAAGCCATACATCCGTACCATGAGACAGTCCCGAAATTCTTACCAAATCTGAAAAATACTTTGGCTGTGCATCAATAACCATCTGCATCGCAAAGTCCGTACCAAACTCAGGGATACCCAAAGCGCCAAGCTTACAGCCGCCAATATCCTCAGGCTTTAATCCCAATGCATCCGTATTCTGGAACAAAGACATAACCTTCTTATCATCCAAGGGAATCGTAACCGGGTCAATCCCCGTCAAATCCTGTAACATACGAATCATCGTCGGGTCGTCGTGTCCGAGAATATCAAGCTTCAACAGGTTATGGTCAATAGAATGGTAATCAAAGTGCGTTGTAATCGTATCTGTTGTCATATCATTGGCAGGATGCTGCACCGGTGTAAAGGAGTTAATCTCTTCGCCCACCGGCAATACAACAATACCACCCGGATGCTGACCTGTTGTTCTTCGTACACCGGTGCACCCCTCTACAATACGGTTAATCTCACTCGTTCTCTTATATTTACCACGTTCCTCGTAATAATTCTTCACATATCCAAATGCCGTCTTATCCGCAAGTGTACCTATGGTTCCTGCACGGAAGGTCTGACCATATCCAAAGATAACCTCTGTATACTTATGTGCCTTACTCTGATACTCTCCCGAGAAGTTAAGGTCAATATCAGGTTCCTTATTTCCCTTAAATCCAAGGAAGGTCTCAAACGGAATATCAAATCCATCCTTTACCAAAGGCTCTCCGCACACAGGACAGTCTTTATCCGGCATATCACAGCCTGCCATACCCGAGAACTTCTTTACCTCTTCTGATTCAAACTCACTGTAATGACATTTCTTACAATAATAATGCGGACTAAGAGGGTTAACCTCTGTAATTCCCGCCATCGTCGCAACGAAGGAGGAACCTACCGAGCCACGGGAACCTACCAGATAACCGTCCTCAACCGACTTCCATACCAGCTTCTGTGCAATAATATACATAACGGCGAAACCATTACTGATAATGGAATTTAATTCTCTCTCCAAGCGGGCATGCACAATCTCCGGCAGCTCCTCGCCATACATCTCATGCGCCTTACGATAGCAGATTTCCCTTAACTGCTCATCACTGTTCTCGATAACAGGAGGACATTTATCGGGTCTAACCGGTGCAATATAATCACACATATCTGCAATCATATTGGTATTGGTGATAACTATCTCCTCTGCCTTCTCACTGCCAAGATAATAAGCAAACTCATCTATCATCTCATCTGTGGTTCTAAGGTACAGCGGTGCCTGGTCATCTGCATCCTTAAAGCCCTTACCCGCCATGATGATTCTTCGATATATCTCATCCTCAGGGTCTAAGAAATGCACATCACAGGTTCCCACAACAGGCTTATGGAACTGCTCACCAAGCATCACCACTCTTTTATTCAGCGCAATCAAATCCTCTTCGCTCTGAATATCCGGGTGCTTTTCCGACTCTATCATAAAGTGGTTGTTTCCAATCGGCTGAATCTCCAAATAATCATAGAAATTCACAATCTTAGCAATCTGTTCATCACTCTTTCCATCCAGCATCGCTCTAAAAAGCTCTCCTGCCTCACAGGCACTACCAATAATCAGTCCCTCACGGTACTTCATAATCAGGCTCTTTGGAATCAGCGGTCTCTTATAGAAATAGGTCAAATGAGACTCCGACACTAATTTATACAAATTAATTCGTCCCGTCTGGTTCTTTGCCAAAATAATAATATGATACGAATGCAGCTTGCGGACTGCTTCTACACTGGACTTACCTAGCTCATTCATCTGCGTCAGATTCTCATGGCCATCCTTTTTCAACATTGCAAGGAACTTCACATAGATTTCTGCCGTAGCCTCTGCATCATCCACTGCCCGATGATGATTCTCAAGGCTGATACCAAGTGTCTTTGCAACTGCATCAAGCGTATACTTCGCCTGGCCTGTAAGCAAGACTCTTGCAAGCGCCACAGTATCCACATAAGTAAAGTCCGTAGGTATCTCCATACGTCTTGCATTCTCTATGATAAAGCTCATATCGAAGCTTGCATTATGTGCTACCAGCACTGCATCTCCTACAAACTCCAAAAATCTTGGCAATACCTCCTCTATGGTATCCGCATCGATTACCATATCATCCCTGATGCCTGTCAGCTTCTCAATATTAAAGGGAATCGGCACCTGTGGATTGACAAAGGTGGAAAATCTGTCTGCAATCTCCCCATTAACTACCTTAACTGCACCAATCTCGATAATCTTGTTCTTCACAGGTGAGAAGCCCGTGGTCTCAATATCAAATACCACATAGGTTCCATCAAGAGACTGTCCCTTGTCATTGGTAACCATTTCCTTCAAGTCATCTACAAGATAACCCTCCACACCGTAAATCACCTTAAACTCATCACCATGGTCAAGCGCATGATTTGCATCCGGGAAAGCCTGTACACAGCCATGGTCAGTAATGGCAATTGCCTTATGTCCCCATTTCTTGGCACGTTTGATAATTGTCTTAACATCAGATACTGCATCCATGTCACTCATCTTGGTATGGCAGTGCAGCTCTACTCTCTTTTTTACACTATTGTCCATTCTGGCTGTTGTAAAGTCCGGAATCTTCTTTAAACCCACCACAGTAGCAATGGTCAGTTCATGGTCAAAGGTATCGTTGGTCGTAACACCCTTTACCTTAAAGAAACCTCCCACCTTTAACTCACCAAGAAGCTCTTCTAACTGTTCATTATGTACGAACATCTTGACCTTAATGGTATCTGTAAAGTCCGTAATCTCAAAGCTGACAATCGTCTTTTCATTACGAATCTCACGTTTATCCAAACTTCTTACCTTACCGCGGATGACAACCTCACCCATCTCACCCCAGATTTCATCAATGGCAATGACCTCATCCTCAAAATCACGACCATAGATAACATCAGGATTATCCGACTTCTTAGGCATACGTCTAAAGGAGCCCTTTTCGAATTTCTTTTCAGGCTGCTTAGCTGCCGTTTTGTCCGCAGCCTTAACAGGTGCCTCCGGCTTCGTCTCTTTAACCGCTACATCCGTACTCTTCGTTTGAGCTGCCTCCTCACTCTCTGCCACAGGTGCTCCGCCATCAAACTCATCACCACTGCTGACTCGTCCGGAAATCCCCGCAACAATCTTACGAATCTTCTGCTCATCCTCTTCCTTATACTTGCTTGCAGCAGCCTCCTTATAGCCGACATCAAACTTCACCATAAAGCCGCAACGCTCATTCAGAACCTTATCAAGGATACCGATAAACTCATCCTCCTTGGCTCTTGCGATAACGCTTTCCTCCAGAATCAGCTCCATACTATTATTATCAGGGAAGTGCATATCCGCCTGACGAAACATAGTATAAAGCATATGCTCCGCTTCTTTTAGCTCTAACAAAATACTTTCCTTATACACATCCATCAGCGTCTTAGGATTGTATTGTCCGGAAAGTATAAACTTCTCATATATTTTGATTGTAATATTATCATTTGGAAAGAACTGCTTCTTAATCTCTTTCTCCGTCTGATAAATAAACTCCTTCTCAATCAGCCTCTCACTCCGAATATAGATACGCAGAAGGTCTTTTCGCTTGGTGGCTGTAATTTTTTCTACAACCACCTGCTCGAATAATTCCTTCTGCATACCGATAAGATTCAGATTAGGAAAGGCGTCAAAAAACTTCTTCTCCATAATCCCTTTTCTTTACTTCTCCCAATTGTCCAATGCATCCTTCAAAGTTGCTAATAACTCAGCCTCAGGTACCTTCTTGATAATCTCACCTTTTTTTATCAAAAGTCCTTCTTTTATACCTCCGGCAATTCCGATGTCTGCCTCCTTGGCTTCTCCCGGACCATTTACGGCGCAGCCCATAACTGCAACCTTGATATCCAGGTCATAGCCCTGCACCATAGTCTCTACCTGATTGGCAAGTCCAATCAAATCAATATTGGTTCTTCCACAAGTCGGACAGGATACAACCTCTATTCCGCCCTTACGAAGTCCCAGTGTTCTAAGTATCAGCTTTGCTGACTTAATTTCCTCTACCGGGTCGCCCGTTAATGATACACGAATCGTATCACCGACACCCGAATTCAAGATAATACCAAGACCAATCGCAGACTTAATATTACCGCTTGTAACAGTTCCTGACTCTGTAATACCTACATGAATCGGATATGGTGTCTTACCTGCCAGCAGTTCATGAGCCTCCACGCTCATCATTACATCAGAGGACTTAATACTGATTACCAGATTGTCATATCCAAGGTCTTCGATGATACCAACCTTATCCAACGCACTTTCCACAATTCCCTGCGCTGTTACACCGTTGTACTTGGCTACCAGCTCTTTCTCCAAGGAACCGCTGTTCACACCGATTCGAATCGGAATATTTCTCTCCTTAGCAACTTTAACTACCTCTGCAACCTTCTCACGGCTTCCGATATTACCCGGATTAATACGAATCTTATCCGCACCATTCTCCATTGCTGCAATTGCCATCTTATAATCAAAATGAATATCTGCTACCAACGGAATCTCTATCTGCTTCTTAATCTTGGCAATCGCATTCGCTGCCTCCTGATTTGGCACAGTACAACGCACAATATCGCAGCCAGCCTCCTGCAAACGCTTAATCTGCGCCACAGTTGCCGCAACATCCTCCGTCTTTGTATTGGTCATCGACTGAATCATAATAGGATTACCACCGCCGATTACCTTATTTCCAATCTGAACCACTTTGGTATGCTCTCTAAATACCATATCAATACCATGCCTTTCTCTATCTTCCGCTCCCTAGATTCCTTAACGGAAGATTTTTGTTATATCATTATATAATACAAATACCATCAAAATCATCAATGCTACAAAGCCGATAAAATGAACAATGCCTTCCTTCTCAGGTGGAACAGGCTTTCCTCTAAGCACCTCAATAAACATGAAAATCAAACGTCCGCCATCCAATGCCGGTAACGGAAGCAAATTCATAACACCAAGGTTTACGCTTAAAAGCACAGCAAAATTCATCATCGTAAGCACTACTGTCGGAATACCGTATGGTGTTGCCTGTTCTACCATATCATCAATTGCCACTGCAATACCTACCGGACCTGACAAATCATCACCTGTCAGTTTCCCCTGCACAAGCATTAATAAACTTTCAATCGTAGCCTTCAGCCAGTATCTGACCTCACAGGCACTATATTTAATCAAATTCCAACCCTTACACTCGATTGTTTCACCAATGGTAAATCCAATATAATATCTGTCATCCTCTTCACTATACTTTGGTGTCAGAGTAGTTACCTGCTTCTCTCCATCACGCAGAAACTCTATTTCCAATGCTTCTCCCGTATTCATGGACGAAATAAATGTAACCTCATTGTACAGATAAATACGCTCATTGTTAATCCTGGTAATCACATCGCCTTCCTGTAAACCTGCCTCCGCAGCCGGATATCCTTCCATCAGCGATGTAATCTGTGGAATCATAGCTCCCGTGAAGCCAACTACAATCAGCGATAATAAAAATGCAAGAATAATATTAAAGAATGGTCCTGCAAATACCGTTGCGATTCTAGCCCATACATTGGCATCATTAAAGGTTCCCTCCGTGCTGTCAACAGCCAAAGTTCCCTTCTTATCTGCGTCTTTCGCATCCTTATCCTCTGTATAAATACCATCCTCACCTTCAAACATACACGCTCCGCCCAAAGGCAAAAGTTTCAAGGCATATCTGGTCTCGCCCTTTGTAAACTGCAGTAAGGTAGGTCCCATACCAACTGAAAACTCTACCACCTTAATTCCGTTAAGCTTTGCAATCAGAAAATGACCAAGCTCATGAGAAACAACTACCACGCCAAATACAAGAATAAATACAATTAACGTAACAAACATTCTGTTCTCCTCTATTCAAACTTTGTTCTTATCAAATCATATGCTTCCTGCTCCGCGGTTAATATCTGATTTACGTCAGGATTTGCAATTCTTTTGTGAGAATCCATACACATCTCAATAATCTCCGGAATCTGAAGGAAACGAATCTTTCTATTCAAGAACAGACTAACCGCCTTCTCATTTGCCGCATTGAATACTGTCGGCATACTGCCTCCCTCTCCTGCCGCACGCATAGCAAGCTTTAAGCCTGTAAAAGTCTCCATATCCGGCTTTTCAAATGTTATACTACCCAATTCATAGAAATCTACTCTCTTACCTGCCATCGGACGACGGTCCGGATAGAACAGTGCATACTGAATCGGAAGCTTCATATCCGGTGTACCAAGCTGTGCAATAATACCTCCGTCCACATACTCTACCATGGAATGAATAATGCTCTGTGGATGTACTACCACCTGAATTCTGTCCAAATCCATATCGAAAAGCCACTTAGCTTCCATAACTTCAAGACCTTTATTCACAAGCGTTGCTGAATCAATGGTAATCTTACTCCCCATCGCCCAATTAGGATGCTTCAAAGCGTCTTCCACCTGAATATTGGCAAGCTGTTCCTTCGTTCTTCCTCTGAAAGGACCGCCTGATGCTGTAATCAAAAGCTTATGAATACGCTCCTTCTTCTCTCCCTGCATAGACTGGAAAATCGCACTATGCTCACTATCCACAGGCAAAATGGAAACTCCCATCTCAGCCGCAAGCGGCATAATAATATGTCCTGCCGTTACCAAAGTCTCCTTATTGGCAAGCGCAATATCCTTCTTCTTCTTAATTGCTGCAATCGTAGGCCGAATACCAATCATTCCCACAATAGCAGTCACCAGAATCTCTGACTCTTCCATCTCAGCAATCTGAATCAGACCATCCATACCACAAACAATCTCTACCCGCATATCCTGCAAACGTGTCGCCAAATCCTTACACGCACTTTCTGTCTGCATACAAACAAGCCTTGGCTTAAACTCTCTTACCTGCTTCTCTAACAGCTCAACATTGGTACCTGCCGCCAGCGCAACCACCTGCAAATCAGCATTCTCTCTCACAATTTCCAACGTCTGTGTTCCAATAGAACCTGTTGAACCTAATATTGCCAGCTTCTTCATACTTCACTGCTACCTCTCTTATCTTTATAAAAACAAAATAATCAAAAAATAAATCATTGGTGCTGTAAAAATCACACTATCAAAGCGGTCCATAATACCACCATGTCCCGGAATCAGATTACCATAATCTTTGATATCATGATTTCTCTTAATTGCCGAAGCCGCCAAATCTCCCACCTGTGAAATCACAGAACCAATCGCTCCAATCACAAACAAAATAGGACCAAACTGGCTGACTCCCATGGTCTTATCTAATAAGAAAAATCCAAACAAACCGCCTACGACAGCAGAACCGAAAATACCACCCACAGCACCTTCAATCGTCTTCTTCGGACTCAAATGCGGAACCAGCTTATGCTTGCCAAATAGCACGCCTACCAAATATGCACAGGTATCCGAAATCCAAGAACTGATAAATATCATCCATACCAAATATGCACCATATCCCAGTTGTCTTGTTAAGAAAACAAAGGAAAGCATAATTGGTGCATAAATCAGCGAAAAATACGTAGTCATTACCTGATTGGCAGTGTACTTAGGAAACGAGAATACATATACAATCATCAATGCCATCAGTAATAAAATAACTGTAATCATGAAATAGGTATGTGTCTGTGCAAAATATATCAGCAGATAGTATACCGCAATCGCCAAAATCCCTGTAACCTCCAGTACATTCAGCTTCTCTCCCGTATGAATCCCACAAGCCTTTGTCAGCTCCAAAAAAGCCACATTCGATATCAGATATAATGTAAGTGCAAGCACAGGTCCACCCGGTAATATCGTTGCAAGTGCAATAATAACCAATATGACACTGCTGATTGTTCTCTCCTTACTAATCTTCGAAGCCATGTTATTCCTCCTTAACCAAGCCATACCTTCTATCTCTCTTGTTATATGCCTCGATTGCTTTCTCTAATTCTTTCTTTGTAAAATCAGGCCACGGCACCTCGGTAAAATAAAACTCCGCATATGCCAGCTGCCAAAGCAGATAATTAGATATTCTCTGCTCTCCTGATGTTCTTATCATCAAATCGGGGTCAGGTATCCCTGCTGTATCAAGCTCACCGGCAATACTTTCCTCCGTAATATTCTCTGCCTTTAACTCACCTGCAGCCACTTTATCTGCAAGCGACTTTACTGCTCTGGTAATCTCATCCCTGCTTCCATAATTCAGCGCAATCTGAAAATGCAAGCCGGTATTATCCTTAGTTGCCTCCTCCAGCTCAGCAATTCTTGCTCTGATATCATCATCCAATCGTGTCTTATCACCAATGACACGAACACACATCTTATTCTTCTCTGCTGTCTTCAGGCAAGTCTTCATATAATTACGAAGCAGTTGCATCAAAGCATCTACTTCATCCTGCGGTCTGTTCCAATTCTCTGTTGAGAACGCATAAACTGTCAGATACTGTATTCCCATCTTATATGCTTCTTCACATATAATCTCTACATTCTTGGCTCCCTGAACATGACCTGCCTTTCTAGGCAATCCCTTTGCCTTGGCCCATCTTCCGTTGCCATCTAAAATAATCGCTACATGTGTAGGTACTTTCATAATCTGTTCCCTTGCCTTTCCAAAAACATAAAAGGAAAAAAGAGGCAGTACATCCCTCATGTAATGCCCCTCATTATAAACCTTAATTATACAGTCAGGATTTCTTTTGACTTATCTTCAATTGCCTTATCGATATCCTTTACATACTTGTCTGTAAGCTTCTGTACAGAATCCTCTAAGTCCTTAATCTCATCCTCTGAAACCTCAGTCTTAGCAAGCTTCTTATATGCATCATTCGCATCTCTTCTGATGTTACGAATCGCAACCTTAGCATCCTCGCCCTTCTTCTTAACATCCTTAACAAGTTCCTTACGTCTTTCCTCTGTTAACTCAGGGAAAACAAGTCTGATAACAGAACCATCATTGCTTGGTGTAATTCCGATATCTGATGCCATAATCGCCTTCTCAATCTCACGAATCAGGCTCTTCTCCCAAGGTGCAATCTGAATCATTCTTGCTTCCGGAACGGTAATATTACCAACCTGCTGGATTGGTGTAGGTGAACCGTAGTAATCAACCTTCAACTTATCCAATACATGTGGATTGGCACGTCCTGCTCTAATTGTTAAATAATCTGCAAGAAGGAAGTCATATGCCTTCTGCATTTTCTCTTCATATGGTTTAATTCTCT
Organism: Lachnospiraceae bacterium; assembly: GCA_015056925.1. GTDB lineage: Bacteria > Bacillota > Clostridia > Lachnospirales > Lachnospiraceae > COE1. The sequence goes on along the minus strand of SVFJ01000014.1, from coordinate 7,765 downwards.
CGTCCATGCTTTTCGTCCTTCCTATATTCACTACACTGTAATCACAGTGCCGTTTGATTTACCTTTTGCTGTATTTGCAATACTATTCTCCTCATTCAATCCGAAAATAGTCATTGGCATCTTATTCTCCATGCAAAGAACTGCTGCAGCCAAGTCCATTACTCCAAGCTGCTTATCTACTACTTCCTTAATCGGAATGGTATCATACTTCTTTGCATTAGGATTAAGCTTAGGGTCGGAATCATATACACCATCCACTGCTCTTGCTGATAAAATCATATCTGCTTCAATCTCTATTGCACGTAATACTGTTCCCATATCCGTAGAGAAATATGGATGTCCGATACCACCGGCAAAGAATACAACCTTTCCTGCCTTCAAGGCACCAACTGCCTTGTCCTTAGAGAAAAGCTCTGTAAATGCCGCGCACTGGAATGGTGTAAAAACTTCCGTCTGCATTCCCACATATCTGAAAATCTCAGACACATATATACAGTTCATAACCGTTGCAAGCATACCAATCTGGTCCGCCTTTGTTCTGTCAATCGTCTCACTGGTACGTCCTCTCCAGAAGTTACCTCCTCCGATAACAATACCAACCTGAATATTCGAATCAACAAGCTCTTTAACCTGCATTGCAACCTTGGTTACAGTTGCCTCGTCAAAGCCCATCTTCTTATCGCCTGCAAGTGCCTCACCACTTAATTTTAATAATATTCTTTGCATGTCTCTACATCCTTACTCTTATGATTATTTGTAACTATTTTTTCTTCTTAACATCACTGAAGAATGATGTCGGGCTTACCTCAGCATAGCACTGTGAGCACATACCTTCAATTACTGCACCGTTGTTAATCTGTACAGACTTGGACTTGATATTACCCATTACAATTGCTGATGTATCTAAAATAACAGGACCATGTACATCGATATCACCTTTAACCGCACCTGCAATCACTGCACTTGTTGCATAGATGTTACCTATGATAACAGAGCTCTGTCCAATCTTAACACTGCCTTTACTCTTTACTTCACCGTTAATCTGTGCTGACTCTGCATAAATCTCAGCTGCTGATGAATTACCGTTTACGCTTCCTGTCACATTTAACTTACCTAAAATCTCGATATTACCGTTGATATTACCGATAACATCCATATTACCACTGCTGCTGATATCTCCAAGGATTGTCATCCCCTCAGTAATCACTGCTGTGTCAGAAGAAACCTCTACATTATCTGTAAATACGCTCTCTTCCTTTAACTCTGTTGCATCTGCTGATGCTGTCTCTATGTATTCAGCTTCTGACAAGTTCATCTCAACTTCATTCAAAAGCTCTTCTACCTCTTCATTTACCTCTTGCGCAAGTGTCTCATCTGCATCAGTCATACCACCGTCAAGCGCTGCAACCTCCTGCTCAAGCATTGCCTCCAAATCCTTAAGCTCATTGCCTTCTGTACCGAATAAATCCTCTGATAATGATTCTACCTTCTCATCCTCCATTACCATCTCATTCCCCAAATCTGCGCTTGTTTCCTCCGGCATTAACTCATTAACTGCCTGTGACAAATCCTGCTTTAAATCCTGAAAAAAACCCATTGTAACTCTCCTCCAATTTCCACATTACTCTTCTTGTGCCTTAACATGCTGTATAGGAATAGTATCCTCTGTAATCGGTAGCAAAACCGTATTCTCTGACTGAAGTATACTCTCTATTATTGTAGGAAGAGCCTCAACCGTAGACTTCTTTCCTGCAGCATCATGCATTAACACAATGACAGTATTAAATCTGTCAACATGCTCCAATACATTATCTGCAATCTGTTCTGCATCTATAGGCACCGCTGCTGCGTCACCGCTAGACACATTCCAATCATAATATTGAATTCCCACTTCACCAAGGTAACGAATTAGTTCCTGCATGTTTACCCTGCTGGTCTTCTTATTGCTGCTACCCCCAGGAAATCTCGCTATCTTACAATCAACACCGGTCAGCTCATATAAATAGTCATGCAGCTTATCCATATCCTGTCGATATGCCTCCAGCGAACTATAAATTTCCTGATACTTATGACTATATGAATGCATCCCCAAAGTATGTCCCTCGTCAACAATCCTCTGATACTGCTCAGTGTAGCCCTGTTTTCCCACAACAAAAAACGTTGCCTTCACACCATATGCATCCAATATATCCAGTATATCGTCCGTATACGCACTCGGTCCATCATCGAAAGTCAAATATACCCGCCTGATACCTGACGAAGAATCCCATGGCTCCACATCACCTGAAACACTATCCCAAACCAACTGATTCTCCACTGCTTCAATCGCAGCAGAATCAATAGTCTGCTCCGCTTCTGTGATTCCCTCTGACTTCAGCTCTTCGGCATCTAATACAACTTCATCCGCCCTTTGCAAATCACCTGTCGGCAAACTGCTATCTGCATCAACCAAAGCTTGTAATTCATCAATCCTGCCTTCTAGCTCCGTCTGTTTCGTCTGATATGTCGAAATATCCTCCTGTAACTGTATCTGAACTCCGGCCAGCTTAGACACCTGAACCGCCAAAAGTAAACAAGTCACCGTAGGCATTAGCACGACCAATATAGCGATTATAACAATCAATCGCTTCATCTTCTCTACACGCCTCTTGCTCCCTGTTTCTTTTGTCATCCCCTAATCAGCCACTCTTTCTACATATGTCGCTTGCGCTTACTATATACAAGGCAAATTATAACACATATAACACCTTTTATCAAATCCGTTTTTTAAGTTTCATAACTTTTTTACAAGAATATTATGAAAAACTCCCAAAGCGCTTGTATTCACGCTATTTTCTGACTTTAAAAAGCACATGTTCTTTTACTCTGTTTTACATAATCTTGTATCTTAATTCAGTGCCTCATTGTAGCAGGCACGCTCGCCTCCGATATACTTTGCACGCGTTCTCGCACACACAATATGCGCACTACCAATAACAGGATGCTCAATTCTAACCGGCACTGCCACAGACTTCAAATGCATACCAATCAAGGTATCACCGATATCTATTCCACCATTTGCCTGAATTCGCTCAACAGCCACAGGACTCTTCATATGTTTCCATGCTGCTGTTGAGAAAGAACCGCCTGCTTTCGGCTGTGGTACCACATTTACTTCCTCATATCCATACTTTTCAGCCGTAGCTCTTTCCATAATCAAAGCTCTGTTCAAATGTTCACAGCACTGTGTTGCTATCAGAATTCCCTTCTCGCAAAAGCTCTCATACATAGCCACAAATACTGCTTCTCCTAACTCTGCGCTGGAATAAGAACCTATCTTTTGTGCCGCAATCTCACTGGTAGAACATCCGATTACTATCAAATCTCCTGCCTTAATATTGGCTGCCTCTACAAACTCTTCCACAACACGCTTTGCATCTGTAATTTCCTGCTGATACATGACTCTTCCTCTTTTCTTAATCTATTTAAGCTTGGATACAGTTCTGAAAAGATATTTCCTAAATCTAAACGTCTGTCTTATCATCCCTTTAACCTATTCCAAGCATTTTTCTCGCAATCTAGTATATCCTTATTGACAAAAGAATGCAAGAATGTTATCTTTCTTTTAGTATTCCTTTTAAGAACCACTATTCTACATATTAGAAAGGAAGATTTATTATGCCAAAACTAAATGAAAACTATTTAAATCTGCAAGACAGCTATTTATTCTCCAAGATTAACCAAAAGGTAACTGCCTATAGCAAGGAGCACCCTGACCAAAAAATCATACGTCTCGGTATCGGTGATGTAACACTTCCCCTTGGTACTCATATTATAGATGAGCTACATTCAGGTGTTGACGCATTAGCCAGTACAACAGCTTTCAAAGGATACGGTCCTGAACAAGGCTATGAATTCTTAAGAAATTCAATTGTCACTTATTATTCAGAACATGGTGTAAACATTACTGCCGATGAAGTCTTTATTTCGGATGGTGCAAAGAGTGACACCGGAAATATAACAGACCTATTTGACAAAGACAATATCGTCTTAATTCCGGACCCTGTTTATCCTGTATATGTAGATACCAATCTTATGAATAATAGAAAAATCATTTATATTGATGCAAATGCAGAGAATAATTTTCTTCCCTTACCTGATTCAAAAGTTCACGCAGATATTATCTACATATGCTCTCCAAACAACCCTACCGGAGCTGTCTATAATCATGAGCAACTACAAAAATGGGTTGACTACGCTTTAAAAAATCAGGCTGTTATTTTATTTGACGCAGCCTACGAAAGCTTTATTACTGACCCTACACTTCCTAGGAGTATTTTTGAAATAACAGGTGCTAGGAAATGTGCTATTGAATTCTGCTCGTTATCCAAAACAGCAGGTTTTACTGGAACCAGATGCGGATATACCATAGTCCCAAAAGATTTAGTATTTACTGCATCTAATGGCACATCCATGTCACTGCACACAATGTGGAATCGTCGACAAACCACTAAATTCAACGGAGTTTCATATATTGTCCAAAAAGGAGCTGCCGCAGTATTTAGCCCCGAAGGAATGGCTCAATGCAAAGAAAATCTTGCTTATTACCAAGAAAATGCCCGTATTATATCTAGCACTCTTTCTCAGCTTGGAATACGCAGCTTTGGTGGCGTCAATTCTCCTTACATCTGGTTTGAATGCCCAAACGGCAAAGAATCATGGGATTTCTTTGACTACCTCCTTCACAACGCACAGATTGTCGGTACTCCAGGCGCTGGCTTTGGCAAAAACGGGAAAAATTTCTTCCGCCTCACTTCCTTTAACAGCCACGAAAACACTTTAGAAGCCATGACACGCTTCAAAAAAATATTCTCATCCATATAAATGTCCTCAAATACTCACCAAAAAAGGTATTGAAGTTTCTAAACTCCAATACCTTTTTCATCTCTCAATTCACTTTACACACATTCAATCTTTTATCTACTTGCTCTATCATATTATGCATTTTATTCAAGTTCAATAATTACAAAACTTTGGGATTGAACTGTGAATGTTTCTGAAAATTGCAATTCTTCCTTCACCGGCGCTACATTCATTGGCTTATCTATAGAATTTGTTGCAAGTAACTCTGCACGCATTGTAATAACTTTCATTCGTGAAAACTTCTCATCAAGATGTAATTTTATTTCCTGCTCTGTATCAGATGCATTAACAAGTTTAATATAAAGCTTTCCCGTCTGTTCATTCTTTGATACACAATGATAGATTTTATTCTCTTCTCCGTCTTCTAACCTACTTTCTACTGTGCATGTCCCCGTATATTTACGATATAGCATCTGCACATAAAAATTCGGTGTTCCATAACAGCTCTTATCATCAAACCATATCAAATCCGGTGACCACTGTACATATCCGATTCTAGCAAACAGTGGCGCATATGACGCCAGATATACCACATCCGCATTTCTTTCAACACCAGTTAGAAATGCAGCCTCCGACAAAGCACATTTCCAATTATTTCTAAGCTCCGCCTTTTGCACTTCTCTATCATGTGCTGCATACTCACCTGAGAAAACCTTTACATCACGAGGATAATTATCATAAAAATGAGTATTTGCCAAGAACCACTCTGGTTCCATATAGTAATGTTCATCTACTGCATAGGTAAAATTATCCTTATTCTTCCTTTCATGATAGAACTTCCATGCAGCCTCATAGGTTGGTGTATGAACTGTTGGTCCAGCAGAACCTATTAATTTCATATTAGGATATTTCTCATGTATCGCTTTTTCAAAATCTTCATATCTCTCAAAGAAATCTACCTTTTCAGTCTGCCACTGCTCATTACCAATTCCGATAAATTCCAATCCAAAAGGAGCAGGATGTCCCATATCAGCTCTTACCTTTCCCCATGTGGTAGACACATCTCCATTGGCGAACTCAATTAAATCTAAAGCATCTTGTATGTACTGCTGATACTCCGGATTGTCTCTACCAACCAATTCATCTGACTGATACTGACATGCCAATCCCACATTGACTACAGGTAATGGTTTAGCCTTCAAATACTCACAAAGTACAAAGTATTCATAATATCCCATTCCAAGTGTCTGATTATAATAACGAAACTCCGAAGTATAATTATTCTCCTCATTGTTATTATGAACTGCCCAACGATTCCAGTTTGCTTTACGTTGCTCAATCGGTCCAATCGAATGTTTCCATTGATAACGATTCGCTAATGTATTTCCTTCAATAACACATCCTCCCGGAAAACGGATAAATGCAGGACTTAACTCTTCTAACTTCTCTGCTAAATCTTTTCTAAACAAACCACAAACTGCATCTTCCGGCATCATGGAAACTGTATCTATATCAAATGAGCATGTATCCTCTGCCAAAATACCAAATAATGCCTTTTCTACTGTTATTAATGGTGTAACCTCTAGCTTATATTGCTTCCATTCTTCACCATCAATTGCTATCCTGCCTAATACTTGGATTTGATTACTACTCTGATTTGCCTCATCCCCGGCAGATGCGCAATCTATTGCAACAACTTGTAAACGTGTCGCTCTATCACATCTTGCCCAAAAGCTTACATGATATTTCTTTCCTTCCTCTAAGTATAATCCATCATAAGCTTTATTGGCAATACCTTCACCTTGTTGAAGCTCTACATGCAAATAATGCGTATTAATATTATTCTGCGGATTATCTTCTTGTATCGTTAACTCCGGACTTATCGCGTTCGGATACCCCTTCCAGCCATATAAACCATCATATATCTGATAATAATCATTCTTTTTTCCTCTTGAATCCATGAACTCAAAAGAACGATTCTCTATCATCTCTGCATATAGTCCACCATCTGCTCCATAATTAATATCTTCAAAGAAAATACCAATTAAATCTTCTTGAATATCTACACCACGTTTGCTTGAAACATATAACTCCACTTCTATTACCTCCCATTCATGCCATATTAATTCGATATTATGCTATGATGGTATCATAATACGCGTAGTGAATGATTTTCAATTCATATTATAGCAAATATTATGCAAAAATTTATCATCCTTATCAATAACGACATATATATCGTCAATTTCGTATTTATGTTCCTACTAACTTATCTCTGCCTCAACCATTCATCAATTCTCTCAAACAATCTAAGCTTTCATTCAACTTATCTATATCAATTCTAATAGCAATTGAATTACAAACACAAAAAAGTGTTGCCCGGCGGCAACACTCTGCAAGAATCAGCTTCGCTGATTCTTGTATAACTTCCACTACTTTTCGAGCACTTTCCTATTCCATAAAAAAGCGATTGCATACGCAATCGCTTTCTAATGGGACCTACAGGGCTCGAACCTGTGACCCTCTGCTTGTAAGGCAGATGCTCTCCCAGCTGAGCTAAGATCCCAAGTGTTTACACACATTTTATATAATTCGTAGTACAACAAACTGTACTGACGACCCAGAAGGGACTCGAACCCTCGACCTCCGCCGTGACAGGGCGGCGCTCTAACCAACTGAGCCACTAGGCCATAAATGACTCCAACGGGAATCGAACCCGTGTTACCGCCGTGAAAGGGCGATGTCTTAACCGCTTGACCATGGAGCCTTACTTATTTAATTATTAAAGGTTTATATCTTCAAAACCGAACACACAAATCTCTCTTCCGTTCATTTCTTCCAAGCACTTCTCTCAGAATTACCTTCCAGGATAAGCCCTCGACCTATTAGTATCATTCAGCTGAGTACATTACTGCACTTACAC
>SVFJ01000013.1 GCA_015056925.1 Lachnospiraceae bacterium | reverse complement strand
CGTATTCTTCAGATACATAATCATATACATCCGTTGCACCTATTGTCTCCTCTGTAAATCCCGAGTAAATCAACGCGCCCTGCCACTCATACGGTCCTTCCACACTTTCTGACACACCATAGCATAAATTAGAAGCATTCCATGTAGAAGTAGTGCAATAATATAAATAGTACAATCCTGTTTCTTCATTATAAATCGGGTCCGGTGCCCATACGTGAGTTCCACCGTCATCCGTCTTAATCAGACTATCTCCGTTTCCCGCATAATCAAATACACCAAGTCCTTCTTCATATAAGTTACCGTAGATTGTATTTGTCTCTGTATATCCATTTCCCAGTCTTGTCCAAGAACGCAAATCATCCGTAGACGCTCCTACCATGTGGGAGCCGAAGATATAATACTTTCCATCCGCTTTAATAATCGATGGGTCATGCACAGCAACCCTTGCATTCACAGTCCCTGTAGCAATTCCGTCATAATTCACCTCAAGAACAGGTCTTTCCACCTCTTCCTTAGTCTCTTCTGCTGCCCCAGTCTCCTCTGATGTCTCTGTTTCCTTTGTATCTTCAGCCTGCTCCTGCGTTGTCTGTCCACATGCACACACAGATGTTGCCATGCAGATACATAACATAGTAGAAATCAGCTTTTTCTTCATAATAATATCTTCCTCTCTTTTTCTAAATATTTTGTATCGAAAAACTACTAAAATATTTTAATAATAATTAAAACATACTATGACTATCTCAAAAAGTCAATAATATGCTTTATAAATAATGACCGTATATATGAAAAACCTTTCAATTTTTGTTGAATATTTTGCACAAATAATCTTTTCATAATTTTATCAGGTTTTTAATTATTATAGCATTGACTTTAATAATCACATTGTTTATTATAAGAAATAGAAAAATATATTATGTTATAAATAAATTGAAGAAAACAGCACATAATATACAGGGGGTTACTATGTTATATTTTCGTTCAATAGGGGAAGCTGAAACTGTCTTCAAGGCACTCAGCACACCTATGCGTCTCAAAATCATGGAAATGATATACGAAGATGACACGTTAAGTATGAACGACTTAGCGGAAGCACTTGGACTTACCAACGGTGCCATTTCCATGCACGTGAATAAGTTAGAAGAAGCCGGTCTTGTACAGATTAAGATAACATCCGGCAAGAGAGGTACGATGAAGATTGTTCGTCCTCGTTTCGACCGTCTTATGATTGACCTTGCTCCTGCCACGGAGGCAAGACATTGTTATACAGATGATATTCGTGTTGGTTATTATACAGCCTGCCACGGTACACCAACCTGTGGTCTTGCCACAAGCAAAGAAATTATTGGTTCTTTGGACGACCCTAGAGTATTCTCTTTTCCGGACCGTTTTCAGGCAGGTATCCTATGGTTTGCCAGCGGCTATGTAGAGTATAATTTACCCAATCACCTTCAGGCAGGGCAAACACTTACTGAGCTGCATATCTCTTTTGAGATTTCCTCAGAATGTCCGGAGACCAACGAAGACTATCCGTCTGATATTTATTTTAGTATCAACGGCATACCGCTTGGTATGTGGATTAGTCCGGGGGATTACGGTGCAAGACCGGGATATGTTTCTCCGCAGTGGTGGCCTGAGTTATTAAATCAGTATGGTTTGCTAAAGACATTAATTATCAACAGCGAGGGTTGCTTCATTGATGGTACTAATAAGATTTCAGATGTAACCATTCAGGATTTGAACATTAATTATAACAGCTATATAACCTTCCGCATCGAGGTTCCGAAGGACACAGCCAATGTCGGCGGATGTACCCTCTTCGGCGAAGACTTCGGTGACCATAATCAGGCGATTCGTATTAAGACCTATTATGATGAAGAATAAACATGTACCGTTAGGTACGATAATACAAGGAGCTGTCACACATGTGTGCGCAGCTCCTTGTGTTTTGTCCACATTCCGATATATACAAAATCGCCCCTTCTTAAACAGCTTATACTTTCAATCTGTTTAATTTCGACGGATTACCAATAACTACTAAATGCATATTTTTCTCCAATGCCTGTTCCGGGTCTATATTGATATTAACCTCTTCTCCCCGGCATACAGCCACTACATTAATCGAATATTTCTTTCTCAAATCAAGTTCAATCAGATTCTTGCCTTCCCATTCAGGAATTACCTCCAATTCAACTAGCGCAACATCCTTTGCAAGCTCCATCGCATCCAAAAATCCGGAACTTAATAAGTTCTTTGCTAATCTAACCCCCGACTCGCTCTCCGGGAAAACTACCCTATCAGCTCCAACCTTCGTTAATATCTTACGTTGCATTTCATTAGCACACTTTGCAATCACTGTTTTTACACCTGCTTCCTTGCAAAGCATTGTCGCCATAACACTTTCTTCTAAATAATTCGCCATAGCAATAATTACAACATCAATATTCTCTATTCCTAAATGTCTCATCACCTCTGCATCTGTTATATCGGCACATTTACAATACGGAAAATCTGATGCTACCGCATTCACAACCGTCTCATCCACATCTACTGCCAGTACCTCTACTCCATTATTCACGAGTTCCTTTGCTACTGCACTACCATATGTTCCCAAACCAAACACTGCATAAGTTTGTTTCTTATTCATTGGACACCCTCCTTATCCGATACTAATCATCTCAACAGGATTAGATACAATATTTTTCTTTTCTTTATGCATATTCATCGCTACTGCAAGAGAAATCGGTCCTACTCTCCCAAGATACATTGTTATAACGATAATTATTTTCCCCCATGTATTTAAAGAAGCCGTTAGATTCCTCGACAATCCTACTGTTGCAGTCGCACTAACTGTTTCATACATAATATCAAGCAAATCAGCATCTGTAACTCCTGCAAGCAATAATGTGGAAATAAACATAATTACAAAAGCCATACTTACAACCGCAACAGATTTGCTAACCGCTTGTTTTGATATACTTCTACCAAACAAACTAACCTCATTCTTATCCTGAATAGTTGCCAACGCTGACATAATTAACACTGCCATCGTAACCGTCTTAACACCACCTGCTGTACCTACAGGTGACCCACCAATAAACATAAGCAACAACGAAACTAAAGCTGATGCATTCGTCAAATTCTCTTGAGGAATCGTCGCAAACCCTGCCGTTCTTGTCGTAACAGACTGAAATACAGAAAGCTGTATCCTATCTGCCAAAGAACAATTCGCCATGGTCAAAGGATTGTTATACTCAAACACAAAAAACGAAACCGCTCCAGCCACTATCAAAATAACAGTGAACCCAATTGCAATCTTACTATGAAGAGTCATACTCCGAAAACACCTCAGCTTATGAGTCTTCCATTTCGTCAAGGCATTAAGCACATCCCACCAAACTATATACCCAATGCCACTCACAACAATAAGCGTGCATGTAACCACATTCACCATAGGATTCAGTGCATAATCACAGAGACTATTTTCTGCAATCACATCCATACCTGCATTACAAAATGCTGAAACTGCATTAAAAACAGATATCCATACCCCTCTAATACCATATCGTGGTACAAACACTGTCATATATCCTATTGCTCCCACCATCTCAACCAAAAGAGTGCCCCCTACTACTTTACGCACAAACTCAGAAAGTCCTGACATTGTATTCAGATTAAATGCATCCTGAAGCAGCATTCTCTCTCCTATTCCCATCTTCTTATGGAAACCAATCATAATCATCGACATAATTGTAATCACGCCAAGACCACCAACTTGTATTAATATCAAAATAACTACCTGCCCAAATATACTCCAAGTAGATACAGTTGGTACAGTCACTAACCCCGTCACACAAACAGAGGTCGTCGCTGTAAACAAAGCATCCATATACGAAACCGAACCTCCGGTTGCACTGCTCACAGGAAGAAATAATAGTATACTCCCCAGTAAAATAGTAATCAAAAAGCTCAACATGATAATCTGTGTTGTAGATAATTTGATAAATAAAGTTCTCTTCATGTAAGCCCTCCCCATTTCAATAAATCTCCTCATATTCTATCACATATTATGTTACCTTGTAAAACAATTGAATCCACTAACGTAAAAAGGTGCCGCCGATACGACTGCACCTTAAAATCAAATAATATTATGCACCTATCACGCCTGTTAAGCCGAGTGCTATCACCAATGCACCAAGAGCGATACGATACCAACCAAACACTTGAAAGTCATGCTTCTTAATATAATCCATCAGGAAGCGGATTACAATAACAGATACTACAAAAGCCACCACCATGCCGACTCCAAGCACAGTAAATTCCATACCCGAAAAAGCAAAACCAAAATCCAGCATCTTTAAAAGACTAGCACCCAACATAACCGGAATTGCAAGGAAGAAAGTAAACTCAGAAGCTACTGTTCTTGATACTCCAATCAACAACGCTCCCACAATTGTCGCTCCCGAGCGTGAAGTTCCGGGGAATATCGCTGCAATCAGCTGAAACATACCGATAAGAAATGCCGTCTTAAAGGTAAGTGCCTCTAAGGAATCAATCTGTGCCTGCTTCCCTTTGTTCTTACGTTCAATAACAATAAACGCGACGCCAAATACTATCAAAGCAATTGCTACCGGAATCGCATGATAAAACTTCTCTTCACAAACCTCATCCAGTCCCAAAACCACTATCAATCCTGCCGGAATGCAAGCCACAACAATCTTGCACCAAAGAAGAATCTTATCCATCTCAATCACAGGCTTTTTCTTATCCTGAAACTGAAATGGAAATATCTTATTCCAAAACAGCAGAATAACCGCAAGAATAGCACCTAACTGAATCACCACCAAAAACATTTCCAAAAACTCAGGTGAACAATTCAGTTTAATAAACTCATCCAAAATAATCATATGTCCCGTACTGCTGACAGGTAACCACTCCGTGATTCCCTCAACAATACCAAATAAAATTGCTTTTAAAATTTCAATCACAAAAACCCTTACCTTTCCAAACAAACCTCAAACATTGTGGCCCAAGCCACAATTTTGCCGTATGCAAAATCTTCCATTTATGGATTTTGCATACTGTACTCCCAAATAACTCTTTCTTTACTGCTCTAAAAATCTCATCATATCTTCATAGCAGCGCTTTGCATCCTCATAGCCCACTTCATATAAGGCTTCCAGTTTTGCTCTGTCTTTTTCGATTCTTCCTACATCACTCACCTGCTGTGGTCTAATCACAAAGGCCTTTCCTTCCTTCTCAGCCTTTGCAAGATACTCTAACGTATCATTGTAAATAATGTGTCGGTCTCTCATCAGTTCATAAACCTTTGGATACTTTTTATACATTGTTTTAATCAGTCCCAAATGCGAAGAAGGCTTCCTCACATAGCCTACCTCCTTAGTAAGAACAACCACACTCTTCTGATTGCCATCCTCTACCGATTTACGAATCGGAATTGCATCAGAAATCCCACCGTCCAGATAAAACTTACCATCAATCTCCACATTTCTGGAAACCATCGGCAATGAAGAAGACGCTCTTACGCCAATAATATCCTTATGCATCTCCCTTAACGGCATATACTCCGGCTTACCTGTTTCAATATTGGTCACAACCGCATAGGCATTTCCTTCAAATGTATATGCAGTCTCATAATCATATGGGGCCAGCTCATTCGGAATCCTGTCATAACAAAACTTAACATTAAAAATGTCACCCGAAGTAAGCAAACTGTACACACTGCAATAATTCTTCTCTCGAAGATAATCCAGGGATACTCTTTTTGCTCTGCCATGCTGCTTCGATATATAACTTGCCAAATGGCACGAACCCGCAGACACTCCATAGCTGTTCTTAAAATACACATTCTTCTCCATAAAGTAATCCAATACCCCTGCAGTATAGATTCCCTTCATTCCGCCGCCTTCCAACACAAGACCTGCATCTATCATGTATTTCGCCTCTCTTACTCTTAGTTAATCTTATCGGTACTCTGCCTCAACAAACCTGCGCAACGCAGCCAATGAACGCTCTACCTTCTCAGTAGTCACACAATATGCCATTCTAAAATATCCCGGACAGCCAAAGGAATCTCCCGGCACCAACACCAAGTCATATTTTAATGCTTTCTGGCAAAATGCAATCGAATCCTCCTCTAATGCCTTCGGGAAGATATAGAAGGTTCCGCCCGGCTTTACACAGGTAAATCCAAGACTCACCAGTTCATCATACAAAAGCTTCATATTCTTCTCATATACATCCAAATCAGCCGCAAGACCAAGCACCTCAGCTACCGCAATCTGAATAATAGATGGCGGGCAGTTATGTCCGATACCTCGTGACACCTGCGAACACATCACCGAAATCAGCTCTGCATCCGTACACTTTGGATTCGCTGCCACATAACCAAGTCGCTCTCCCGGAATAGACAGTGACTTTGCAAAGGAATAACAGGAAAGTGTATTATCATAGAACTTTGATACATATGGCGCATCCACCCCATCAAATACAATATCACGATACGGCTCATCTGAAATAATAAAGATATCATGGCCATATTCCTTCTGTTTTGCCTCCAAAACAGATGCGAGCTTTGTCAAAGTCTCTGCTGAATATACAATACCTGACGGATTGTTTGGTGTGTTCACCAGAATCGCCATTGTTTTCTCGTTTATCATCTGTTCGAAAGCCTCAAAGTTAATCTGAAAGCTCTCTGTATCTGCCGGAACAATCTTTAGTACTGCGCCTGACTGATTGATATAATGATTATACTCAGGGAAAAATGGCGCAAATGTGATTACCTCATCCCCCGGCTGTGTTACAACACGCACCGCATGTGCTACCGCACCTGCTGCCCCTGTTGTCATAAATATATGCTCTGCCGTGTAATTCATTCCATATGTTTTATTCAAATACTCTGCAAACTTTGCACGTACTGAGGGAATCCCCTGTGACTGGCTGTAACCATGCAGCTCCATCGTATCTCTTGTTTGCAAAAGTTCAATCATCTTGTCTGTAAATGCCTGCGGAACAGGAACTGACGGATTACCCAGACTATAATCAAATACATTATCGTAGCCAATCTCGCTACCTCTCTTATTTGCCCATGCAGACATCTCACGAATAACCGACTTTGCCTGCAGCATATCCTTATATTTCTGCGAAACCATTGACCTCACACCTTTCTATGCGCTCTCTACACTCATGTATCATTATGCGAACCATAACATTTTAACGTTACTTCATTTGGGAAGATTCGTCAACATAAAATATCATATTTACATAGCCCAACACATACAAACAATAAAATCCCTTACCCAAACAAAAGAGCATCATCCCACGACGACGCCCTATTGTTATCTTATGCAATTGTTGACGCAATTACTTCCAGCTTACCCTGCACATCAACCATACCATATCCGCTAGGTAATATGAAATGGTCGCCCTTCTTAATATACTGACCATTCATCAAACCGTCACCTGAAAGCACACTCATAATCAGGAAAGGATATTCCTGCATAAATTGCATCTTGTTCGTCACATCAAGCTTCCATACACGATAATAATCGCAAGAAATCAACTCATTGAACACATTTTCCTTTGATGCATCCACTGCGACAATACTTTCCGCTACAGACTTAGCCGGAACCGTAATCACATCAAGACTCTTCTCTACATGAAGCTCTCTTGGCTTACCATCCGTTAATCTGTCATAGTCATACACACGATATGTAATATCAGAGTTCTGTTGTGTTTCAAGTATCTGGATACCACCCTTGATTGCATGAACAGTTCCCGGGTCAATCTGTATAAAATCGCCTACCTTTACAGGTACTTCACGAATAAACTCCTGCCATCTTCCCTCACGAATCATTCCATCCAGCTCTGCTTTATCCTTGGCATTATGACCAATCACAAGGGTTGCTCCTTCAGAAGCATCCAGAATATACCAGCACTCTGTCTTACCAAGAGAACCATTCTCATTTGTTGCTGCATATGTATCATCAGGATGTACCTGAATACTCAAATCATCCTTCGCATCAATAATCTTAATCAAAAGCGGGAATCGGTCACTATCCACATTACCAAATAATTCAGGCTGTTCTTTCCACAATTGGCTCAAGGTTTTCCCCGCAAAGCTACCCTCTGCAATCTTACAATCTCCGTTTGGATGTGCACTAACCGCCCAGCACTCTCCTGTATTATCTCCAGGGATTTCATATCCCCACTGGGTTCCCAGCTTATTGCCGCCCCAAATCATCTGCTTAAACACGGGCTCCATCCGCAGAATTTCCTGTTTTGGCTGATTTACACTCAAATTCATTCCATTCGTCTCCATTACCTTCTGATACCAGTAAGCTGAATCCTTCACGATTCGCTTCTGGGTATTATAATCAACGTAGACGAGTCCAAATCTTTCACTATATCCCTTATCCCACTCAAAATTATCTAAGAATGTCCATAAGAAATAACCCTGTACATCAACGCCTTCATCCACAGCCTTCTGAATGCAGGACAAGTACTTATCAAGAAAATCAATACGATTGCTGTCATGCACTCTACCATCTGCTGAAATCTGGTCATGACATGCCATACCATTCTCCGTAATATAAATCGGCATATGATATCTCTCATAGATAAACTTCACACCCCAGTACAAGCACTCGGGCGTAACCGGCCAATTGGTTGAAGTCTTAGGAAAACCAGGTCCTCTATCTACATATTCAGGCTTGCCATCCTTGCCAGCTCGAATATAGTAGCCATTGTATATATTTTGTCCCATAAAATCAAGCGGTTGATGAATTAATTCCATATCCTCCTTGGTGATTTCAGGAAGATATTCCTTATATTTCTCCAACGCCTCTTTTGGATATTCACCTAAAAATACAGGGTCAGAGAACCATGCTACATTCCATGTCCAGTTAGAAATCGGCTGGTCGAAGCCAAAGTAAATACTTCTTGCTGCCTCAATATCCTCCGGCGAATCCGTATATGGATACGCCACACCACAGGTCGGAGCATACCCTACTTTAATCGGCTGCTTTGCAAACTCGCGAAGCTTCTTTACCGCAAGTCCATGGGCGCGAAGCGCATTATGAGAAATCTGGAATACATCCTTAGGCTCAAGCTTCAAACCCGGCGCATGTACACCACTCAAATGACCAAGTCCCACAAAGCACTGTGGCTCATTCAAAGTGATAAAGTACTTGGCAATATCCGAAAAATTCTCTGCAACCACACGGGCATACTCACCAAACCATTCAATAACCTCTTCATTTAACCAGCCACCTTTGTCCTGAAGCGCCTGAGGAAATTCCCAATGATACATGGTTACATAAGGCTCAATGCCATTCTTTTTCATTTCCAGAATCATATCACGATACAGCGCTATCGCTTTCTCATTTACTCTTCCTGTACCTTCCGGCATAATTCTTGCCCAGCTGACAGAAAAGCGATATGCTTTCACACCAAGCAGACGCATTAATGCAAAGTCTTCCTTATATTTATGTATATGGTCGCAGGCAATATCTGCATTCTGATTCTCGTAGATTCTTCCCTGCTCTGCAAAGGTATCCCATATATTCTTACCCCTGCCATCCTGTGAATCTGTTCCTTCTATCTGATAGGCGCTGCTGGCAACACCCCATACAAAATCCTTTTGAAACATAGTACTCTCTCCTTCATTACATCAAACCTTTGATATACTCCGTTAATACACCTGCTGCCTGTTGATGATTCAATGCACCCGGATGCCATCTGGAACCTACATTCGTCTCATCCGTATTAGGAAGTTCCAAATACGTCACCTTAGAATCACCTGACTCCTTGCAATATGCTGCAAGACCGTCCTTAATTGGCTTTTCAAAAGGAAGTCCCAGCATTCCATAACACCAGATAATCTGTGCCGTCGGATTGCACTCACGTAAGGTATAAAGAAACTCCTTCATTGCCCCCTGAAATGCTTGCACATCCTCCTCACAATAACTGCCATCCGGATTCTTACGCATCTTATGACGTTCACCTGTCGTCTCATCCACCCATTCTGGCTGTTCAAATGCACTGGCATCATTTGTTCCAAGATTTACTACCACAAACTGTGGCTGCCACTGACTAAAGTCATGAAGCTGCGTTCCTCCAAGCTTCTCATTAGTCTCTCCCGGCATCAGGCCACATATCTGACGGTAAAATCTCGGTAATGCCCCCTTTCTATTATTATCCCATGTATTATAGACACCCCAGCCGCTCTGCGAATATACTCTATACTCTGCGTCCAATGCTGTAGATGTTAAATGCTCATAGGTTCTAAGTGCAGAGAAGAACATCGGTATCCAATCCTCCTCCTCCTTTGCACCAAAGGTACCCTCTCCCGAGGTAATACTGTCACCAATAAACTCAATTTTTAAAAGCTTTTCAACTACAGGATAAAATGCTCCATCATGACGCAATGCATGAATGTGAATATAAGACTCTCCATCATCACTCATCGCCTGTAAATCCTTATAAAATCTGACATTCTTAATCTTTTCAGGATTCATACCTCTGAATAGCGGTATCCAGTATCTTCCCTTTGGAAGCATCTGTCTTCCTATCCAGTCACCATTTATCGTATAGCTAAACCACGGCTCATAACAAGCATAGGTAACCTCTACTTCTACCCATAGCTCAGAACCAGACACATTGCACTCAAAGCCGCTTGCTGTCCAAAACAGTGTCAACGGCTCTCTACAAGCTGTTGTTCTGCCATGTATTTTTAATTCCTGTATATCCTTTACTGCTGTTTCCATATAACCCTCACTTTGGTACTGCGCTCTTTCCTTACTTTGAAGCAATAATAGATGTCAAATAGAACGGAACCTTATCATCCTCATGTGTTTCAATAATCTCAATCTTTACCTCATGAAGACCACCTGCGATATGCTCTGCAATTGTCTCAAGATGCAGGCTATCTCCCCATGTCTCCTCAAAATTACCATCTAAAATAACTGCTTCCTTCTCTTTGCCGTCAATCACTGCCTTGGCAATTGGTGTTGGCTGCACCACAGACTTACGATACTGCACAGCAAGACAGGTTCCCTCCACCATAAAGGTAATACTTGCCCCCTTTTCTGACGCTGTCCAACCGTTTCTAAAGATTTCTCTGATATCATTTTGAGGTGTCTCATCCGAATCAAAGCCTCTATTAATAGGATATGCTTCGTTATTCTGATATCTGACAGAATTCTCATAAGCGTTCTTTGTCATTGGCACAGGCATCTCGTACTCCTTGTCTGCTTCATTTGCAAGGTCAGCATATACCTGCTCCAAGAAACAGATAATTACCTCTGCCATCAATGCATGACCTGCATCATTTGGATGCAAATCATCCGGCGTAATATCTGTATTCTTAATCTCTCCTCTTTCTACCTTTGCGTAAATGGTCGGCTTCATACTTACACAAGGAATCTGATAATGCTTACCAACCTCATTATGCTTCTCCTCGGCATTTACACCATCATTATACTGTACACTGTTTACAATCAATAGTGCCGGCGCAGTCTTAGAGCCATACAGCTTTCTGATTAAGCCCTCATATGTTTCCTGAAAATGGTCATTATTTACATCATTTACACTGAACTCTACCACACTGAAATCAATATCAAACCTGAGCAAATCTTTATCTGCTCTCGCAACACCAAACTGTGAGGTTGTACCACCAATTCCGGCATTCACATAGTTCACCTTTGTATCAGGGAACTTCTTCATCCACCACTCGTACACAAGATAAGCGTAACAGGTCTCTGGTGTAGATGACAAACATCCCTGTGTAATAGAACCACCTAAGAAGCCTACTGTAATTTCCTCTCCTGACTGTGCCTTGCGCATCACTCTTTTCAAGCGGTACCAATTTCCTTTGTTTAATATGCCTTTTTCAGGTTCAATTCTCATACTAATAACCATGCCCTTTCCATAACCTGCGAACTTTCAGATGCTTTAGCATCTTATGCAGGCACAATATTCACACTATTATCCTCTCTTCATAACATCAAGGTTTGCCTTAATAAAGTTACATCTCTGCTCTACACACTTCACAGAACGAAGCGGATCTGTTGGTGTATTAAAGGTATAATCAATCAACTTATCAATTGTTGTTGTTGCAACATGAAGTCTTGTATCACTAGATGCATAATAAATATATACTTCTCCATTATCTCTTGCAATAGCACCGTTAGTAAATACTACATTCGATACATCTCCAACTCTCTCCTCAGCAAGCGGTGCAATAAAGAAACCGCTTGGCTCTGCGATAACCTTTGTAGGATCCTCTAAGCTGGTTGCAAATACATAAATTACGTATCTTAAGCCTGCTGCCGTATTTCTAACACCATGAGCAATATGAATCCATCCCTTATCTGTCTTAATCGGTGTTGCACCGGCACCGTTCTTAGCCTCCGTAATCGTATGATATTTTCTTCTGCTCGTCATAATTTCCTCATCAATTACAGCATGCTCAATATCATCACATAATCCAAAACCAACTCCTCCGCCGCTTCCTGTCTCAATAAAGTCATCCATCGGACGGGTATAGAACGCATACTTACCATTTACAAACTCAGGATGTAATACCACATTTCTCTGCTGTGGTGAGTTCAAGGTCTTGAGATTATCCAATCTCTCCCATGTCTTCAAATCTTTTGTTCTCACAATACCTGCTGCTGCTACCGCTGCTGACAAGTCATTCACAGAAGTATCCTTGCTCTCCGAGCAGAATACACCATAAATATATCCATCCTCATGCTTTGTCAAACGCATATCATATACATTAGTTTCCTCAGGACATACATCATCTAATAAAATCGGATAATCCCAGAATCTAAATCCATCAATACCATTATCACTCTCTGCCACTGCAAAGAAGGACTTTCTGTCATTTCCTTCCACACGGGCAACAAGATAGAACTTACCGTTTAACTCAATAGCTCCTGAGTTAAATACTGCATTCACTCCCAGTCTTTCCATAAAATACGGATTTGTTTCAGGATTCATATCATATTTCCAAAATGGCGGGATATGGTCTCTTGTTAATACAGGATACTCATATCTGTCATAAATACCATTATAAAAATCCGATTTCTTATTCTTGCGATTTACAATCGCTTCATATTTATCCATTACCGCTTTCTTATTCTGTTCAAACATCTTTGTTCCTCCACTACAATCTCTTTATTACTTCAAAACACATTCTTCCATTATGATACGGACACTTCCACTGCTCTACGATAGGCTTCTCCTCATCGGGTTTTCCCTGTGCATCCACACGCCAGTACCACTCACTACCATTTCTCTTATCAATCACGCACTTCTTGATAAACTCCCACTGCGCAAAGGCCGCATCCAGATACTTCTCTGACTTTTCTTTATCCTCAGCATTCTTCTGACTACCGTTAAGAAAACCAACTACAGTCTCAGCCTGTACCCACCAGATACGCCAGTCATTTACCACTCCTCGCTCACACTCATTTGCAAGGGATTCTCCATTAAACGCTACCTTGTAAATCTGCTCTGTCAAATCCTTTGTAATGGGCGAAAGTTTCGCCTCATATGTCTTGTCTCCAAGCACTTCCAGGCTTCTGTCCACCAGCCAAGCTGTCTCAATGTCATGACCATAGGAATGCAAATCAATAATGGTGTTCCACTTATCATCAAAGAACACCTCCTGACGATGAAGCTTAGGATTATATACTTTATCAGCAATAATATCCATCATCCATTTTATCTTCTCGGCAACCTTGGGATTACCATCGACTCTGTAAAGCTCTGTATATGCTTCAAACACATGCAATAAAGTATTCATGGTCTTTAAGGCAATGACACCATTCTCCGAAAGCTTTTCATTATCAATCTCATGGAAGGTTTCATCAAAGGCTTCCTTATATCCAAGCTCATCACGCATTCTGCCCTCTATCAAATCAAACAGCAAATACGCCATCTGCAATGCCTCATCATCTCCACTTGCCTCATAATAAGATGAAAGTGCATATATCGAAAATGCCTGATTATAAGTATGCTTTATCGTTTCTTCCGGTATACCGTCATATGCAACAGACCAATATACACCACCATTCTTCTTATCCCAACAATGATTCTTCAAAAATTCAAATCCATGCTTTGCCTCCTCTAGCAAGGTTTCGTCTTTTAACAAAGTATATGCATTAGAAAAGAACCATGTAATACGGCTGTTCAATATACAGCCCTTTGCTGCTCTTTTATCTACTGTCAAATCATAATCCATCCAACCATAATATCCGCCAAACTCGTCATCTCTAAGCCCCTTCCAAAAAGGGATGATATCCTCTGTCAAATGTTGACATATTTCATTTTTCCACTTCTGTATGTTCATAAATAGAGCACCACCTTTCATTAACCTAAAAACAGTTTAAAATTACTTTATCATTTAGTCATCAATTAAAATTGTGAATAATATTCAAATATTGCAATTCGTCTCCTTTTCCTCCATTTACACAATAAAACTAACTAAAAATTGTTTAATATGTATAAGTTATTTAGATTAATTTAGCTTGTTCCGCTTGGTTTTTTACCTTATTTTAATTTATATATCAGCTAATTTAACTTAACATTGAGTAAATCCGGTCCCTAACATAATATTCCATTATTATAATTTATATACAATTCTTGCTTTCTTATATCATAAGATTTATACTATTCTTAGAGATATTAATGATTCATCCACATATATCAGGAGAAAATTCATATGCAGACATTTCATATTCAGGAAGAATTTCTTAAAAATCTTACTCATACGGAAGCACATTCCCGATTTTCCTTTCAGGAGTATCCGGGTACGCTGTATCACAATGATTATGACTTTCAAGAGCTTTTACCTCTGCTGTACAGCAGCAAAAACCTTCTGGTTACCTCCCCATTTTCTTATGAATTACAAAACCTCAATGCATATTGTCTGATTCTCACCACAAAGGGAAGCGGGAAACTCCTATATCAGAATCACGAGTATGAACTTACAGCAAATACTTTCGCTTTTATAGACTGTCTTAATCCGCATAAACTGATATGCTCCCACCCTACATGGGAATATACGATTTTCTTTGTCAGTCGTCCTGTAACCGATTATTATTATTCCAAGCTCTGTGATGACTCCTGCGTCTTCAAGCTTACTTCCTATTCTAATTTCTTACCGCTATGGGAACAGCTTCGCAAGGAAGATGCCAATGACTATACCCATGCTCTCATACGTGCAAAACTATTGGTTCAGCTATACACTGAGCTGTTTTTACTGCGCTCGCTGGAAGCATCCGACAGTTATCATATCCCTACTTATCTGTCAGATATGAAGAAAAGCTTTGACACTGCTTACTATGAGCCCTTCTCTTTAGACGAACTGGCTCGCAAATATCAAATCAGTAAGTATCGATTATGCCGCGAATTTTCTCAATACTTCCAGGAAACTCCTTTGCAATACATTAATCAGGTACGCATTGAAAAAGCAAAGGAACTGCTTTTATCCACCGATGATAAGATTGGTGTCATTGGTCAACGTGTAGGTATTGATAATACCAATCATTTTATCCGTCTGTTCAAAGATAAGACAGGCGTTACCCCGCTCTATTTCCGCAAGGCAACGCCCATTCTATAATTTCTTTTATTAATTCAGTTCTCTTACCGTCTCACGCTCGATTAATCTGCCCGGTACTACATGAATACTTTCATTGTAGCTTACCTTTTCCATCTTCTTAATCAGATTACGAAGTGTGATACGGGACATCTCCGCCATATCCACTGCATACGTTGTAATCTTAGAATCACCATATTCAGGATGAAGATAATCATCATATCCTACTACAGAAACATCCTCCGGCACTCGATAGCCTGCCTCCTCAAGATGCTTAATCACTCCATATGCCGTAATATCATTATTACATACAAACGCTGTCGGCATCTCCTTAGGCAATTCGAAACCAAAGCCCTTTTCAATTGTCTTACCGCTGGACTTTTCTCTGTCCTCCAGAATCCAATCATCTCTCAGCTCAATCCCGGCCTCCATAAGAGCCTTGCGATAGCCAAGATATCTGTCCGTAATGCTCTCCGTACTCATGAGAGTTCCCACATAAGCAATCTTCCTATGTCCCTTACGAATCAGATAATTCGTCACCTTGTAAGAGCCATAATAGCTCTCAGACACTACAAAATCACAATCTTCTTCCCCATCATAAAAATCAAGGAAAATCATCGGAGTCTTCTTATACTGATAAAGAAGCTTTAAATACTCTTTACTTGGCTGACCGATAATGATAATACCATCCACCTTGTCCTCCTGTAAAAGCTTAGGTGTCTGTAAATTCTTTACATCCTGGTCACTAATTACCTCCAGCATCGTAAAGCAGTTCTTCTTCACAGCACTTGTTGCAATCTCCTGATACATCTTCCAGTAAAAGGATGCAAACTTAGCAAAATAGCTTTCTAAACTAATTACCCCTATTGTATATGATTTACTCTTTTCCTTGCGGGAGCCATGAATCGGTGTATACCCCATCTCATCTGCTAAGTCCTTAATCTTCTTTCTTAGCTCCTCGCTTACCCCTTTTTGTCCGGCCAATGCTTTGGACACCGTAACTACACTGACGTTCAACTCTGCTGCTATATCAGCCAGCTTCACTGATTTTACCATATTAATACCTATACCTTTCCGTCAATCCTGTATTACGCCTTACTTAAATTAATTAAATTAACTCGTAATTTTAAATTAATTTTAATATAATTTAGTTAAATATATTTGTCAAGGTGTTAGAGCCTACAAATCTGCATAAATATTTTTTCCATTTAAAATGGCAGAAGTCCTTACTGCAACTTCTGCCATAAACTCATTGTTTTTTCAACTATGCTTCTGTCAAATGAATCAGTTTTGCCCGGAAATCGCCCCAAGGATTAGCTACCTGCAATCCTGCATTCATCAGCATTTCACCACTATAAACAGCATCATCTGACTCAATACGATAAAGCTTATCCGCATCCAATCCCTTTAAGTAAATACGTCTTGACTTAAAGTTAGGTCTGTTTAATACCTGCACATAAGTAACCAGTGCCTCCCGCTTGTCTTCGCTCACAATCTCCCAACAATCATATTGACGATTCTGCGAATAAGATGCGATACGATAATAATCGCCCTGTCTCACCAAATCATTATACTTATGATACATCGCTACCTGCTGCGGAATCATATCCCTGTCCTCTTGCGGAATCTTTGTAACATCAAGTTCATAACCAAAGGTTCCTGCCAAAGCTACAATCCCCCTTGTCTCAAACGGCGTTATTCTTCCCACTGTATGATTCGGACAATCTGACACATGTGCTCCCATTGTAGACAACGGATAAATAAGCGCTGTACCTTCCTGAATTTCCAGACGTTCTATTGCATCTGTATCATCAGAGCACCAAATCTGCGGACTATAATACAACATACCCGGGTCAAAACGTGCACCACCGCCCGAACAATTTTCCAATAACAGGTGTGGAAATTCCTTTACCAGTCTTCCCTGTAATTCATACACCGCAAGCACATATCTGTGATACAGCTCGCCCTGTCTGTCTGCCGGCAGGCAATAGCTTCCAAGGTCTGTCAGTTCTCTGTTCATATCCCACTTTACATATTCGATATTAGCACTGCGAAGCACAGCTGCCATTTTCTCATAAACATGGTCCACAACCTCAGGCCTTGATAAATCCAAAACATACTGCTGTCTGGACTCCGTTGCCTTACGTCCGGGAATCGCAATCGCCCAGTCAGGATGCTCACGATACAAATCCGAATCCGGTGAAATCATTTCCGGCTCAAACCAAATACCAAACTTCATACCCAGCTTATTAACCTCATCCACGAGATATTTTAAGCCGCCCTGTATCTTCTCTTCATTAACAACCCAGTCACCCAGTGCACAATTATCACTATTTCTCTTACCAAACCATCCGTCATCCATAACCAGCATCTCAATACCAAGCTTGGATGCCTCTCTTGCGATACTAAGAAGCTTCTGTGTATCGAAGTCAAAATAAGTTGCTTCCCAGTTATTAATCAGAATCGGTCTCTTCTTATCCTTGTATTCTCCACGAATCAAATGCTTCTTATACAAACGATGGAAAGCAGTTGTCATTCCGTCAAGTCCTGCTGCAGAATATACCATAACTGCTTCCGGTGTCTGAAAGCTCTCGCCACACTCCAGTTTCCAACAGAAATTCTCTGTATGAATACCCATTGCCATTCTTACACTGTCAAACTGGGACACCTCAGCCTGCGCACAAAAATTTCCGGAATATACAAAATTCATTGCATAGACCTCGCCGGTCTCCTGTGTCGTATTCTTCGTTACCAGTGCAAGAAACGGATGATTCTGATGACTGGACTTTCCTCTGAAAGAGGTCACTCCCTGCATTCCAAATCCAAGAGTTTTTCTCTGAATATGGCGCTCTCTTGCCCAGCTTCCATGAAGTGTAATCATATCAAAATCCTTATTGTCCATATCAAGACAAGCAGAATAAACCTTTGTCAGATAAACAGGCTCATTACCGATATTCCTAATACGTACACTTCTGGTAATTGCATCTGTATCCTTAAACGCCGTATAAATCAGCACATACTCTACACCTGCATATCTGTCTTCACAGTATAGCTCTAAGGTATCACAGCTGTCAGCCTCTCCAAAGGTTGCAGGCAATCCCTCTAATGCCGGCTTTCCACCGTATATTTTATGAGATACGTAGGATAAAGAAGCCCCCACATTACCATTCGCTGTACGAAGGCTGAAACAACTGTCTCTGTAATCTCCCAAGCCACCTGTCGGATATTCAAACGGAAAGCAATCATAGAATGAACCTCTCTCCCTATCATTCTTACTTGGTACAAAAGGCGGTTCCTGAGTTCGCATAAGATAGCCTGCTTCATGCCCCTTTAGACGCTTACCGTAATAGATATGTCCTACAAAATTCTCCTCATCTACCAATCCCAACAAATAGCTTGTATTGGGTGTATCCAGTTTAAAAATTCTCTCTTTTTCAAAATATGTAATACTCATCTTAATCTCCATTCTTGCTGCAACCCGGAAATTTGGGCGCAAGCACAAATTTCTGTGTGAAAAATCTTCCATATATGGATTTTTCACACTATACCCATCTCTATTTTATTTATCCAACACAGGATAGGTTGCCACTGTCACAAAGGCAATATCCATCTGCGGATTCTTCACTCTGTCAATCAGCGACCTCACAAGCCGCTTACCAAGCTCCTCTATACGTACTTCTACCGTAATAATGTCTTTCTTAAAAAAATCCTCCTCTATTGTATTATCAAATCCTGTAATTACCATACGCCTTGCCAAATCAGGGTCTCTCTGCACCAATACCAATGCAACACACTTTGCAATATCATCATTCTCACAAATAATGGCATCAGGCATATATGGCATACGGTTAATTGCCTCCTCCACCATACCATATGAAAAATAGGTCTGATTGGACGGTCTGGTAAACTGCATCGCATCATCCAGCTGAATACCATGCTGATTACAGGCATTCATATATCCCAAAAATCTTGCCTGCACCACTCGAGAACCTTCAGCATACCCGATAAAGCTTAATTTGCGGCAATCCTTCTTCTCTATCACATAGCTTGTCAAATGATTCATGGAATAAAAACTCTCCACATTATAAACATCGCCCCGCTCAATATACTCTATTGCATTTACCGGAGTATTAAAAAAGGTCATCGGTAATCCCGCCTTTTCAATCCCCTTCACAAAACGAATCGGGAAAATACATAAAAAGAGGATTCCTTTTACATCCGGTCCAATTACCTGTAGCGTTTCTTCGCCATCCTCATCTGCATCATCTACAATATGCAGCTGCATGCGATACCCTTCTTCACTGACACCCGTACTGATACCGGCCAAAGCTCTGTTCCAAAACACAGACTGCCAATGATTAAACAGCACTAATATAGTTCCTGAATTGGTTCGCTTCCTCTTCTCCTGATACTCTGTCACCAGACTATCATCCAGCTTTGCATAGCCCATTTCCATTGCCTTTTGGACTACCGCATATTTTGTCTGCGCAGAAACCGCACCATCACTCAATGCTTTTGCTACTGTATTACGGCTCAAACCCATTTCCTTGGCAATATCCTGTATCGTTACACGCTTCATCGTATTTCCTCCTTCTTTTGTTTTCTATTCTCATATTACAAAATGCACACCAATCTTGTCAATTAGGTGTGCATTATTTCGCAAAACTTTTTATTTTTATATGTGCATTTGTGTGCATTATGTTAACCAAATTACATTTCCAAAAACGAAAAAGGCTTCTCTTTATCCGAATGAATAAACTGCATTAATAGATATGCTGCACGAATGGAAACCTTTTCTTCGCGTAAAATCCTTGCTGCCTCCTGCTTGTCCGCCAAAAACACCTGAATTGTTTCCGTATCTTCCATTTGTTCCGCACCAAATCTGCCGGAAGCATAACCATACACTGTACTACAGCTTTCATCAGTGAAGCCGGCTCCCATAAAAAAGGGATTTCTCCACGCTTTATCACCACCCTGATAAACCTCAAGGCAAAGCCCGGTCTCTTCCTTCATCTCCCGAACTGCTGACTCCCACGGTTGCTCCCCCTCATCAATCAACCCTGCCGGAAGCTCGTATAAATAATCATCCAATGGGTAACGATACTGACGAATCATAACGATTTTATCCGGCTCCTCTTTCCATATCGGATAGATTACCACTCCCTCCGGGCGCTTATCCTTTGTGAGCATTTTTAATGCATTTTCCTCGCGTCTTGATACAAAAAAATACTCAAACTCTCTTCCCTTGTCCGTTAGTGCATCCAATTTAAACAAATTCAAAAATCTATTATTAGATAACTTGCTTATTTTCTTATATTTTTTCATTTTATTTCTCCCGTTGTTTGACTTTTCTAGGTTGTAATTTTATAATAGTATTATATATACATATTAGTACTTTTGTCGATTGAAATTCATTTCATCGTATTTGATATATGTTTTGTCCGGAGGTCATTATGAAAAAGGTGTCTCTTATCGAATTAAAACCCGGCATGGTAACCGCAGAAGATGTCTTAAACTACGACATGAAAATGGTGGTACCCAAAGGTGTTGTTTTAACCGAAAATATCATATCCAGACTTGAATCCTACTCTATCTACTATGTTTCCGTTGAAAATGAAGTGATGGAACAGCTTTATAACAAATCTATTGAAACAGCTGTAAAACAGGAAACATCCGCAAAAGAATCAAGCAAGTCAAGAATTTACAACAGCGAGCAATTCGCTGTATTTTCGCGTGACTTTAACCAGTGCGCCGACCACTTTAAGGACAGTCTGATGAAAGCGCTCTACAAGCATGAGCCTTTTAATGCCGATGGACTTTTGTCTGAGACTATGCAATTGATGAGGCAGGGAGAAACCCATGTCAGCGTATTTGACATGCTTCTGAATATGAGAAACATTGACGACTCTATTTATGCCCACTGCATTGATGTTGCACTGATTTCCAATATGTTAGCCAGATGGCTTCATTTTTCAGAGGAGGAACAGCGTCTTGCAACAGCATGTGGTCTTTTCCATGATGTCGGAAAGTTCATGCTGCCACAGACAATCTTACGAAAGCCTGACAGACTGACTCCCGAAGAGTTTGAAATCATAAAAACACATACCACAGAAGGACTTCATCTTCTCAGTAAATTTAGCAATATTCCAAGGGAAGTCCGAAATGCAGCTCTCATGCATCATGAGAAATGCGATGGAAGCGGTTATCCATACGGTCTCAAGGGTGATGAAATTGATAAATATTCCAAGATTGTTACCATCGCAGACATCTTTGATGCAATGACAAGTGAACGAGTATATCGTTCCGCAATGTGTCCATTTACCGTTATTAAATCCTTTGAAGATGAGGGTATTCAGAAATACGATGCTAAGTATATTTTGACATTCCTTGAGAATGTTGCAAATTCATATTTGAATCATAGGGTTTCATTAAGCAACGGAATGGAAGGAAATGTTATCTTCATTAACCAAAGTGATTACTCTCTTCCAATTATCAAATGTGACAATGACGAAATAATTAATCTTCAGGACCAATATTACAAAAACATCATGAAGCTATCTAACCAGAAAAATGTTTCAATTGAGTCAATAATCTAAAAACAGAGCTTTACGTAGGGCATACCCCTCTCGTAAAGCTCTTATTTTTTCATAATATTCATTCTTCGCACTTTCGATAGTCTATATGGCAAATACCGCTTAAATCAACTCTTCCGCATTCCTCAAAACCCAATCGCTCACATAGCTTTTGGGACGCCGCATTCTGCACATGCACCAATGCACGATAATACTTCTGCTCAAGCTCTTCCCTGCCATAAGCAAGCACTGCCCGGCAGGCTTCATATGCATATCCCTTATGCCAGTACTTCTTCCCCAACATAAATCCAAGCTCCAATCCATCGAAATCATCATGATATTCAAGTCCCGCTCTGCCTATTAACTCTCCCGAGGTCTTCTCTATCAATACCCATATGCCATAACCATAGAACTGATATACATTACGAATATAATTCTTGGTATACTCTTCCTCCTCCTGTAATGTCGGAAGCAAGGACTCCATATATCTGGTAATTTCTTCGTCTGCATACAACTCATACAAACGCGGTACATCCTCTTTGGTTATCTCCCGAATGATTAAACGTTCTGTCTCAGCTATTATCCACGGAAGCTCCTTTCCTCTTTGATAGATGCGTTCCAGATATTCATAATCCACATCCAACAGAGATTCCATACAATATGCCCCTTGCGGAAAGGAATCCTGCTGATTCCCCTTACATAACACCACTCCGTAAGGTATCTGCCAATCCGCACAATGCTGTGCCATCCTTGAGGAATCTGTCAATATTAAAAGCTGTCTCTCATTGCTCATAACTTCCCGGTCTATTATTTCTAACGCTGATTCTTCCGAATATGCAATGACTTCGCAAAAATCAGTCTCTCTCTCTGCAATTTTATTCTGCAATTGTTCCATCACCATCGCATAATTAACATCTCCAAGCTCCCACTCTAGTCTTGGAAAATATGTACATACACCCTTCATGGCATTCGCTCATCCTTTACTCTTGTCACTTATCATCATACAGCTATACTTTGCAAGCCTATCCACATCGATTCAACATATGATTTTATACTATTTCAAGCA
Source organism: Lachnospiraceae bacterium (assembly GCA_015056925.1). Lineage (GTDB taxonomy): Bacteria > Bacillota > Clostridia > Lachnospirales > Lachnospiraceae > COE1. Next base: position 30,146 of record SVFJ01000013.1, on the reverse strand, counting down.
TAACGAAAAATCTTTCAAATAGCAATCCCCTGTCTCCACCACATATCATGATACAAATCAAAAGATTTAACTTTACGAAATATTAGGAATAGGATAAGATAATAATTGTGGTGAATCGCTTATATCACCCCTATTATAGAATAAAGGAGATTATGAAAATGGCACAGAATCCTGTTGTAACATTTGAAATGGAAAATGGCGATATCATTAAAGCTGAGCTTTATCCTGAAATCGCTCCAAATACTGTAAATAACTTTATCAGCCTTGTAAGTCGTGGCTATTATGACGGATTAATTTTCCACAGAGTCATCAATGGCTTTATGATTCAGGGCGGATGTCCTGACGGAACCGGTATGGGCGGTCCGGGCTACTCTATCGCAGGCGAGTTCGCACAGAACGGCTTTGCAAATGCCTTAAAGCATACTGAGGGTGTATTATCAATGGCAAGAAGCATGATGCCTAACTCAGCAGGCTCTCAGTTCTTCATTATGCATAAGAACTCTCCACACCTTGATGGCGCTTATGCTGCATTCGGTAAGGTTATCGAAGGTCAGGAGAATGTGAACAAGATTGCAGAGACTATGACTGACTATGCTGACAGACCTATAGAGCCACAGGTTATGAAGAAGGTTACTGTTGATTGTTTCGGAGAGACCTACGAAGAGCCTGTAAAATACGGTTTCTAAAAAGACTTTTATTTGTGTTTTTTTATTTATTTATAGTTATTTTTCGACAATATTATTTAATTTCTGATAAGCTCTTGAATTTTTTCAAGAGCTTATTCATATTTTGTTCATAATTCTTTTCAAAAATGTTCAAGAACTACACACGATTTAGACACGAAATTTATCTATACTATAACCATAAGATACAGCAAACACATAAGTGATAACATTACTTATAATAACTTTTTCATAATAAATGCCAAGTAACCAAAGGTTACTTGGCATCCTCCCTTTTATGGGGTATTTTGATATCAATAAAAGTAACATTATCAAGAGCTTACTATCTCTGTAATGCTTTTATCTCTTAGATATACTCTTACTCTTCCTTATTCATATTTCCTCTTATTATATCAAGTGGAGACCTTTTTCCAAAAGTATATCCCGCTGCTTCCAAAATAGGAACCTTGTTATACGAAATCACAACCTCCACATGAGGCATATGGCGCAGATTAAAATTTGACCTAATATATCCCCACGGTTTGGTTGGATAATATCCTAAATTTGGACCCATTCCTTCTGTTCCCTCTAACTGCTTTGCTACAAAAGCATCATTGTATGCTTTTATTTCATAAGCATACTCCTCTTCTGTTTTATCTTCTGGCCAATTCGGCCAGTCATAGTACTCTGGCTTACTTAATGTTATTTCTTCTAAATAATCGTGAGAAGAAAACATAACTGAAATATCCATTAAAAACCCGTCAATATTTTGCACCCTAAGGTCATACAATCTATCTGTATAATTATCTTTATCTTCTGAATGTCTTAACTCCTCTTTGAATATCTTCGACTTATAAAAATCTTCTCTTTTCATTCCAGGATATAACTCTAATCCCTCTCCCATTACAAATCTTCCTGTATTAATATCTAACATAGCTTTTCTCCACATTCCTTTCACAAGTCAAAATAAGCATTACAAAGCCTTTTCTTTATCTCTGTAATGCTTACTCAGTTATTTCAGCTTCTCAACAGGGTCTACACTGATATCTACAGTTACTTCCAATACCTGTGATGCTTTAAGGTCAATATATGCATATGCCGTAAACGCCTCTGTTATTACCTGCTTCAACTTATCTACACTGCAATTGGCTTCAAACCATGTCTTAGGCACTCCTATCCATGTGATATACCAATGAACTTTTAAATTATTTTTAAAACGTGTTCCTTCGTTTCTTTTATGCCCTTCCATATCTATCAAAAATCCGTCTAGATATAATCCATATGACTCAGGCATATCCAAACCACCACCTCCTCTTGGAACTAAAATAATATCTCTTTCTCTATCAATAACTCCAAGCCCCGCATCAGTCATTTCTTTTCCTGTTATATAAGTAAATCCTTTCGACGCTATATATTTTTTATCCTCTTCTCTTTCTATCCATTCTCCTACAAATGCCATACTTCTATATCCTCCTACTGTCTTGTAAATTCTTTTATTATTATTTTTTCTAATGGGGTTTCAATATCCTTTATTGTCGCCTTTTCAAGCTTAAATTCGCCATCTAAGCCTTGAGTAATCATATATTTCTCAGGTTCCCCAAACTTAAGTTTACCATCTACGTCAGCATATATATTCAACTTTTCTCTCGGATTAAATATATCAAAAATCTTATCTAACTTGTTTGACTCTACAGCTTCGTGTCCAACTTTACTAACAGTTTCTTCCGGCGCCTTAATCAATGGTTGCTCTTGACTCTTTGATAATAACTCCACTCCCACAAAATGATTCTGTTCATCATAACACTTATTTACAGTAAAGGTTGCGCTTTCCTTTGTTAATATACCTTCTTCGGTAATAGCTTTTGCTAATAAATCACTCTGCCCATCCAAAGTCATATCATCTCCCACTACTTCTTGAGATGTTTTGGAAAAAATATTGTACACACTCTCCTTACCTATATCCGATTCCCTATAAATACTTTCTAGCTGTTCCTTAGGAATTCCATTAATATATTGGTATGTATCATTTTTTAATATTTGTTCCAACTCTGTTACTGCAAATACTTTTTTGTTAAAATCTTTTATTTCTTCAATTGGTTGTGGAATCAATACGATTATATTATCCGATACCTTTTGAGACTCACCCATTAATTTTTTTGATACAAAATCATCTACTGCAGGTCTATCACAAAAGCCACAAGTACCTGCTCTATCTAATCGATTCCAATTAATATCCGTTCCACTTATTATTCGATTTACTAAATCATCATCATCGCCCACTACTTTCTTTATAGCATTTTCTAATAATTGCCTTTTCGCTCCTATCAACTCCCCTGCAGGTAAATTACTGATATACGTTGCTCCATCCCCTAATTTTTCAGAAGTATTTCTCGCAATCTTCCATGCTCCAAGCGATTTCTCAGGCTCTATGTCATCAACACCATGAGAACCAGAATATGCAATTATCACAGTCCCCTTAGGTACTGAAAAATCCATTTTCCCAACTTCTGCTAATAATTCACCTTGAAACATGTCTAATTGTTCATCTGTCAGCTCTACATCATCTGCTATTCCCTTTTTATCTCGCCATCCTTTCACAAATTTTATAACATCATCCGGCGTATTATACACTTGATTCACTACAGTCACATCATTCACCGCATATGCTCCATTCATCGCAAAGTCTGCCATGGTACTTCCAAGAGTAGTTACCGCTTCCTCTGCTCCCTCGATGCTTGACTGCTTTATCACATTCGTTACCACAGCTTCCACTGTCTCTGTTCCTACTCCGCTTGCCAGCGCATCCAGACTCTCCTTAGACAGACTGCTTAATGTCTCTGACTGATTTGCCTTAAAGAGTGCGCCTCTTACCTGTGTTTCATATGCCTCAGCATCTGCTACAAGCCCTTTCTTCTCCTTTGCCGCTTCACCAAAGCGTGCAAAGATTCCCTGCTTGCAGGCATCCGTATAGGCTGTCTTTGCCTGCTCCACAGACTGCAATGCCTTCTCCAACTCTTTTTCCAGCTGGGATGATGACATAGCTGCTAAATCTTGCTCTCTCACTACTTTTTCCTCCGTATTTCATCCTCTGTAGTAATTTCATCTTATGATTGTGGTATTCTTATGTCAACAAGAAAGATACTTGATTATCAACAGCATGTACTGCTTTTATGTAAAAAGGCTGCGTCATACTGACGCAGCCCAAATGATTACATAATATAACTTATGAGATGTTGCAAAGCAAATTCTCATAAAAGGCACATTTTGTGCCGTGCATCCGATTACAGGGTTCACGAAGTGGTTCCTGTAATATAATTAGTTAGCCTTACCAACTGAACCAAATAATTCCATCTTCTCCTTAACAGTAGCCTTGATAGCCTCCGCACCCGGAGCAAGTAACTTACGTGGGTCAAATCCCTTACCCTCTAAGTCCTTACCAGCCTCTACATACTTACGTGTAGCTGCCGCAAATGATAACTGACACTCTGTGTTAACATTAATCTTAGCAACACCAAGAGAGATAGCCTTCTTAATCATATCCTCAGGGATACCTGTACCACCGTGAAGAACTAAAGGCATCTCACCTGTCTTCTGCTGGATAGCATCCAGAGTCTCAAAGCTAAGACCTGCCCAGTTTGCAGGATACTTACCATGAATATTACCGATACCTGCTGCAAGCATATCAACACCAAGATCAGCAATTGACTTACACTCATCCGGGTCTGCACACTCACCAGCACCAACAACACCGTCTTCTTCTCCACCGATAGAACCAACTTCTGCCTCGATAGAAAGTCCCTTAGCATGAGCTGCTGCAACTAACTCCTTAGTCTTTGCAACATTCTCCTCGATTGAGTAGTGAGAACCGTCGAACATAACTGAAGAGAAACCAGCCTCGATGCACTTGTAGCAGTGGTCATAGCTACCATGGTCTAAATGAAGAGCTACCGGAACAGTAATTCCCATCTCCTCAATCATACCGTTAACCATACCAACGATTGTCTTATATCCGCACATATACTTACCGGCACCCTCAGATACACCAAGGATTACAGGGCTGTTTAACTCCTGTGCTGTCTGTAAAATAGACTTTGTCCACTCAAGATTGTTAATGTTGAACTGACCTACTGCATAGTGGCCTGCCTTTGCTTTTTTAAGCATTTCTGTAGCTGAAACTAACATAATTCAAACCTCCGATTATTATTATTTTTCACTCTGATACGTTAAGTATACCCTTTTCTTTGCGTCTTGTAAATAAAATTGTCATTTTTTTAACATATTTATATCCTATCAAAAAATCTGACACAAACTCCACCTGACTGCAAGACGCCATTCTCAAGCTTCTGTGAAAACAACACCTTGCCTTCCTTGCATTTTAAAAGCTCTATCTCCTCATCACTACTGTTTACCACTATTTCCAGCTTCTCACTCCAACCCATCTTCCAGAACTGAATCACTCTTGGATTCTCATACTCTGAAGGGAAATGGAAATTACGCTCACGCATAAGAGGCTGTGACTTTCTAAGAGTAATCAACTCGCGCATAAACTTAATCCGTTCATCAAATACACCTTCCTCTATCTGATTCCAAGGCATACATCTACGGCAATCAGGATCAAATCCACCCTCCATACCAATTTCTGTACCATAATAAATACAGGTACTTCCTGGCATCGTAAACAAAAGTGTTAGCAATGCACGATACTCTTCCTCATTCTTCACTACACTGCGAAGTCTGATGGTATCATGAGAATCCAACATATTAAAGAGTACATCATTGCTCTGCTGCATATAGTTTGTGTAACAGCGGTTTACCATATACTCAAAGTCCTCGCCAGTTAAACTCTCATCAATAAAGAAATCCTTCATACTGCCAGCTAGAGGATAATTCATCACTGCATCATATTCATCACCGCGAAGCCACGCAATGGCATCATGCCAAATCTCACCCAAGATATAAATATCAGGCTTAATTGCCTTTAATGCTGTACGAAGTTCCTTACAGAAGGTATGGGAAATCTCATTTGCCACATCGATACGAATACCATCCACATCATATTTACGCACCCAGTCACACACTACACCAATCAAATACTCTCTTACCTTAGGCTGATTCGTATTAAGCTTTGGCATACCATCAAAGAAAGCAAAGGTATAAAGCTGTCCCTTCTTTGCCGCCCCCTTTTCCAATGGCCATTGATTAATCATAAACCAATCATAATACTCCGACTGCGGTCCTTTCTCCAACACATCCTGCCAAGGCTTAAAATAAAATCCACTATGATTGAATACTGCATCTAACATAATACGAATGCCTTTGCTATGTGCACTCTGTACCAATGTCTTCATCATCAGCTCATTACCAAAATGAGGGTCTATCTTCTCATAATCTGTTGTATCATACTTATGATTAGAAGGTGACTCATTAATCGGTGTAAGATAGATTCCAGTAATACCAAGTCTCTGTAAATAATCCAGCCTATCCAGAATTCCCTGTAAATCTCCACCATATAAATCACGATTTTCTATCTTTTTCTTAGAACCCCATTCTAATACATTTTCTGGATTAATATCCGGATTACCATTGCAAAATCTATCTGGAAAAATCTGATACCAAATCGTTTCATTTACCCAATAAGGCGTTTTATTCACATCCGATGGATTCAGCCACGGCATGGTAAAGCACTGACGGCTTCTGCCACTAAGCTGCATCTGCTCCTCACTAACAAAACCATCCTCAAAGTAATACCACTTCTCATCCTCTGTAATCAATTCAAAATAATACTTCAATCGCTTAAACTCCGGTACAATCGTAGTCGTCCACCAAAGCTGATGCTTCAAACGCTTCTTATAAGGAATACCTGTCTTATCACCTGTCCACTCCTCACCACCACCAAGGATACCGTTTGCAAACGGGTCACCATAAATGATGTTAACCTCCTTCACATCATAGCCTGTCTTTATATTGATAATTAACTGATTCTCGTCCAATGCATAACAATAATTGTCTGTCGCTCTATGAAATACTGCTCCAAATTCCATTACAAAACCTCTTCTTTCCGCCGTCTATAGACTTCTAAGTTTCTATTTTTTTATTCCCATAATTGCATATTTTATCAAAAGGAAAACGTTTTCCTTTATGCTTTTTGTTATCATACACCTATTTCAAAAATAAAACAAGTAGTTTCTGTTCAACTCTTCCTTGTGAACATTTACTAAAATTCTTCTACTTGACTATCCTTAGTGGATATTGTAAGGTTTTATAGTAAAAAAATATACATAGGAAGCTTGCAGAACCACACGGAACTGTGAGTGGATGTAACTCTGGAGAAGCTCACTTGTGGGTGCCGAAGGGGCAAGGCATTATGCTAATCTCTCAGGCAAAAGGACAGGGAAGGTTATATGTTCATGTAATATGCAAACCATTTGCATGCATGAAATACTTTTTTGTACAGATATTTATTGAAGCTGAGCGGAGTATATTTACTTCGCTTTTTATTTTGTTAATATGGTGTATCTTAATAAAATAAAAGCTCCGCGGAAATGCACACGCGGCAAGCTAAATCTGGAGAGTAAAATAATATATAAGGAGTAAATATTATGTGGGAAAATTTTAATAACATCTTAGTCAAAATCGATGACTTTGTATGGGGTGTACCTCTTATGGTACTCATCTTAGCAGGTGGTCTTTTATTGACATTACGTTTAGGAGTATTACAGGTAAGAAAACTTCCTTTAGCTCTCAAATGGATGGTTAAAAACGAAGAAGGCGGTAAAGGTGAGGTTTCCTCATTTGGTGCACTTTGTACAGCACTCTCTGCCACTATCGGTACAGGTAACATCGTTGGTGTTGCTACCGCTGTATGCGCAGGTGGTCCTGGTGCTTTATTCTGGATGATTGTTGCAGCATTCCTTGGAATGGCAACAAAGTATGCAGAGGGACTTTTAGCAATTAAGTATCGTGTAATTGATGAGAATAATCATTCACTTGGTGGACCATTCTATTACATAGAGCAAGGAATGGGCAAAAACTTCAAGTGGCTTGCAAAATTATTTGCCATCTTTGGTGTCTGTGCAGGTTTACTCGGAATTGGTACAATTACTCAGATTAGCGGTATTTCATCTGCAATTCAGGGATTCTTTGATCCAAATAAGGTGAATACAGTTGCCATTCCTTTAATCGGTGAATACTCATGGACTACTGTGATTGCCGCTGTATTAGTTACTGTATGCGTTGCACTGGTTCTGATTGGTGGTATCAAGAGAATCACTAAGGTTTCAGAAATCATTGTACCTTTTATGGCAATCCTTTACGTTGTATTCTGTCTGGTTCTGATTATCACAAATATTACAGAAGTTCCAGCTGCTGTTGTTACAATTGTTAAGGGAGCATTCAATCCTCAGGCAGTAACCGGCGGTGTTGTAGGTACTATGCTTGTTGCTATGCAGAAGGGTGTTGCTAGAGGTATCTTCTCTAATGAAGCAGGTCTTGGTTCTGCTCCTATTGCAGCAGCTGCAGCTAAGACAAACAGCCCTGTACGTCAAGGACTGGTTTCTATGACAGGTGTATTTATCGATACAATCATTATCTGCACCATGACAGGTATTTCTATTGTAGTAACAGGTGCTTGGCAGGTAGAAGGCTTAGAGGGCGTTCAAGTTACCTCTTACGCATTCCAGAATGGTCTTCCATTCCCATCACAGGTATCTGCATTTGCACTGATGCTTTGCCTTGTATTCTTTGCATTTACAACTATTCTTGGCTGGGATTACTACTCAGAGAGATGTCTTGAATACCTTACTAACAAGAATCAGAAGGCAATCAAGGTATACAGATGGTTATATATCCTCGCTGTATTTATCGGCCCATTCCTTACAGTATCTGCTGTATGGACCATCGCTGATATCTTCAACGGCCTTATGGCAATTCCTAATATGATTGCACTCTTTGCTTTAAGTGGTGTTGTTGCTAAGGAGACGAAGGATTTCTTTAAGAACTTTAAGAATGAAGAGAAAAATGAAATAAATGAAATGAAGAAGGGCGCCTAAAATGATGGGCGCCCTTTGGCTTTACTTTTCCCCGCACAACTGCGGTAACACATATTTAAAGTCCATATCACTTCCATAATAGTACTTGGTGTATCCCGGCTGATTGTAACAATTATTCTGCCAAGCAACACTGCAACGATACTGCGTGTCATGCATTAGCGTAAAGAGCTTATGCTTTGTAATGTCCGTATTCATATAGATTCTGATTGCACTGCTATCCTCTGTTCTAAGTAACAGCTCCTCTCTGAAATCACCAAAGATATCTGCAACCAAGCAAGGATTTCCCTTTGTTCCGTTATTGGTCATGGTATTTTCAGGAATTAACATAGTTCCATGAATCGTATCATTTACGATTCCTGGTTGTACTGTTCCGATATATTCCACGCCATCCGTTACCTGAGTCGTCAAATCTGCTGCAAAACGAATACTTTGATTGGTTCCCAATAGCGGTACATCCAGCTTATTTCCCTTACAGTCAAATACATCCTTGACCCACACCTGCAGACCTCTTGTGTTAGGATCTATTTTGCCTATCATACATCTTCCCAAGTCCGTTGTTGCATATTCTCCAAAAATCAGCTCTCCGCTTTCTGCATCTCGAAGAGCAAAGCCATAAGGCACTGCTGCTCCTCCCTCAAATACATTAAAAATCTCAAATCCCGGTCTATCCGGATCAATACGCGCTACATGCATCGCATCTCCATGTCCAAGCTTGGCATATACCCCATCCGGTCTATATCCATAGCTACTGTAAAGAAGACTTCCATCATGGTCGATGACTGCCGCCCCATAGATAATCTCCATACATCCGTCGCCATCTATATCTGCCGTTGCCAGGCTGTGATTTCCCTGACCTGCCAACACACCATATACCGGGTCTGTACCTATTGAATCATGTGCCTCCCGACTGTCAAAAGGATTCTTCATCGGCACAAAACCACTGTCGATTGCAAACACCTCATGAAATGCATTTCCAAAGAAATCATATGCAACAATTGTTGTTCTTGTATAATACCCTCTGCATATGATTAAATATGGTCTCTCACCATCCAAATAAGCAACTCCTGATAAAAATCTATCCACGCGATTACAAGGCTCTATTCTGTTAAATGCATAATCTCCCCACATCAATCCGTCGTCTACTCGTTCATATTTAAAAGGTATTGTTTCCAGCTCACTACCGTCCCCCGCAAACATCGTCAGATATTCAGGACCTTCATATATAAAGCCCTCAAATTGATCAAGCTCATTCTTCGGGCTTCTTGCTGGAGCATATACATGAATAAAATACTCCACCAGCTTTTCGGCATCCTCATAGCTTAGCGGATAGGTATACTGTTTCTCTATTCCAAAGCATTCTTCAAGAGTGGATGGCCATTGCCCTCTTTTTACCTCTGGATGCTCATGCCATTCCATAAACATCGTAATCAGGTGGCATCTATAGTCCTTCGCAGAACATACATAATTATCTTCATGCGAATATCCTGCCTCCAAATCTGTTTGTGGCATCGTAATATAATACTCTTCCGTCGCTTTTCCATCCGAACCAAATATCGTCATCTTAGTTCCCGGTGCTGTCTTTACAGCCATTTCTGCCTTACCATCTCCATTAAAGTCATACACCATAAACTGTGTATAATGAGCACCTGCACGAATATTGACGCCCATATCCAATCTCCAGAGTAAGGTTCCATCCAGCTTATAGCAATCAAGATACTGCTTACCTGTATAGCCTTTTATGGACACATCATGGGAATTTGATGGGTCCCACTTTACAATATATTCATATTCTCCGTCTCCGTCCACATCAGCTACACTCATATCATTTGCACTGTATTCATAGCATTGTCCTGCTGGTGTCACACCACCTTCCGGTTTTTGAATCGGAATATCCAGATACTCCTTACCCCATACCTTTACAGGCTCACACTTCTCTTCTACTTTCCCATTGCATACTGCTGCCACAGAATACTCATCCTGTTGTGTACCCTCTGCATCAAGATAATTGGTACTGTCTGTTACCAATGCAATCTCTTTTCCATTACGATAAAGATAGAAATCAGTTCCTGTTAATCCCGTTTGACTATAGCCCTTGACTTCATCCAAGAACAAACGCCAGCTTACAAAGATACCATTGGCTACCTTTATAGCCACCAAACCTCTACTTAGCTTTTCTAACTGTTCATGGAACACCTTTTTTACCGGTGTTTGCAACACATCGCTACATACTGATTCCGCCCCATTTTTTACCGATGAAACCTTTAGAAAATGTGGCACATGAGTTGCTCTTTTTAATATGTAGCTGTTCTCTTTCGTTTCTTCCATCAATCGGTATTTCATGGTTGGTGTATCTGCATCAGCCCAATACACACGGTAGCTGTCTGCATCCTCTTCCTGATTCCAAGTAATGACTACCTTATCTTCTGTAATCTCTTTTATTCGCAAATTTCTATTACTGCTCATTCCTTTACACCTATTCCTTAACTCCTACTATGCCTTTCGAAAATAAAATGCATCCGCACCATCCGTCAGCACTTCTGCCTCTTCCATAGTCGATGGCAAAGCATCTCTGATAAACTCTAATACCATAATAACATTCAAACACCATTGTGCCGCAAAATTTGTAGATATCCACGCTATTTCTACTAATTCCTTCTGATTTCCACAGTTAGGTATTTTTTTAGTGGCAAATCCTTCATGATTTCCATCATGTATCATCGTTTCCAACAGAATCTGCCAGGTACGCTTCGCAAGCCATTCATCCTTAAGATACCATGCGCCATAGGCTCCCATTGCTGCTGACATAAACGGTAACGTAAACTCTCTGTCTCCAATGATTCCCTGCGACTCTTCCAGCTGCTTTTCTTTTGGAAGATAATAAAAGCGACCATAATCTGCTATCATTTTCTTAAATTCTTCATCCTCTAATAAATCTGCAAGCTCCATCCAAACCTGCGGCGCCCCCATACAAATCTGCAAATGGGTACCACCAGTTGTCCTCTCACCGATATATCGCAGATGACAAGTCTGTGGTTCAAATTCAAAATCCGGGCCAGACGTCAGCTGCAGTGGTGCCTTCTTAATATCATTCATTCCAACCAATATCTTATCGCGATATCTGATATCATTTTTTCGTTCCCACTCGGTCATCCAATTAGAGCATAGTGAAGACCAGTCAGGACCACTTCTTGCATGGCTTGGATAAACCATCTCTTCCTTCTCATAAAAATCACCAAGTGGATCCTTATTTAAAAAGCTCATTTCATTATCCTTAAGCTCGTCAAAAATATCCTCAAACCTACGGTCGCCTGTCAGATAATATAGGAATCTATGATGCGCTGCCATGGCAATTCTTGCCTCTTTACAAGGACATCCCCAATGACGCACATTATGTCTGGAGCCAAGGCCTTTATATTTTCCAAAATGATATACATCAACCTCTGCGGCATGTCGTGACAGCTTCTCTGCCAACGTAAAAATATCTTCTCTTCCGGTTCTCATAAAATATAACCATAGCCAAAGAGTCGGTACAAGCTCTGTGTTATCCCACGCATATCCACCAATATCATAGCGCCACTGATGCCTCTGATGATCATAGGTATGCATGAAATCACCATAATTAAACATACCATACCAGCCACGCTGCTCTACCTCATTAAGATAAAAGTCTGCTGCTCGTTCAAGCTGTTCTTCCAGCCATATTTCCATCGGCGTATCCTTTTTGGGCACAGACCAATATCCAAAGGCTCGCATCTTATGATAAAATTCCGGTTCTGCAACAAAAAGTGCTGGTTTATTCACCTGATTACAAAAAGCATCCAATTCTCTATCCGTCGGTATGATTTTCTCATCAAAACGAATCATACATTCATTGGTACAAGCGATTCCATAAGGGGTTGCACCCTTATAGTCATAGCCTTCATAACAAACCTGATTATAGCCTCTGTTGGCATAATGGCGAAAATCCATACTCTCTGCCTTCGGGGACCAGAACCAGATGGTTGCCTCTGCCTCATCTAGGTCTAAGCCTTTTACATCATAGCCTGACGGATATTTCTCCCAGAAATCACGTATGCCTAGCAGTATACTTCCGCCTTCACTGCCAAATGCAAAACCGCCATGTGTGCGATATCCGTGGAGACTATCTATATAACAACAGTTCTCCTCTGCGAGCTTCTTACGAATTACAAAATGACTAACACTATCCTGACATAAGCTATATTCACTCCAATAAGGTGTATCCTCTAACACCTGATCTACAATTTCCTTATCGTTTCCTTCAAGTATCAGCTTCTCTCCCTGTATCTGCCTTTCATAAAGCCCCTGTGGAACTCTAGGACGCCACGAAATCAAAGGTACTAATCCTTCATGAAAGCATCCATAATCATTTGTAATCTTCACATGGCGATTATATAGTTCGCCCTTTATTGGAGTCTGAAAACGGATACCAAGTCCTTTTAAATAATCCTTTTCCTCGTCTCCATCATATAAAAAGGTGTGCGTAAGCTTTATATCTGAGCAATCCATACCTATTACCATGCGAATAATAAATGGCATCTTGCGCTCTCCCGTTGCAGATATATGACTTCCTTCATACTTCAAAATTGCCTGCAAAGGTCCCTTTTCCTCTATGGTAATATGCTCGATTTGTCCCAGATACTCTCTATTAACCTTTGCTTTATTTCCCTCTATCAACATAGGCTCTTCTAATTCAAGAACCAGCTTTGCATCTGTCAAAACTGTGTTTCCCTTTATTTTAACAGCATCCACAAGATTGTTCGTATTCTTTGTAATATATAATTCCAACTCTCCTGCATAAATAGTTAGCTTCTGTTCTGTCTCCTGAATACGAATACCATAGTCCCCCTCCTGCTCACATTCATCTGCCAGCCTTACTTCGATTTGCTCTCCAAGCAATGCAGCATCAGCTGTATGCGCAGTCCACTTTACTGAACCATCCTGCCAGAAGGAAGTAACCCTTGATTGCATCAGTACCGCTTCCCCTTTTTTGTTTTTACAAAAGAAAGACTTCGCAGGCTTACCATCAACCAATGAAAGCTCACCTTTTTTCCACATGCATCCCCAGGTTGTATAACCCTTTGACTCACTTCGAATATTATGTAATTTCACAAAAACATCCTCCTTACTCTTCTATCTCTTTGGTTAGGCTTCTCTGCTGCCTCATCTCAAAATTATGCTGATTGGAAACGCTGCTATGTTTACAAAGCACATGGATACCACCTATCTTTACGCATGCATCATATGTCTTTTCTACTTTATAATAGCCATCTTGCCTTTCTTCCCAATCCTCACGCCTAAGACTTCCATAGCATGATAAAATGACGAGCTTGATAAACCTTGTCGTATATGACTCTTTAAATATAATTTTCTGAGATAAACTGCTATTTTTAAGGCTTCCATTGCCTGCTACCTCAATCTTATTCCAACAGCTTTTACTCTCATCCCAACGGAAAACCTCATAATTCTTGGGAAATGCATACCGAAATCTATCTCTCTGTTCAGGCACAAATAATAGGCCTTCCATCTCTACAGCTTCCTTCAACTGAATCGTTACTGTGATTGGAAAATCCTTTTTCTCTATACATACAACCTGCCCGGGGTCCGCTGTAACCAGTGCCTTCTCATGCTCAATACTCGCATCCTTATCGTAAAATATCGTCTCTGTCAACTCCTCCATACGATTCATTGGAAATAAGTGCTGTTCTATGGATTCATAGGTAACTCTATCCTTTGGATTGAAATACTCTGAGGATGCATACTCTAAAATAGCTTCTTTCAAAGCATATGCCGCCGGTCTTTCCTCAAATTCCCCATCCAAGTCAGCCGCTATTACCAGCAGCTTTCCCTGATCAACCTGAGCCTCCCAGATAAGAGCTAAAGGTAAATTTCTATTCCAATCGTCTATCACCCTTACCAGTGGTTGCACCTGCTCCATTCCTCGCATGCAATATCCTCTTGCATAAGCTAAAATATCCTCCCATTGCCAGCCACCATCCATCATCGTTGGAAAATAATGAAATAATGGGCTATCTTGTTCAACAACCAGTCCCAGACTTCTTCCCCACTTTGGTCCCATCTGGGCATTCCAGAAAACATTCTTCATTGAAACAGGCGGACATTCATAATCCAGTTCTGATAAATATGGTGCATATACCACTTTTCTTCCCTGCTGTAAACCTTCCTTCGTCTGAGTCCAATCCCTTGTATAGAGAACCCCTTCATCCTTTGGAAGCTTCATTTCCTCATAGACATACAACTCCCACTCATTCTGCGCTATATCCTCCAGTTGCAATCTAAAGGTCAGGATTTGATTTCCTTTTACCACATCAAAATCCAAATCCACATAACCAAGCTCTGTATTCTTTCCGCAGTCAATATTCTGACACGACACTTCACCCAATCTCAAAACTTTCTCACCTTGTAGCAGACTCCAGCTGATTGTCGCATTATGAAGCCGGGCTTTCCCGTAATGGCAAATACGAATCGGAACCTTTATCTTCTGTCGATTCGTGTAGACATACCCTTCAAAAGCTGCCAGCAATACTGTTTCGTTACAAAACTGTCTAAACTCTGCTGGCTTAACATAGCCCTTTTCATCCCAAAAGGCATCTAATACTCCCACCAGAGCAGTTCCCTGACCAAGATAATCATGTAAATCCAATAATTCATAACCACATATTTCAGGAGTTCTTAGATTTGCCTCTATATCCTCTTTATATAATCTTACCTGATTTCGTCCTGAACACCACGCAAACTGCTCATTATGCTCTAGCAATCCATTTGCTTTACAATTTTCTCTGAACACTTCCAGATTCCCCGGCTTCAAATATCCTGTAAATTTCTCTATCTGATTAAACTCAGGATAAGCACACCATTGTCCTAGCTCATGACAAATGACAGGCTTGTCAGTTCCTATAACAGATGGTGAGTAATTTTTTCCTTTCCATCCCAAAGAATTACGAATCATTCCGCCAAAAATCGGTCCAAAATTTGACCTGTGAAAATATAAATAATCCGTTCCTTTCACTTTGGCCGGTGCAACCTCATAATACCAGCCGGATTGTGCAGTATATACTCGCCTATTCTCGTATCCTAACCACTTATCATATTCCCTAGTTTCATCTACCCACTTCCTTAGTACCTGATACCAATTGCCTGACGGTTCATTGGTCGGTGAAAACAATACAAAAGACGGATGATGGCCGAACTGTTCCAGAATCCTTCTAGTCTCCTCCCGCAAGACCTCCAGCATTGGTATGCCATCCTCAAAATGATTCCACATACTACATTCAGGCTGAAGATAGATTCCCATCTCATCAGCCACTTGAAAAGCAGCCTCGGGTGGACAATAGGAATGACATCGAACAAAGTTAAGTCCCCATGCCTTTATAATCCCTAACTTCTCTCTCCACCATGCTTTGTCCGTAGATGGATATCCTGAAAGCGGATAATCACCACCAAAATGTGTCCCTCTAAAGTACTCCGGCACCCCATCCACATAAAATTTCCCATCCTTCACCTCTATATGTCTGGCATGTTCCTTGGCATAAATCCATTTCTGCAAATCTCTTTCTAATAGTTTACTCTCTGTAATAAGTGCAAGCTCTCCTACCATACCGTTCCAAGTCGCACCAAGCGCATCGGATACGCCATGTCCGTCCGGTCTATAGGGATACTGCATGGCATTATCAATTTCTACTTCAACTATATGCTTTCCCTTTGTCATGTATCCACATTCTATTCTGTGTGCAGTACAAAGAGAGCAGTCCTCTCCCATCTCCTGCTCATCTATCCACACCTTGCTTCTCCAATGTGTCAACTCTATATAAAGATACCACGTATCATTTATTTCCTCTTCAATCTCAAACTCTCTCTTATATAGTGCCTTTCCTAAATAATGCTTCGGAGGCTGTGCTAAAAATGATACCTTTGTTCCTTCCTCCTGCGCATACTGATATTCTTCTCTTTCCCACCAATAGGGATCATGCAGACCACTAACCCAAGGCGTTTTGTACGTTATTTCATTGCCAAAGCCCTGTGCCTGAAGTACTCCAGGTAACCGAATATCTCCTTCTTGAAACCCTAGATCTGTATGTAACTGAATTTTCCACACTCCTGATAAATCTATATACATATAACTCTCCTCCATATAAAATGTGCAAAGCACATTTCTGCGCCGAGCGCGTTCGCTTGCGAAATGTACAAATTCGCGCGAGTGCGCATCCTGCGGAGCGGCTTTTAGAATAATAGGAAATTCCTATTATTCTAAAAGCCGGTATCCTCAATGGATACCGGCCTTCATCAGTATTCCTCACGGATTACTATAAAATATACTATTTATTTGCTGCATGCTGTTCATTTACTTCATCAATGATTGTCTGTCCACCCTGACTTAACCAGTTGTTCCAAGCTGTCTCTAAACCTGCCTCATCAATTTCACCACAAATATACTGTGTTCTAGCCTGTGTAACAATCTCATCCAGTGTTGCTCCGATATCTGCATATGTTGCAGAGTTTGCAAGATAAGAAGATGCTGGATTAAATACTGCATACTGCTCATTCTCTACATATACATCAGCCTGAGCCTGTGTACGCTCATTCTTAGCTGGTGATGGATTAAGATCATATCTTGGTAAATATGCAAGCATCTGGTTTAATCCTGCGTAGTTTGCTGTAAGCGCTAGGTCTTCTACGTCAAGGTCTACTAAGTTACCATTCTCATCCTTCTCCCAGTTAATTCCTTCAAGACCATATTCAACCAAAAGTCTTGTATCATTGTCATTTAATCTGTCAAGCAATCTTAAAGTAGCTTCAACCTTCTCTGGTGTATCACATGTTGATGCACTTAATGTAAAGTATCCGTTATAACCGGAAGTAGCAAGTGTCTTTCCATTAATAGCACCTAAAAGATTCATAGATGCTGATTCTTCAGGATTTACAACCGATGGTGTAAAGGTCTCTGTCTTTGTGAAGTAATCCCAAATACGACGACCACCATCCATAACATCAATATATACTCCACTTTCACCTGTCTTACAGCCGTTTGACCATGTATCAGTTGTACGAACAGCCCAATCCTGTGGCATCAAACCATCATCATATACCTTCTTAATCCAGTCGAGAGCTTCCTTATACTCAGGTTGCATATGTACAGGAACTAACTTTCCATCAATCTCTGCCCAGCCATTACCAACACCAAACCATGTCTGGATAATATCAAACGGTCCTGTATAGGATGTCATTTCCATACCAAATGTATCATCTACACCATTTCCATCCGGATCTTCATATGTGAACTTGTATAACATCTCATATACATCATCAACTGTCTTTGGCTCCTCTGTAATACCAACCTTATCAGCCCAGTCTTGTCTATAGGACAAACCATAACGTCCAATATCTCTTGTACGAGGAATCGCAATCAGCTTACCATCAACTGTTAATGTATCTGCTACAGCCTTATTCATCTTAGAAAGATTTGGGTACTTTTCAGCATCCCAGATATAATCATTCAAATCAACAAAAGCACCAGACTTAGCAGCACTTACGATATTACCGGTTAAAGAACCACTGTGGGTAATAACCATTGGCATAGTAGATGGATTTGCCATCGCTAAAGTAACCTTCTCCTCCAATACATCTGAAAGAACCCACTCAAGTTGAATTTCAACATTTGCAGCATCTTCTACAGTTGATAGGATTTGTTCTGCATAGTCACCTGTATTTGACGCACCGGCATTAAAGTCAATTGTCATAAAGGTAACTGTCTCTCTTCCTTTTGCGGAACCTCCTGTTGATGCACTGTCACCACAAGCAGTCAAACCTGCCATCATTCCCATTGCCACAACAAGTGCCATCACTCTTTGAAATTTCTTTTTCTGCATAAATTTTTCCTCCTTATATTTAACATTTTGGTTAGCCTTTTACTGCACCAACCATAACACCCTTAGTAAAATATTTCTGAACAAATGGATACACACAAAGAATCGGAACTGTTGCAATAACAGTACATGCCATCTTCACCGCCTTATCAGGTGGTGCTCCATTCATATCATAATAATCCATTGCAACCTCTGATACCTGTGAGGTTAACAGAATAATAGATCTTAACTGAATCTGAATCGGAAATTTTTCTGCTGATTTTAAATAAATCATAGAAGAAAAATAGTCATTCCAAAATCCTACTCCATAAAACAAAGAAATAGAAGCAATTACCGGCTTTGACAATGGAAGTATAATATGTGTGAAGGTTCTTAAATCACTACATCCATCAATATAAGCTGCATCCTCTAGCTCCTGTGGAAGCTCTTGGAAGAAATTCTTAATAATAATCATATTAAAAGGATTGATTAATGCTGGTAAAATTAATGCCCAATAGCTGTCATATAATCCATATGCGTTATATACCAAGTAACATGGAATCATACCACCACCAAATAGCATGGTAATGATAACCATATTTAATACCAGATTACGTCCTCTAAAATGCTTCTTTGACAATGGATATGCAAATGTTAAAGAAAATACCATGCACAAAACTGTTCCTGCCAAAGTCAATATAACGGAATTACGTAATCCACGCAAAATATTTGCTGTTTTAATCGCATACTTATATGCATTTAAAGACCATACCTCTGGGATAATGAAAAATGCTTTCTCTGTAAGCTCCTTATCTGTTGCAAAAGAGCCTGCCAATACATATAAGAACGGTAATACTGTTGATAAAGCAACTAAACCTAACACGATATAAATAATGACATCTACAATCCTATCGCCGGTGCTTTTTTTCACTTTACTACCTTTTTGTGTTTTAACTAATCCTGCCATAAGACCTCCTTAATAGATTCCGCTTTCACCAGTCATCTTTGCTATCTTATTAGATCCAAGCACCAAGATTAAACCGACAATTGACTTAAACATACCTGCTGCAGATGAGAATGAATATTGTCCATTTTGAATACCACGAGTATAAATATAGGTATCAAATACATCTGCAAACGCAATATTCAAATCATTTCTCATTAAGAATATCTGCTCATAACCTGTATTTAACAATCCACCGACCCTAAGGATTAACATCATAATGATAGTTCCTTTGATTGCAGGTAATGTAATATTCCACATAAGTCTCCATCTTCCAGCTCCATCAACTCTTGCCGCCTCATACATCTCCTGGTCTACACCTGCCAGAGCTGCAAGGTAAATAATCGTTCCATATCCAGCTTCACGCCAGATATCCTGCCCTACGATTAATCCCCAAAAAGCTGTTCCCTTAGATAAAACATCAAATGTACTACCTGTAATTGCCTTATAGATAACATTTATTACACCATCTGAAACATTAAATAGCTGATATGTCAAGCTGGCAACAATAACCCATGATACAAAGTGTGGTATATATACCAATGTCTGCACTGTTCTCTTGTAACCGTTATGTCTTACTTCATTTAAAAATAATGAAAGAATAATTGGTGCCGGAAAATACACTATTAACTGCATCAAGCTAATTCCTAAAGTATTTCTCAGCAATCGGAAGAAATCAGGTGTATCAAAGAACCTTTTAAACTGTCCAAAACCTACCCATTTACTGTCCCATATTCCTAAAAATGGACTGTAATCCTTAAATGCGATAACCAATCCTCCCATTGGCACATACTTAAACAGGATAAAGTATAAAAGTCCTGGCAAAAGCATTATGTACAACCACTTATGCTGCTTCATGTACTGCCATGTACTCATCCTATTTAGTGTAATTGTTCTTCCATCAGAAAGAATGACAACATTTTTTGCTTTCCTTCCAAACATAAGAAACCACCTTTCCTATAAATACCTTATGCGAATACATTTGGATAAATTGCTCACAAATTATTTTATTCGCATTAACTTATGGTGCAATTTTACCTCGCAGTCAACATAACATCTATAATCATTTTCTTTTTTACCCCCATTTAGCCGTATTTTTTGTACAAAGTATACAATTATGTAACCTGTTTTTGTGCAAAAGAAAAGGAGAATAATCATTTTATATACTCAATTTATGAGCGATAAACAAAATGATTATTCTCTTTTATTTGTTTTACTACTATATTTAATACAATTTGCGAAATTTTCCCGGTGTGACACCAGTACTCTTACTGAAGAAACGAATGAAATTTTGCGCATTTGTATAATTTAACTGTTCTGCAATCTCTGCAACTGTAAGCTTGGTTTCTAATAATAAACGCTTTGCTTCCTCTAACTTATACTCTTCCACATAATCACTGAAGGCCTTTCCCCGTTCCATCTTTAACACTTTCCAAATATAAGTCTGATGCACACCTAGTATATCTGCACACTCTGTCAAAGAAATATTTCCACATCGATCCGCAATCAGTTTCTCTATTTCTTCAATCATAGAATATGTATGCTGCTCCATATATTCAGTACGTTTTAAAATCACAGGATCGATAAACTTCCACTTTATATATCGTCTGATTCTATCAGGCTCTATTACTTCCCACAACTCGCGATATATTTTCTTTAACCCATCTGGATACAGCTCTGACAGATTGATGTCTGCCTCTACTGCTGTCAGCAAAATGGTATTCACATAACGCAAGGTATAAATCAACAAAGCTTCATTACTCTCTTGTGTCTGTGAAAGATATCTAGTAAAAGCATCTGTAATATCATAGCATCGTATCTTATCTACCGACTTAATCGCTGTTCTAATCTCTTCTTCAAATTTATACTCGTAGTGACTTCCTACGCTAACATTTCTTGTTAGATAAAAACGACAATCCGGCATGATACTCTCTTGATTCTCATTTTCTTTCTTGTCCTGAGAGGAAATAATCATTTCATTATTGATTGTTAATGCATGTATGCTTTCTCTGTATGCGTTTCTAATGTGATGATACTTCGTATGTGTTGCACTGACTCCCATCAGAATATGATAATCGCACATTTTCTTAGAATACTCTTGCATCTCGCAATAGAACTCTCTGATTTTATGTAATAAAGCATCTTCATCATCCTCAGCAAAGATTGCAAAAATCGCACTAGCATTATAAATTGGCGGCATCCATGCTTTTTTCTTAATTTCTTCAGGAAGCTCTTGTAACAATTTAAGACAGATTACATCTTCATTTACCATACTCTGTACTTCTTCATCTCGAAGATTCAGAATTACTACTGCTGTAGCAAAATATTTCCATGAACGAAGCTTAAATCCTTCCAAATACTCATCCCATTCATCTGTACTTACCTCGCCATGAAGCAGACGCAGTTCAAAGAGCTCCTGCAATTTATCCTGTTGCTGATACAAAAGTCCTTCCAGTGCCTGCTTATCCTGCTTTAGATTCTGATAGCTTCCTGCAAGATATTCCAACTCATTTCCATCAATAATCTTTCTTTCACCATCTGCTCCTGCAACATCCTTCATCAATGTATTAATCGGTAAATAAATCAGATGACTGGTTATATAAAAACATAATGCAATCAGCAAAAACATGACAAACAAGATTGTATTTGGAAATTTCATCTTTGCCTGTCCACCGCCAATTTCACTGAATATATAATACCTCCAACCAAGAATCTCTGAATCTGAACCATATATTGCATAACGATTTGTATCAATCTTAGTAAATCCTTCTATTTCATCCTTCTGCAATAATGCAAGTCCTTCTGCTTTTATATCATCATCTGAAGCATATATTACCTCTCCTTCCTGACTGATGACTGCTATCTTTTCTGATTCTCCCAATCCCTCGTGTAGCCATCCTCGCCAAGTATCCATGTCAATGTTGGCAATAAACACTGCAAACGTATTAAATGATGAAAAAGGAAGATGCATTATAAAATTCAATCCATCGTTTTCTACCGTCACACGATATTTCCGATCTACTGCACTTTTTAATTGGACTCCTTCATCATATGACCAATAGTTTTTTTTCGCAATTTCGTTCTTCTCTTCATAAATACCGACTAACGTATCCCAATTATAGGTCTCATATGACGGAAACATTCCTTTATTACTTAATACCCATCCGGTTTTAAAATTAGCAAATGTAAAATTACCTATATAATCACCAAAAATGCCTTTAGAACACATATCATCATATGCTGCTTTATAATTACTGTAATTCGAATATTCAATGCTATTGTCGAGCATCCACTGTATCGAATCATTCTCCGCCATGGTCACGTAATACTGTCTTAAATTCGTTAGCCTCTCATCGTTTAGTGATACTATTCTGACTGCTGTATTCTGTGCCTGCCTTTTAGCATTTTCTTTTACCCCTTGATGATAATCGTAGACTGCATATATTCCAAATGTCAACAAAACAACACTTGCAAATAGAAAAATATATCGAAATACAAGCACCTTATAGGTTACTTTTTTCTTTGTCTTTAATAATTGATTGATATCCATTTTACTATATTCCACCCATTATTCTTCTACGTTGTAAACCTTTAAATTTGCGTATTCCGCAACCAACGGTGCCAGCTGTCTAAACCCTATCTTTCCTCCATTCAGCATAGGACCATATGTTGTTCCATCATCTTCAAAAGAAAAGATTTCCAATTCATTTATATAAAATGCTACCTGATTCTTATATTTTAAGACAGATATCTTATATGGTTCAGTCACCTCATCTGCATCCGGAATGGGATCTCCTCCCTGTGCTACAAGATGAAATCCATAGCTTTTTCTAAGATTACAGGTATGAAAAGCTCTCTCATCCAATTCTTTTCTTCTAAAATAAGATACATGGAATGCATCTATATCCCCATGATGATACTGAACATATTCTCCCGTTCTAGGTACCAATGCCTCAGAAAATAAGTCCTCACCATTTCGTCCCTGTGCTGCAAAAAATAATATGCATAAGCCCGGTTCCTGAATCGGGAGAAAATCCCATTCTATATAAACGTCTGAAGGAAAGCTTTCCGGACACCATAGCACATAATTTGCCTTCTGTCCTTGTGTAGCATCCAACTCATTTTCCATTCTCATACGTCCATTCGGAAAGGTAATCTTTGCTCTTCCTTCCAAATGAAAATCTGCTATATCCAAATCTCCTGATAGCGGATTTTCATATAATACTTTTCCTAGCCTCACCTTTTCCAATAATCCCTGCCTCATCCTGATACCTTCTCTTTCCGAATTACCTTTATTCTATCTCTTTGCTTTACAAGAAAAACTTCAACAGCACATACCCCACAGCTGCTGCACCTGCAAGAAACTTCCATGCCTTCTTCCAAAAGCTCTTCTTACGCTTCTTGTTCTTTTTCTTCTTTTCTTTTTCCTTCTTTTCAGCCTGCTTCTCGCGCTCTGCTTCTTCACGTCCTGAAAGCTTTGGCTTCTTATAGATGGCAAGTGCCTTCTGCCAACGCTCCTTTAAGTCATCACGGTCGGCAGACAGTGCCAGCATCTGGGCATTCATCTGGGCAATATGCTCCGGTGTGTATGGAGGCTTGATAATACTCATTCTGCCCATACCACTTTCAATGGTTTCCTTCGTATAATGAAGCCCCATGAAATGCTCCATACGTCTCTCCAACAGTGCCATGTCATCGTTCTCCTGCTGGTCCTCCTGCAAGGTAGACAGCAAGCGCATCGCTCCGCTATCATAGTGAGACGGATTGATACATACCAAATGCCAGATATTACTGGTCTTATCAGGCTTATCTTTGAATACACGAATCGCACGGCCACGCATCTGATTGCTCAGCATAAAAGAGCCAACAAAGCTTGCAAGTATCAGTGAATTGATGCATGGTGAATCCCAGCCCTCACCTAAGAGCGACTTTGTTCCAACCAATACCTGCATATAACCCTGTGTAAAGATTTCCGTTACTGCTGCGGTCAGGAAATGTGCATCACCTACTGCATCAACCTTAAGATAATCTGTCTCTGCAAGCTGTCCTATACTAGATAAGGTGACTCTTCCAATACCTTCTATTGCTTTTTCTAAAGCTTCCTTTGCCTCCGCTGGGATAACTACTAAAGTTCCACATAAGACACCAAGTCTTAATTTCTTAACCTGCTGTACACCAACCTGTGACAAATCTGTCTGTCCAACCGATGCACTATCCGCTTTCTCAAACTGCTCTGCGGTACTCTCCTTCTGCACTTCTGTCTCCGTGGTCTGTGGCTGCTTTAACCTCTCTTCAATATCCCTTCTCAATATCTCAAAGAAAGGAACAACGCCAAGCTCGTAAACCTCCTTGGTCTCGTCACCTACCGCCTTCTCATATTCCTTCTTAATAAAGTCGGTCAAAATCAACAGTCTCAGCTCATCCCCAAAGGACTTATGCTCATGCGCTACAATGTCACGAATACTCTGAATCTTCCCCTTAGACTTCAGAAGCTCTTTATCGCCCAGCTTCTGCTCTTCCTTTGTCGGATAATTAAAATATACATAATCCTGATGAGGGCAAAGGCTTCCCTCCTTTACCAGCTCCGGAATACTAATCTCCACATCAATCTCACCACACATATCTATATAACGCTTCCACATAGACGGTGAAGAATCATATGGCGGTGTTGCTGTAAGTGAAATCATGCGAATGCCGTTGCAGGCATTTCTGACTTCTTCTAATGCCTTCCACCATTCACTTCGCAGATGATGACACTCATCCAGACAGAATACACCAATCGCATTGTCACGAATCATGGCTATCACATCAAAGTCTGTATAATCAATTCCCTCATCCTCTTCACCCTTACCATCACATTTCTCACGTCTAAGTGCACTATGAAGTGCCTGATA
Organism: Lachnospiraceae bacterium; assembly: GCA_015056925.1. Classification (GTDB taxonomy): domain Bacteria; phylum Bacillota; class Clostridia; order Lachnospirales; family Lachnospiraceae; genus COE1. Next base: position 4,658 of record SVFJ01000013.1, on the reverse strand, counting down.
AGTAACAACGGTAATGACTCTTGGGTCTCGTAAATCCTGTGAAATATAGTCCTCTGCCTTCACGCCTTCGCATAAGAATCCCGATACAATACGAGCTACCCACTGTTCACGAATCGTAATAGACGGTGCAAGCACCAACGTCGGACTCTGCATTCTCTTAATCAACTCTATTCCAAGTGTAGTCTTACCTGACCCCGGTGCCGCTACAATATGTACCTTTCCATCCTGCAAATACTTCACCGCATTCTCTAAGGCTCTCGCCTGATAGTTTCTCCATGTCCCTTTAAACTGTAGTATTTTGTCGTAATTCATCCCAATAACCTTACCCTTTCATCTTCTGCTCTCATAGATATTTTTAAGTTTACCATAAATATTCTCACTACGCACTTTTATTTCATATCGAACTACGGATTACGAATACTATCTACCTTTTTTCAAATTATCTTACGTACTTCCCATTTATTGCTTAGTTTATTGTTTTCTCTTCGCATAACTTGACTATTTGTATCACTGGGTATATTATAGGCATAGATAAAATACTTTAATTATTAGTTAAAGTATTTTATGATGTAATAAAATAAATTTAAATCGAGAAGGGATGGTTTAACTATGGCATTAGTTACTACTAAAGACATGTTTGCCAAGGCATATGCAGGCGGCTATGCAGTTGGTGCTTTCAATGTAAACAATATGGAAATCGTGCAGGGTATCACAGAAGCAGCTGGTGAGCTTCGCTCTCCTATCGTTCTTCAGGTATCTGCTGGTGCTAGAAACTACGCAAATCACAATTACTTAGTAAAGCTCGTTGAAGCAGCTTTAATGCAGTATGATATTCCTGTAGCACTTCACTTAGACCACGGTGCAGATTTTGAAATCTGTAAGTCATGTATCGACGGCGGATTTACTTCCGTTATGATTGATGGTTCTCACCATTCATTTAAGGATAATATCGAATTAACAAGAAGAGTTGTAGATTACGCTCATTCAAAGGGTGTTGTAGTAGAAGGTGAGCTTGGACAGCTCGCAGGTATTGAAGATGATGTTAATGTATCTGCTGAAGATGCTAGCTATACACATCCAGATGAGGTTGAAGAGTTCGTTGAGAAGACAGGTGTTGATTCCCTTGCTATTGCTATCGGAACAAGCCACGGTGCTTTCAAGTTCAAGCCTGGTCAGAAGCCACAGCTTCGTTTTGATATCCTTGACGAAATCAGCAATCGTCTTCCTAACTTCCCAATCGTACTTCATGGCGCATCAAGCGTTTCACAGGAGTATGTTAAGACAATCAATGCTAATGGTGGTAAGCTTGACGATGCTATCGGTATTCCGGAAGAGATGTTAAGACAGGCAGCTAGAAGTGCTGTATGTAAGATTAACATTGACTCAGACCTTCGTCTTGCAATGACAGCTGGTGTTCGTGAAGTATTATACAACAATCCTGCAGCTTTCGACCCAAGAGAATATCTCAAGGTTGGTCGTGCTAACGTTAAGGCTCTTGTTGCTCACAAGATTACAAACGTACTCGGAAGCGAAAACAAAGCTTAATAACTCGTGCGCTTTACAGCACACTTATAAAACATCGCACCTGCATTGCAGATGCGATGTTTTTTACAAATTCGGGTTTGTCGAGGTGTCTCGGCGTCCGCCCTAACAGGTTTCATTCGAAAGCTAGAGCTTCGGGCTAAGAGTTTCTAGGTGCTTTTATTTAAGTATCCTCTACGTACGGAACCGGCGACGATTCGGCATCCATGCCTCAGATTGTCGCCTACTGCCTCCGTCCAGTCGGCAGTTTCCTATGTACTCTAAAAGCACTAAGAAACTCTAACACCCTACGCAATGCTTTCTGCATGAAACCTGTTAGGGCTTGCGCCTAGTGCGTCGAATAAAAAACGGAGTTATTATGTACACAGGAACTCTGCCCTTCTCCACAACAGAAAAGGTCTATGGATTTATAAGCAAAAGTATTGCGGAGAGTAGCTAGTTTTTCTTGGTGTTTTTAGAGTATATAGCAAGCCGCCGCTTGGATGAAGGCGGCAGACACATAGTGAGGCATGGACGCCGAATATGTGTCGGTTGCGTATGTCTTAGACTCCCTAAATAAAAACGCTTAGAAAAACTTTACTCGTAGCGTCTACTTTTGTGTTAAACCATAGACCGTTTCGTGGAGAAGGGCAGAGTGCCGTCCGTTAGCTCGACATTGCATTCGCATGCTCGATTCACAGCGCCTACGGCGCTTGTTCATCGAACGGCGTCGCCGTATACATCTATGCACGAATATGTCTGTTTGTGAGCAAGCTCCCACAGACTATTCGACATAGATGTGCATGGCTCATGCAAACCCGAATTTATGAAATAAAAAACTCCGCATGCTGCGGAGTTTTTTTATATGTCTTATTCATCCTGTCCGTTTAAAAATCTCTCGATATGTGCGATAGCATCTGCCTCATCAGAGCCGTCTGCAACCACTGTGAGCTCTTCACCATTATCAAGTCCAAGGCTCATCATACCCATAATGCTCTTCGCGTTGACCTTCTTATCCTCTACCTCTACGAAAACTGAACTCTCGTACTGGCTGGCTACCTGTACAAATACAGCTACCGGTCTTGCCTCTAATCCATTATCTAAATGGATTGTCATAGATTTTTGAATCATAGTTTTTCCTCCTCTTTAGCCGCGTAATCTGTCTGCTAATTCACTCAGCTTACGCAGGCGATGGTTCACACCTGACTTACCTACTTTAGGCTCCAGGCACTCACCAAGCTCTTTAAGTGTTGCTTCCGGATATTCTAATCTGACCACTGCAATCTCTCGCAGATTATCAGACAAGCTATCAAATCCATAGTGGTCCCTGATATACTCAATATCCTCTATTTGCTTCGTTGCTGCATTAACTGTCTTAGTAATATTTGCAGCCTCGCAATTAACTCTTCTGTTAATGGAGTTACGCATATCCTTTAGAATACGCAGATTCTCCAAATTCATCAATGCGACATGAGCTCCCATAACATTCAAAAGCTCAACAATGCCTTCACTCTCCTTGATATAAACCACCTGATAACGCTTACGCTGTACTATCTTAGCCTCTATATCAAATGTATGTAGCATATCCTGTATCTGAACTGCCTGCTTCCAATTCTCACATACAAACTCCAGATGATATCCCTTCTCAGGATTACTCATGGAACCAATGCTTAAGAACGCACCTCTTAAAAACGCTCTCTTACAGCAGGCACTCTTCACAACCAAAGGACTCACTGTATGGCTGTCGTCCTGATACTTAATGGACATTATTATCTTATTCACTACTTCGCCATCTGTCAACAGCTCTGTAAGAGTTTCAGCCACACTGCCTATATTAAATGTTTTCTTCAATATTGTAAAGCATTTTCTTGTTGGAAAAAGAGATTCTTCATGCATTTCAATGTAAAAATGCCCCTTTTCATCCTTATGTACTGCCATTGCATACTGTAATATTGCCGCCAGCTCTGCTATCTGACAATGCTTTGCTCCAGGCATCTGCTTTACTAATTCTTCCTTTACCTCTGCTGAAAATGACAACTGTCTACCCCTTTGCCTTCCTTCTAAATCATGACTTAATCTCTCGATGACGCAATGTCACACCATACTCACCATTATTATACAAACGATGATAAAGCTCTCCTGCAAGTGTAACACTTCGATGCTGTCCACCCGTACAGCCAATGGCTACGACCAACTGGTACTTCCCTTCTTTCACATACTGTGGAATGAGAAAGCGCACCATATCCTCAAGCTTCACCATGAATTCCTTTGCTTCATCATACCCCATAACATAGTCCTGTACCTCTTTATCAAGACCTGTCTTCTGCTTTAAATCATCGATGTAGAATGGATTTGGCAAAAATCTGACATCAAATACCAAATCTGCATCCTGTGGAATACCATGCTTAAACCCAAAGGATACAATATTTACCATCAGATTGTTATACTTTTCATCCTTTACAAAGATACGGTCAAGCTCTTCCTTAAGCTCTCTTGTCAAAAGATTGGTTGTATCAATAATATAATCTGCCTGTGTCTTAATGCAGCTTAGCACCTTACGCTCCTGTTGAATACCACGCATCAGGTCTCCATCCGAAGAAAGCGGGTGAAGACGACGGGTTTCTTTATATCGCTTTAAAAGCACTTCATCTGACGCCTGCAGGAATAAAACCTCAAACGGATATCCATTTGCACGTAATCTCTCAATCAGACTATTCACATCATCAAAGGACTGGTCCGCTCTAACGTCCAATCCAAGAGCAACCTTCTCTATCTCACAGCTTGGCATGGATAACAGTTCCATAAACTTTTCAATCAAAGCAACAGGCATATTATCTGCACAATAATATCCTGCATCCTCCAACATCTTCATGGTAATACTCTTACCGCCACCGCTCATACCGGTCACTATGACAAATCTCATACAAACATTCCTTTCTCATGTATGAAAACTACGAAAACTCTCCTAAACAAATCACTTCTGTCTCAAGAGTCACTCCAAACTCTGCCGCCACTCTTGTACGAACCTCCTGAATCAGCCGGTAAATATCCGTAGCCGTTGCCTGTTCTTTATTAATCACAAAACCGCAGTGCTTCTCTGATACCTGTGCACCACCAACCTGAAAACCTCTAAGACC